>JAEWRL010000165.1 GCA_023398955.1 Pseudomonadota bacterium
GCCCAGATCTCGCGGGGCGGTGCCCGCGGGTCCTCGGGGTCGATCACCCATACTGGTGCAGGCTGTGACATGACCAGGAGAGTCTATCGTCCAGACTGCTCCTTGACCAGGGTGGGAAGGGAACAGCTGACGGGCAATCAACCGGAACTGTTGACCGTCACCTTGTCCTGCCGCGCCGCCGCCGCAGCTCCTTTCCCGCAGGCGTGAGGCGGTAGCGCTGGCTCCGACTGTTGGGCTTGTCGGGTTGAGTCATCTCGATCAGGCCGGCTTCGAGCGCAGCCAGGAGGTACGCCTTGCGGAAGTGATCTCGGTTGCTCAGCGAGAGCGCGTCCTGGAGCTCCTGCCGGGTCACCTCGCCGTCGAGATTCTCGACCACCCTGAGGACCTGATCGGTGACTTGCTCGGTCCCGGGACCATGCAAGTTACCATGCAAGTTACCATGCAAGTTACCATGCAAGTCGGCCGGTGGCGCTTTCCGCCGCACGGTGGCCACGAAGAGGCCGCCGTCACGGTCGTCGCGGAAGTCGATGTCGGGCCAGGCCTCGAGCGCACGTGGCACGCCCGAGCCGAGTCCTCGGTACGGCAGCACGCCCTTGGCTACGAAACTCGCGAGAATGGGGTTGCGCAGGTTCGAGTTCCCGACGCGGATGTTCTCGACGGTCAGGTTGTTTGGTAGCGTGCCCGGGCTGATGATCTCGATGCGGTCGTCGAAGACGAAGAGGCGGATCGGCGCGCTGATCAGGTAGTCTCGATGAACGAGCGCATTGACGAGCAGCTCCTCGAAGACGACCGGGGGGATCTCGGGCACACCCGGGCTGTTCACGCCGCGACCCGCCTGGACCTTGTGCAGGTTGCGGAGCACGAAGGCGAGCGCGTCGTCATACATGCTTCGCAGCGGACCGCCGAAGTCCTCGGTGTCGTCATACTTCGAGGTGTGGATGTCGTTGCCCGGGTACTTCACCGCCTTGATGACGAACTGGGGCTTGATGCGCTCTGGCTGCTCTCCGAACAGAAGTAGCCCCGCGAGGTTGAGCGTACCGTCCTTGGTTGCGAGGTTCATGTTCGCGAGAAGGCGCAGACGCTCTGCCGGGCGCGTCGGAAGCCGCTGATCATAGGTGTCGCGCAGGACCCCCGGACTCCGCACGGGCATGATCCGGAGCACAGCCGAGCGCACGATACCAGCGTGAAGCAGGTCACGGCAACCGGTGCGAACGGTCGGAGGCCCGCTATGACGAAGACCGTCGGGACCGCGAGGCCGGTCGCGTTCAATCGAGGGCGGCATGGTGAGCGCCTGCTGAGGTTCACAATGCCCCCTGCCGCCGCAGCTCCCTGCCCGCGGGCGTGTTGTTCCCAGAAGCCCCAGTCGCGCGTCGTTGCGGCCGACAGTGACCGTCGGCGCAATAGGCACGATTGCCCCGTCGCTCGGCTCCGGCGCAGAATGGCGCGCCAGCGCAATGTCGTCGACAAGGATGGCGGTGAGCATACCCAGCGGTTCCCGCGGAGAGCCGGCCTCGTCCGGCCAGCCCAGGACGCAAACTCGCCGCGCGGAGAGTTAATAGGCAGAGGCCGACGGCAACGGTGCTGGAAGGGCCGTGGCGGAGCGACGCCCCTGCCCAGACCCCAGCGTGGAACGACGCGCGCTACAGCGCTGGCTCCGCGGGCTCCTCCTGTAGGTGTATGGGTCTTCCCCATCCGCTCGCCTCGCGATGGCTTCGAGCTCGAGGTCGGGAGCCCTCCCGCCTACTTCCGAAGGCTCCGGGGGTTGCTTGGCGGCAGGATCATCGGGTCGGCAGAGGCGGCCTCCCGATCCAAAGACGGATTCCAGGCAGGTTACTCCGAGTCGAGGGGGATACCTCGGTAGACCTCGTCGACGACAATGCTCAGCTCTGGGCGGCTGAGCACGACCCGTTCGCCACCGCGGATCTCCTGCACCGCCCATTCGCTCCCGTTGCGCGAAACGACGGTGATCCATGGCCGCCGGTGGGAGATGATGAGCACCGCCTGTAGCGACGGCAGCTGCTTATAGTGGCTCAGCTTCTCCCCGCGGTCGTAGTCTTCGGTCGACCGCGACGTGACCTCGAAGAGCAGCGATGGGTTCGTTATCGCGTGCTTGTCGACGGGAGAGGTCTGCGGGTCGCCGCACACCACAGATCCATCCGGGAACGTACTCAGGTCCGTCTCTTCGACCCTCACCTTGGCGTCCGAGCTGAAGACCCGGCAGCGCCCGACGAGCGCAGCCCGCAGCACTGCGACCATGGCCCCCCCGAGCTCGGCGTGGGCCAGCGTCCCGCCAGCCATGGCAAAAATCTCCCCCTCACAGAACTCCAGCTTCACCTCGTTCCGCGCGAGCAGCTGGAGGTACTCCTCGTAGCTGTGATGCAAGCGTCTCGCGGTACTCATGCGGCAAGCTTAGCTTGATTGGCGAGACGGGGCGGCCTTTCGATACTCGCCTGGCGTCAGCATCACTGGCGTCAGCATCACTAGCCTCCGCGGCGACTCCTCCTCCGGCCCCCTAGCCCGCACCAGCGCCAGCGCCAGCGCCCTACCCTTCTCCGACACGAAACCCGCGCTACCAAGTGCACAATGGCGGGCCAGAACAGTCTCGCCCCGCACGTCAACGGGAAAGTGCAGAATGGCGGGCCAGAACAATCTCGCCCCGCACGTCAACGGGAAGTGGCTCGCGATGGGCTCACCCTGGAGGCAGACTCACCCTGGAGGCAGAAGGGGCCCCTGGCAGGTCGTCGGTGGTGCCCCCGCCGACACGCCCGACCTCACGACGCGCACCTGCGTCGCTGCGTCGATGGCGTCGCGACGCTTCAGCGCCGAGCTGCTGCTTTCCGGCTCCTCCGCGGCCAAGAACAGCGTGCTGAACGAGGAGCGCGTGATCACCGTTTGATTCGTGCCCCGTTCCCGCTTCTCCACCACTCCCAGCATCTCACGCGTCCGGCGGAGCTCCGCATCGCAGTCGAAGGATTGGCCCGGGCCATGGGGCGGCGCGGAGACGAAACGCTGCACGACGAGCTTGCTTCCCTCCAACGTGACCTGGGTCCCCGGGTACGACGCGCTCGCGACGCGTAGGCCGAGCGTCAGCAGTGACACGGGGCGGTTCCCGAGCTCGGCCACCACCGACTGGCTCCGAGCGAATCCGTAGCCGGCCGCGAAGAGAGAACCACCTACTAGAACCGAGACCACGACGCGCAATGCTTTCATCAGACTGCCATCCTTTGTTTGGCGAGACGGAGAAGCTGAGCGTTGCCGAGCACGGTGGCAAGACAGCCCTCGTTCGTCATCCTCCCAGTAGACGGAGTGGCCCGGTCCTCCGTCAAGGTGGGAAACAACGACGGCAACCACAATGTGGGAAACGACGGCAGCCACAAGGTGGGAAACGACGGCAGCCACAAGGTGGGAATTCTAGCGGGGCGCCGCCGAAAGCGACGAGGCGCGCGGTGCCTGGGGAGGGTCGGACCAGGCGCGGCGAGGAATTCAACCGCGGCATTGCCCACCTGACCCGTAAGTCGGCAATCACCGGGTAGGCTTCGAGCCGATGCGGCGAAGCCCGCTGTCGCACTCGAGCCGACTTGCTGCCGCCCAGCGGTCGTACGCAGGCAAGGAAACCGCGTGCTATGGTGAAGCCCAATGGTCACCCGCGTAGCCGATCCTACTGCTGAGGAGCTGTGGTCTCGCCTCGTGGCTTTGCCGGAGCACCTCAAGGGTGAAATCATCGACGGCGAGCTGTACGTGCAACCGCGCCCGCGGCCGCGGCACGCACGTAGCATCGGCTTCTTGGGTCACTTCCTGGGCGGCGGCTTCGACTATGACGAAGACGGTCCCGGCGGGTGGTGGATCGTGCCCGAGCCGGGCATCGAGCTACCTCGCGCTCCCGAAATATCTCCGGACCTCGCCGGCTGGCGTCGAGAAACGATGCCGGCACTCCCGCCAGAGGGGGAGCCGTTCCGTACGGTTCCAGACTGGGTCTGCGAGATCCTCTCGTCGAGCAATGCGCGCTACGATCAGCGAACGAAGGCCCCTTTCTACGCCAGCATCGGCGTGCCGTGGCTGTGGATGGTCGACAGCCGCAGCAGGCTCATCGAGGTGAGGCGGCTCAGCGTCGGCAAGTGGCTCGTGGAGGCCGTCTTCACGGACGAGGCGGAGGCGCGCATTCCGCCCTTCGACGCGATCGCGATCCCCCTGCATCGACTCTGGGTTTGACTCGGTTCGGCGGTGCCACCGTGCTGTCGCGGTTCGAGTAGGGGCTCTCCGGCGGAGCAAGGCACTACCAGTTCGATCGGAGTGCGACGGAGTCCCAGCCTAGGACGAGCTCTGCCGAGGTGATAGCGACATCATCGTATCGAAGCGTCGCCGCTTGCGCGTCAGAGTGGCTCCGGTTTCGCCTCGGCACCCGTCGCGCCCCCGAGACGATCAAGGGAATGCCCACCGCGACGCCCGCCCCACCCACGAGCGCGAGAGCAGTTCCAGTGCCCCGGAAGTCGGTCCCCTCGCAGTCTCCGCCGGAGCGACAGGTGGTCACGTCGCCAGCAAGGAGCATCATGCCACCCACGAAGACGAGCAAGCCTCCGACGGATGTCACGACGATGCCGCCCACCATCCTTCCCGTGCTGTTTCGCTCCCACGGCACGGGTTTTGGCCGTTCCGAAGGCTCCGCCTCGAAGCCGTCCACCCCTGACGACCCCGAGCTCTCCGCAATCGCTTCGCACTCGCCCGCGCCCGTACACGTCTCCCCACGCCCGCAGGGCGGGTTACACGCAGAGACGCACTCCTTGGCGACGCAGACGAATCCAATCCGACAGGGGGGGACGCAATCCGGGGATTCGGACTCGCTGCTCGAGCCTGCGGGGCTGGAGGGAGCAGAGGCAGAGGCAGCGGCAGCGGCAGCCGCAGCGGCGGGCTGTTCCGCCTGCGCGTGCGCTCCCGAAACCAGACTTACGAGGAAGACGAGTGCTGGGATTCGAAGGTTCATGGGCGTGGTTTACGATCAGAAATCAGAAAAGGGCGTCTCGCTGCCTCAGGCCATTGTGCCAACCCCAGGCCCTTGACGGCGGTGCTCGGCGCACCAACCCGCCCACCGCTTTTACCAGGATCGGGATCTCGTGTCCAACCTCCAGCGAGCTGGGCCGCAATGCCCGTGCCGACGGCGCGGGCCCTGCTCCTCACCAGCTCCGCGCCAAGCGGCACAGTCCACCTTGGCACGAAGACACCCCGTGACTGCCGCAGTCGGCGTCGGCGGCGCAGGGCATGAGGCAAGTGAGCTTCTCGGGGTCCCCCTGGTCGGCGCACACGAGGCCACCGTCGCACGCGGACGGCTGTCCGTCGCGCGCGTCGTCGCCCGCCACTTCCCCCGCCTCCATGTCCACCGCAGTCTCCGAGCATGGCATGCCCAGCGTGCCGCAGTCACCGAGCGCGGAGCATTGCGACTCGAGGGCGTTCCAGTGGGCGGGGCGACAGAGCACGCCACTCGGCTCGGCAGCGACGGGCAGCTCGACGCGATAGCGCTTGGGGTCCTCCGCACCGGGCCGCGGCTCCACCTCGATGACGACGAGCAGGCGCTCGGGCGCGTCGCCCCGCCATCGGGCTAGCTCCGGCGTAAGGGCGCTTGCATCCTAACACTGAGGCGGCGCGCCCGGATAGGGCATGGCACCCGCGGGAGCCGGTCACCCGTGATAGGACGGCAGAGCGGGCCGAGTGGGGCGACCCGAGTGGGGCGACCCGAGTGGGGGCGACCCCAGCGGCGGCGACCCCAGCGGCGGCGGCGGCACGAGCGGAGGTGGCTCGAGTGGGGGCGCCCCGCTTAAACGTGCGCGCTCGGGAGTCATCGACCCGGCCATAGCGCAGACGCTCGGCGGAGAACGCCGTCGGGGCACCGCGCCTGCGCCCCCTCGAGCGAAGGGCGCCACGCTGCGAGGAGCGTCCACAGGGCGAAAGGGAATCTGGGCACACCCCGAGCCTTCCCAGGGAGAACGAGCCTCGTCCGGCCAGCCCAGGACGCAAACTCGCCGCGCGGAGAGTTCACCGCCGGATGCCGATGGCCTGTCGAACCTGCGCCTGCTCTGCGCGGCGCAGGCGCGGTGTCGTGACGCTCCACGCCGCCCCGACGCTGCGCTCGCCCCGCTTCCGGACGCCGGTCGCGCCCGTTTCAGCGGGGCGCCCAACCCTCTCGACCTGGCTGGTTTCACTGTGAGTATGGGTTCACGGGTTGTAGCTTCCGACTCGGGCTGCGCAGGCCACCGGATGAAGAAGAGGGCTGAGCCATAGTGCTTCGTGACCGTCGATTTTCCTTGACGGCTCGCTGGAGCAAGGCACCCCGAGTCGGCGCATTCGCCGCGACAGCCCCCCGTGGGGGCAGCCGATCGGCACAGAGAGCTGCCCTGGCGTGCCTGGGACGTCTCAGGGCCACCGAGGCGAGACCTGGCGTTCTCCGAGGCGCTGAGAGTGAAAGAATAGAACATGTTATATTATTCCTCATGGAGAACGGGAACACCGAGGGTTTGCTCCGCGGTCGGGCTCCAGGCCACCTTTCGGACAAGGCCTTGCTCGCTCGCTTGCAGGAGCTCGTGAACTGCGATAGGCAGGTGACAGCCGAGCTCGTCGCACACCTGGCCGAGGTCGCCGCGCGACGGCTCTACCTCGACAAGGCCTGCTCGTCGCTGTTCGGCTATGCCACTCAGCGCCTCGGGATGAGCGAACCCGCAGCCTACAAACGGATCACAGTGGCGCGCCTGGCGCGGCGGCTCCCTGTCGTGCTGGGCCGACTCGCAGCGGGACGGCTCCACCCCTCCGGACTGACGGCGCTGGCTCCGCATCTCACCGAAGAGAACGCCGACGAGCTCCTCGAAGCGGCCTGTGACAGGACGCTCCGCGAGGTAGAAAAGCTGCTCGCCCTGCGCTTTCCCAAGGCGCCCGTGCCGGACAGCGTGCGCAGGTTGCCCTGGCCGCGCGAGCGAACGGAGAAGCCTCTGCCGGAACCACGCCGGACGGCAGCAGCCGCGGAACCGTACCGGACCGAGTCAGCAGCGCGGGCCATCCAGCGCGAGGGGGCCGAGTCGGCGGCGCTGGCCATCCAGCGCGAGGGGGTCGAGTCGGCGGCGCTGGCCATCCAGCGCGAGGGGGCCGAGCACCCGTTGTTGCCGCGCGTGGCCTCGGTCGCCGCGCGTCGCGATGCACGGGCGGAGTGCGAGCCTCTGGGCGCCGATCGCTACAAGATCGCGTTTACAGCGAGCGCGGCCCTGAAACAGAAGCTCGATGCCGCCCGCGCCCTTGTCAGCCACTCGCTTCCCGACGCGAGCCTGGCCGAGATCGTGGAGCGCGCTCTCGACGTGCTGATCGAGCGGGAGCGTGCCAGGCGTTTTGCCGTCCGGGG
>JAEWRL010000174.1 GCA_023398955.1 Pseudomonadota bacterium
GTGCGCAGGATGCTCGCCAGCTTCATGCAGAAGCTGACGCCTGACGGCTGACACCTGATAGCCTGCCCTCCGGTTGCATTTGGCGTTGCCAGTTCCCCTGTTTGGTTCCGGCTCCGCCGGGTTAGGACACCAGCGAGACCGCCAACTGCGGTACACGAAACCAACTCGAGTACTCGGTGACCCCATGGTTTCACGGTGTCTTCGGGGAGCGGCCTCATGGCAGTTGACTCGGGGCGGGCTTCCGCACGACAAGCTGAGCCAAGCCATGGCCGGAACGAGCCTCCTTGCCCTCCTGGACGATATCAGCAGCCTCCTCGATGACGTGGCCACGCTCACGAAGGTCGCGACACGCAAGACAGCTGGCGTGCTGGGGGACGATCTCGCCCTCAATGCCCAACAGGTCACCGGGGTTCGAGCGGACCGCGAGCTTCCGGTGGTCTGGGCGGTCGCCAAGGGATCCCTGCTCAACAAAGTGATCCTGGTCCCCTCCGCGCTGCTCATCAGCGCCTTCCTGCCGCAGGCCATTGTACCCCTGCTGATGATAGGCGGATCCTACCTGTGCTTCGAAGGGTTCGAGAAGGTGCACCACGCCTCGAGCCGCCACGACCCGACGGAACGCCACGCCGAGCTCCAGCGCGTCGTCGAGGCCGAAACCAGCGAGCTCGATCTGGTCGCCCTGGAGCGGGACAAAGTGAAGGGCGCCGTGCGCACCGACTTCGTCCTGTCAGCAGAGATCGTCACCCTCTCGCTGGCCTCCGTTGCCCAGGCCCCCTTCGCCACCCAGGTCCTCGTGCTGTCGACCATCGGCCTGCTGATGACCGTGGGCGTCTATGGCCTCGTGGCGGCGATAGTGAAGCTCGACGACCTGGGGGTTTACCTCTGCAGGCGCGGCGCGGGACAGCCGGGCTCCCCCTTCGTCAGCGTCCAGCACGCCCTTGGCAGCGGCATTCTTCACGTCGCCCCTTGGATCATGAAGGTGCTCTCCGTAGCGGGGACCATCGCCATGTTCATCGTCGGTGGTGAGATCCTGGTGCACGGCCTGCCCTGGGTGGAGGCAGCCCTTCACCATGCCATGGGGGGCTTCGTTGACACCCCGACCGGCACGATGCTCGCACCGGTCGCCCGCGCTGCCGCAGCCGCCCTCTTCGGGGGCATCTGCGGCGGCCTGATCTGGCTGCTCGTTTCCGGGGTGAGACGGCTGCGAGCGCGCATCCGATCGTGAGGAGCGGGCCCGCGACGCCACGGACGCGCTGGCGCGCGGGCGTTCTCGACTCAGTTCAACGTCAAGGATGCTGCCGGTCGGGTGTTCTCAGCGGGAATGCTGGGCTTTTGGGCTGCCTTCTCCCGCAAGATGGTGTTGCGGCGCTCCGTCAGCCGCGCCGTGACCCATGGGACGAAATCGCCGAAATGGGTATAGAGGGCCCCCATCCACAAAGCATAACGAATCGCGCGGGGATTCTTGACCAGGACGATCAGGAACACTCGCCACCAATGGTGTCCCCACTCTCGCTTCAAGCCGATGTCGCGGATCATGCGCCCAAACGTGACGGCGTCGGCTATGGTGCCCTTGAGACCCAGGTTCAACTTCTGCGACTTGCGGTTCAGAGCCAAGCCCATGCGCAGCACACGATCGAAGTAGGCTTCGGGCGTGTACACAGCCTCGAGGACCTTGATGTAGTCCGCCAGGATGTCCTCCGTGGGGCGCTGGGTGTCGAAGTTGAGCCCCTCCGCGCACTGATCGCTGCCCGCGGTCGCGCTGACGAGCTCGAAGCCGTCCTTGATCCGACCCTCCCGCTTCAGCCTGCGACTGAGCTGCGTATTGGGCAGGGCGAAGAGGAGGCCCACCATGTTGACCGGGACGCTGGTGTCCTGAATACAGGTGATCATGCGGCTCGCCATGTCTGGCGATTCGTCGTCGAGCCCAATGATGTAGCCCGCCATGACCATGATCCCGTAATCGTAGAGGGTACGAACGGACTCTGCGATGTCCCGGCGCGTATTCTGTCGCTTCTGCGTGCTCCGCAGCGTGTCCTCGTCCGGAGTCTCTATTCCGACGAAGATGACGCTGAAGCCAGCGTCGCGCATCGCCGCCATGATCTTGGGGCGATCCGCGAGGTTCAACGAAGCCTCCGTGCCGAACTCGAAGGGCCAACCGTGGCGCTCCTGCCAGCCCCGCAACGCCTCGAGGAGCTCCATCACCGCCTTCTGGTTGCCGATGAAGTTGTCGTCCACGACGTCGATGGCGCCGCGGTAGCCCAAGGAATAGAGGTTGTCGAGCTCACGGAGCACCTGCTCTGTCGTCTTATGACGCGGCACGCGCCCGAAGAGCTCGATGATATCGCAGAACTCACAGTTGAAAGGGCAGCCACGCGACCACTGGAAACCAAGGTAGGCATAGTGCTCGATGGTGACCAGGTCCCAGCGAGGCACGGGCGATTGGGTGACGTCTGCCTGATCCTTGCTCTGGTAGACGTGCTTCGCCTGCCCTTCCTTGAAGTCAGCGAGAAACGCCGGCAGGGTCACCTCTGCTTCACCGAGCACCAGGTGATCCGCAGCGTCGTAGACGTGCGGACTCGAGGTGGCGTCCGGTCCCCCTGATACGACTATTTTGCCCTTCGAATGTGCCAGGGCGATCATCTGTAGGTGATCCTGCTGCTGCGGTATCATCCCACCGATGAACACCACGTCTGCCCAGTCGAGGAGGGACTCGTCGAAATCCTCGACGTTCCGATCGCAGAGCTTGAGCTCCCAGTCCTGCGGGAGCATGGCCGCGACAGTGAGCAAGCCGAGGGGAGTACCGGGGTAGCGGGATCCCTTGATCCGACACGCCTCCCGATAATTCCAGAACGAGGCGGTCTTGAATTCCGGGGAGAGCAACAGGCAGCGCGTGCTGCGGCGCGCGGGGTTCTTGTCGGTGGGTGACATGCGGATCCTCACTTCTCGGATTGATTCGGCTCGAGCACGACTCCGGCCGATGCGCCGGACACAATGGGCGCGATTGCGCAGGCGCCGGTGCCGTAGCGCACCACCGTACTCCCCGAGACGAGTGCGCCCAAGGTGATTCATTCGTTGTTCGCAGATCGGCGACGTCAAGCCCGTTCACGGCAAACGCCCCACTTCCAGGCTTTCAGAGCCGAAAGTGCACTGAAGGCCTCTCCTCTCCCAGCCCGTGCGGCCCACGGCCCAAGCAGCATTGCTGCTCGCTTACCACCCCTTTGTGATGTGCTCCACCGTCAGGAAGCACGGCGGGGGCCAGAGCGCGCACGATGACGATTAGCGGGGATCCCTTGTCGGCGTGGCCCACGCGAATCGAGAGCGTCGCAGTTCCGAGCCCTGCGCGTGCAGAGGGGCTCCCCCCCATACGGCGAATGCTGGTAGTTTGTCGGGGACCTGGCTCACGCGACAGGCGTGGCCGGAATCGAAGCCAATGTCGAATCAGACAGGACAGACCAACCCCTGGATCACGCGGGTAGTTCGCGACGCGCTCTCCTCGGGCTCGAACTCGGAGCTGCTCAAGGCGCTGGTCGAGGCCTTTCCTGGAAGCTGGTTCTTCACTCGTCTCGATGCCACCTTCGCTCACGTCAATCAGCGGGCCTGCGACGCCCTGGGCTACACCCGCGAGGAGCTGATGTCCCTCACGCTGTACGAGGTGGACCCGGGCCTGACCCGTGAACTCTGGGCGTCGTTGGCCGCGCTCGGGCGCTTCAATCCACGCTCGGTAAGGACGACCCATCGACGCAAGGACGGCAGCACATTTCCTGTAGAAGCCTTTGGCTCCCGCATCGTTCTAGATGGGGAGGACGTCGCGGTGTCCTATGTCGTCGATCTCTCCGAAGAGGCCCTGGCGCGCGAGGCTCTGGCGCAGAAGGAGCATCTACTCCGATCGCTGCTCGACGAAGCTCCCATCATGGTATGGGTCGTCGACGCCGACGCACGGTTGGAGGTCCTCGAGGGCTCTGGGGTGTGCCTCGTCGGAACGGACGCAGACCTCGCCATTGGCAAAGCGGTGGCAGAGGTCTATCCGGAACTTGAGGCAGCCACCCGGCGCGCTCTCGAAGGTGAGCCCGTGGATGGGGTCGCCTCCCTGGGCGAGGTGCACCTCACGTACCGCTACGTGCCTCGCCGGGACGAAACGGGCCAGGTCATCGGCGCGACGGGCATTGCCATGGACGTCACGGCCCGGCGCAACGCCGAGCGGGCAAACCGCCGACTCTTGGCGGCGATCGAGCAATCGGCGGAGTCCGTCATCCTCATGGACTCTCGCGGCAAAGTCGAGTACGTCAACCCTGCGTTCGAGACCACCACGGGCCGCAAGCAGGCGGACGTCCTTGGAAAGCTTTGGCCGGCGCTCGCGTCGAGCAACAGTGGCGCCGCGGCGGAGGAGCTCACGGCCTCGATCGGCAGAGGCAGCGGCTGGCGTGGAACACTCCAGACTGTCCGCACGGGCAAGACCCCCTGCATCGAGCATGTGACCCTCTCACCGCTCCGCGAGGCAGGCGGCGACGTGACCGGATTCGTCGTTGTCAGCCGCGATATGACGGAGCAGGTCCGCACGCAGGAGCGACTTCGACAAGCTCAAAAGATGGACGCCATCGGGCAGCTCGCAGGGGGGATAGCGCACGATTTCAATAATCTCCTCCAGGTCATCCTCGGGAACGCTCACCTGTGCATCGCGCAGGGGCTGGCTCCCGAAGCAGCAGCCATGCTCCTCGAGATCGAGCAAGCGAGCGAGCGGGCGGCGAGGCTCGTCAATCAGCTCCTGGCGTTCGGCAGAAAGGAGAGCGGCGAAGCCAAGGCCATTGCCGTCGACGCCATGGTGGGCCGGCTCATGTCCATGGTCCGACGGCTACTGGGCGAACACATCGTCGTCGAACTGCGTCTCGGCGACGGACCGCTCCTCGTCCGCGGCGACGAGAGTCAGCTCGAGCAGGTCGTGATAAACCTCTGCGTCAATGCGCGGGATGCGATGCCCGAAGGCGGCGTGCTGCGCATCGGCGTCTGTTCGGAGACGCTCACGGACCCCTCGGCGCAGGAGCTGGGCCTTCGCGCGGGAGACTACGTCGTACTCGAAGCAGCGGACTCCGGATGGGGGATGAGCGCCGAGATACAGAAGCGAATCTTCGAGCCATTCTTCACGACAAAGGATACCCGCTCCGGCACCGGCCTGGGACTCGCTACCGTGTATGCCGTGGCGGAACGGCACGGGGGAGTCATCGATGTGCAGTCACATCCGGGCCAAGGCAGCGTGTTTCGAGTGTATTTTCCGCGTTGCGATGCTGGCTACGAAGAGACCGAATCTCCTGCCGGGCCTCGCTCGACAGCGGAGCGAGGCTGCCTGGTGCTCCTCGCCGAGGACGACGCTGCTGTTCGTCGGGTGACGCGAGCCTACCTCGAACAGGCTGGGCACCGAGTCGTCGTGGCACAGGATGGCGAGGAAGCAATCGACGCGATCCACGAATACGGCACACGGCTGGACCTCGCGATCATCGATGCGATCATGCCACACGCGAGCGGCCCAGAGGTGTACCGTGCCCTCCGGAAGGTCAGCGCCGTGCCTGTCCTCTTCGTGACCGGCTATGAGTTTAACTCCCTGGAATCCCTCCCGGAGGATCCCGCGCGAACGCTCCTGCGCAAGCCCTTCAGCGCCGAGGAGCTGTCGGAGGAGGTGCAGCGCCTTCGAGCAGAGTGGAGGGCTCGCCAGCGCCGAACCCGCGATCAGGGGAGCTGAGCCGTCGTGTTCCGCACGTCGGAGTTCGAGCGTTCAGTGAGCGGTGAATGGGGCATCCCTACCCGTCACGCTCGGCCATCAGCTGGGTGACCTCGGTCGTCAGATGGCTGTCGCAGAATTCGCAGCTGCTGGCGCGACAGGTCGTCTTGTGGAGGGATCGAACCGTCAGCACCGGACAAGTCGCCCGAGCGGCAACGGCTGCAGCCACGCTACCGCCGAGCCATCGCGCGAAGCCCTGCCGTCCATGGGTCCCCATGACAATCAGCTCGGCGCCATGGTGCCGCCCGCGCGCGACGATGGCATCGCCGATCTCGCCTTCCGTCAGGTCCATTTCTGCTCGGACTCCGGCGGCGGTCAGGGCCTGATGAAAGCGACCGAGCCGCTCCAAGCTCCGGCGCTGGACGAAGTCCACCGCCGTCTCCGCCCCCCCTCCCTCGCCGTGAACCGGGGCGCGCGGGGACAACCCCGGAGGCACCTGAGCGACGTGAACCAACACCACCCGGGTCACATCATCGGCGAGCGAGATGGCCTGATCGATGAGCCCTTGGCTGCACTCGGAGAAGTCGAGCGCGACGAGTATCGTGTGGTAGCTGCGCATTGGAATCTCCTGTCCCGCTCGACGCGCGGTTGCTCACCACGGTTGGAGCAGGCAGCGCGGCCAAAGGGTTCAAGAGCGCGAACGAATCTGGTGGTAGGCTTCGCTCAGGTGGATGGTCCCGCGGCCCGTCCGAACGGAACCCTTGCCACGGCGCGTTCGGAAGCCTAAGGACACGAAGCAGCGCCGTCCTGGTTCGAATCCGTTTGCCCACTGCGCGGCTCCTAACGAGCGGCGGCGGCAAGCAGCCTAGCCCAGGGAGGCGCTCCAAGCGTCCTTTCGACGCGGAGGTCTCATTTCATGGCAAACTTCACCCCCATCGCTTCTCTCGTCGGAGGCATCATCATTGGCCTCAGCGCGACGATCATGTTGCTCCTCCACGGCCGAGTCACCGGCATCACGGGCATTCTGGCCGGGGCCGTGGTCTCCCGGACCAGTGGCGACTGGCTCTGGAGGGCGCTCTTCTTGCTGGGGCTGGTGGTGGGCGGCGCTCTGATGGTGGGTTTGGCACCTGCGGGCGCCCTCTCTGGCAGCCCCCGGGGGATGGCCACCGTGGCCGCCGCGGGCCTCCTTGTTGGCTTCGGAACGCGCCTCGGCAGCGGCTGCACGAGCGGTCACGGCGTGTGCGGCGTCAGCCGTCTTTCCCCCCGCTCACTCGTGGCTACGGCCAGCTTCATGCTGGCAGGAGTGGGGGCGGTGTTCGCCTTTCGCGTTTTTTTTGGAGGATGAAATGGCAAGATATGCAACGTACTTCCTAGCGGGACTCCTCTTCGCAATCGGTTTGGTGATTGGAGGCATGACCCAGCCCGAGAAGATCATCGGCTTCCTGGATGTCGCAGGGGATTGGGACCCGAGCCTCGCCTTCGTGATGCTGGGCGCCATCGGCGTCCACGGGGTTGCCTACCGACTCGTGATGCGGCGAACCACCCCTCTTTGGGCGCCGCGCTTCCTCGTGCCCACCCGCAGCGACATCGACGCGAAGCTGGTCCTCGGCGCGCTGATCTTCGGCGTGGGCTGGGGCCTGGGAGGCTACTGTCCCGGCCCCGCCCTGGCGGCGAGCGGAGCGCTGGTACCCGACGCCCTCCTGTTCGTGGCGATGACTATCCTTGGCCACTGGCTCTATGGGCTCTACGACCGCTGGTCGCGTAGCACGGCCCCTGCAGCCGCTACGACAGGCAATTCACCGGCGCGTAGCGCCTGAGCGGTCATGAGCATCATCCACCCTCGTTCTGGGACCCGTCGTCAGTGCTGTGGTCACTCCGAAGAGGCCATGCCGGCCCTGATCCGCTACCGGTGCGCGCAATGCGACCAGATCATCGGGATGGATGAGACGAAACAGACGGCCGCTGGCTTGACCCACGAGGTCGGCGGCGAGGCATGCGGCCCGGTCCGCCAGGAGTGTGCCCGGAGCCACGCGGAGTACGTCGCGTGGCTGATGGGGGAGTGAGCCGAAGGCGTGGCTACATCGCCGCATCGAGATGAGGCCACGCCCGCCCTGCGGGGACGAGCGCCTCAGCCGCCGCAACCACCGCTGATCTTCTTGCGCCCCTTGGCCGCGGCGGGCGCCTTCTTACCTTCCAGGAGTGTCGGCGCGTACTCCAAGCTTCGCAGCTCGTTCAGCGCCTGCAAGGCGGAGTCGCTCGTGGCGCCGCGCTGGAGGGCCTGAGCTACGGTCGCTCGCGCCTCGAGATAGCCAAAGGGCGGTGGGGCCTCGTTGAAGAGCGGCACCGGCAAGGTGAAGGCCAAGTACCAGGCGCGCGCACCGCCGGCGAGGTAGTGCCATCGGCGCCCTGGCGCCCGCACGCCTGCTCCTCCGACGAGGGCGGCTGCCGCGTCGTCGGAGGCCGCGACGACAAGCACATGGCGTCGCGCGCCCGCCGCGCGGAGCAGCTCCTCGACGGAAGCGTCCGGCACGTTCACGGACCGATCCAGCGCATATTGCGCGTACTGAGCCGGGCTGCGGACGTCCACGATCACGGAGTCTGCGGGCTCTCCGAGCAGTAATCGAGCGGCTTCCCATGCGCTGAGAGCGGCACCTGGAGCACTGACTTCCACGGGGGGTTGCGACGCCGCCGAGTGCCCCGTGAGGAGCGTCCCTCCCAGGTAGGAGAGCGACGCGACGATCAAGCCGATGGCTCCGCCTCGCGCATTGAGCAGCCGCAGCGCCGGGCACGAGCGTCCGGCGCTCTGGCAAGACGACGCTCTGGAGGGACCGCTCATGGGGTTCCTCCCGCAGCGCGCCGGCCCACCAAGGCCTGAATCTTGCTGGTTGCGACGAACGCCACCACCGCGAAGAGCGCAACGGCGACGACCATGGGCCCCGAAGGGATCCCGAAGTACTCATGGAGCAGCACCCTACCCCAGGCATGACTCTCATGAAACGCCATGACGGGTTCGTAGCTCAGGGTGAAGGCAGCCGAACCGACGAGCAGACCGCCCACGAAGACCGCGGCGTCGAGCTTCCCGCTCATCGCAGCCACGATGCTTGTTCCTGGACAGTAGCCCCCCACGATGAAGCCGGCGCCCAAGAGTAGACCTCCCACGAGTTGAGGCAGGAGGTAGGTCGGGATGAGGCCAAGGTTGCCGAGGGGCATGAACCCGACAAGGTCCAGGGTGTAGACTCCCAGCATCGCTGTCACGATCGCCGTGAACATCACGCGCAGCACTCGGAAGTCGCGACCATAGAAGACACTCACCAGGTTCCTCGCCGAGCCGAAGCCGGCCCGCTCGAGCACGAAGCCAAAACCAACGCCAGTGGCCACGGCGGCCACCATCTCTGCCGTGTGGCTCATGTTCATCGTCAACGCGAAGGGTGCTTGCATCGTCGTCTCCCTCTTAGTTCCATTGACGCCGGACGAAATACGCTAATCCATAGGCGCTACCGAACACGGCGAACATGAACACCCAGCTGCCCAACGCCAGCTGAGCACCGCCCGTCAGGGCTTGCCCGCTCGTGCAGCCGCGCGCCAGCTGCGCTGCGTACCCGCTTACCGCGCCGCCAGTGAGGGCCAGCAGGACCCGCACCTCCCGGGAGGCTCTGGGTCCCCGAACGATCTCCCACTTGGCGCGGCCACCGCTGACGGCGCCGAGCAGCCCTCCCACTGCCACGCCAACGACGACGAAGACGATCCAGGAGTCGAAGGGGCTCCGACCCGGCGCGAAGAAACTCCCGATGTTGGCGCTCTCCTCGGCCCAGGTCGGGTTCAGCGCGTGCAGGACCGCGGCTTCGGTGTGGACCACCGCACCGCTCGCGCCAAGGCCCTTGCCGGTCACGACGAAGCTCCCAAGGAGCACCAATCCCAAGGCGACACCTGCAACGTAGGGATTCCACAATGGCTTCACAGGACTCATCATCCAATCTCCGTGTCCAGCTTGCGCTCCGTCTTCGATGTCTCCTGGGCTCCTTTGGTTCCGGATATCCCTGCGGAGAGCTCGGCGACCCACGCGGCGTTGTGATGGCGGGCGTGCCTCTCGTCGATGCTGCCAGTGATCATGGAGCGCAGAGCAGGCCGTTCTTCGACGAGGATGACAGCCATCGTCACGTGTACGGCCAAGCCGACCAGAGCAAACAGGATCGCCAGCTTGTGCAACAGCACCGCGGCCGCAACGAGCCAGCCGGGACCGACGTGAAAGGCCATCACGACTCCGGTCGCAATGATGACCGACGTGCCTGCGAGGGCGCTCATCGCGAAGAGCTTCTGCCCCGCGTTGTACTTGTCCTGAGGGGGCAGCGTCACGTCCCCGAGGCGCAGCAGCGCTCTGGGCTTCGCCAGGAGCCATTGGAGATCGCGCCGTGTGAGCCGTACCTCTCGCAGCGCTTCCGTGCCTCCGCCCTTGAAGTAGAGAAAGACCGGAACGATGATGAGCGCCCAGGCGAGCCCCCAGACCACGTGTATCCAGAGCAGGTTCGCCGGCCCCTGCACCCACCCCGCAATTCGTCGCGGCCACTCGGAGCCGACTAGCGCGAAGGACGGGGCCACCATCAATGCCGTCCCGGTGAAGAGCAGGACGATCCAGCTGAGAGCGTTGAACCAGTGGAGGAGGCGCATTCCCAGCCGGTGGCGCGGGAGCGCAGGGAGGGACCCTTTCTCGGAGGCACTTCGTCGCGTGGTCTCCGTCTTGCCGCGCTGCCGGAGGTTGACGAGCATGCCCCCTGCACCAATCAGCGCGGCGACCGCTGGAACGCCAAACCGCGCTGCCGGGCGGGTGACATCTCTCCAGACATCGGTGAGCCGCGGCGCGACCGACTCGCCGACGACTCCTCGAGCCAACAGCTTCTCGCGCTCGGCTGCGGGGGAATAGTAGACGCGAGGGCCGATGTTCGGCCCCTCCCCAACCAGGGGTCTTGCGCCCGTTTCACGGATTCGCAGCGCCAGATCGCTCTCCGGATCATCGAGGTCGCCGAAGATCCTGCACTCCGCCAGGCAGGCGTCGACGCACGCCGGCCTCTCGCCGCGCGCCACATAGGGCTCACAGAAGTTGCACTTCTCGACGATACCCTTCGAGCCATCCACCCTGCGAGCGCCGTAGGGGCAGCGGCTCACGCAGTTCCCGCAGCCAATGCAGAGATCAGCATCGACCTTCACCACTCCGTGCTCGTCTGCGTAGGTCGCGCCCGTGGGGCAATCCTCCGTGCACGGATGCTCGTCGCAATGCATGCACAGTCCAGGATAGAAGGTGACGTCGAGGCCGGCCTCTCGCGTGCCGGACTCGAACTCCCTCACCCAGTCGCGTGAGACCCCAGGCCCCGAGTCCCACCGCTCCTTGCAGGCGCTGACGCAGGCCTTGCAACCGACACACTTGTCGAGCTCGATCATCATACCGTAGCGCATCAGGCATCCCCCGGTCGCGCACGGCGAACGGTCACCATCTCCGTACGCATGCCCGTTGCCCCGCTGATGGGATCCACGACGTAATGCTCGATGAGGTCGCTGTCACTCCCGCCGCGGCCATCCGCGCGGCTCAGATCCGGGGCGCGGTGACCAAACCCATGAACCATGTAGACGCTGGCCGGATCCATCCGTTCCGTCACCTTGGCCCGAAGGAGGCCGCTGGACTTACCGCTTGCGTTCTCGACGATCGTCCCATCCCCATCACCGATCCCGCGTGCGCTCGCTGCCTGGGGATGAATCCAGAGAAAATTGGAACCCTCCAGATCGGCCAAGACGGGGTTGTTCTGTGTACGACCGAAGCTATGCAGGGGGCTCCGACCGTAGAGCAAGCGAAGCGTCGCCTTGCCAGCCTCTCCCGGAGGCTCTACGAAGATCGGGAGCGGAGAGAACCCCTTCTCCTCGAGCTGCGCGCTGTAGAGCTCCACCTTACCGGAGGGCGTACGCCACTGGAGTTCCTCACGGGGATCATGATAGGGATGGTGGCTCACACCGGGGAAATGAATCCCCTTCTCCTTCAACTCGGCCAGGGACACGCCCAGCCCTTCCAGACGCTTCTCGAGGTACTCCTCGATGCCGGCGAATGCAAAGAAGTCTCCCACTCCGAGCTTCTCACCCAGCTCCTTGGCGATGCGCCAGGCGGGACGGGTGTCATACGGCGAGGTGACGACCGGTTGACGAATACCGACATAGGGCTCGAGTCCGCCCCCCACTTTGAAATCGTCGTAGCGTTCCAGGTAGAGGTCCTCGGGCAGCAGCACGTCGGCGTAGCGAGTAATCTCGGTCGGCTGCACGTCGCAGACCGCAAGCATGTCGAGCTGCTGGATGGCCTCGATGGTTTCGGCCTTGTTGGGCAGCGACTGCATGAGGTTCGTGCCGTGGACGAACCAGCCCTTGATTGGATACGGTCTGCCGGTGATCGTGGCGTCGCGAATCCCGTTCGTCGTGACCTCTTGGGCGAAAGGGAAGCGCTCGGCTGCGTGATCGACGTGAGGTCTCGCCTCGGGGAAGTCGGGAGTGGGAAAGTCCACCAAGGCAGGTGCAGGCGCCGGACGATAGATACCACCAGGCGACCACCACGCGCCAAGCAGTGCCGTCAAGATGGCCTGACCGCGGGCGCGCTGAGTGTCAGCCTCTCCATACCAAGTTACGTGCCTCCCGGGGTGAACGAGCACCCGCGGGCGCGCTGCGCGCATCAGCGCATAGGCATCACGGATGAGGGACGCGCTGATCCCGGCACGCTCGGCAGCCCATTGCGGCGTCAGCCCTTCGACATGGCGAGCAAGGCGCTCGAAGCCAATGCAGTGGCGACCGACGAACTCCTTGTCATACTGGTTCTCGGCGATCAAAAGGTGAATCCATGCGAGAATGACCGCAGTATCGCTGCCGGGTCGCAGAGGCAGCCACACGTCCGCCTTGGAGGCGACCGTGCTGAGCCGTGGGTCGAGGACGATGAGCTTGGCCCCGCGGGCGCGCGCACGCGCGAACTCCTGCACCTGGCTGTTGTGGGCATTCTCGCCGAGGTGTGATCCAAAGAGGACCATGGCGTGCGTGTTCTCGAAGTCCAGGGGCTCGGGGCTCCCCAGCTTTTCACCGAAGGTTAGCTTGTAACCGACCTCCCTAGGACCTTTGCACTGCGCGTAGGAGGGGCCCGCGTAGTTCGGTGAGCCATAGGCCACCATCATGGTACGCAGGAGCGGTCCACCGGTGCCATGATAGAAGAGTGCCAACGCCTCGGGGCCGTGCTTCTCCCGGATGTGCCCAAAGCCGCGCGCAATGGTCTCGTAAGCTACCTTCCATCCGACACGCTCGAACTTTCCCTCTCCCCGCCTGCCGACCCTCACCATCGGGTACCGGAGTCGGTCGGCGTCCCGCAGGAACGCCGCTCCGGCCATCCCGCGCCCACAGAGCTTGCCGCGAGCCGTCGGGTACCCCGCGTGCCCTTCGAGGTGAAGAACTCGGTTTTTTCGCACGTGAGCGACGAGGCCGCAGTTCCAGAAACAGAGCTCACAGTAGCTTGCCACCCGTGACTCAGCGGGCAGCGCTTCGGGGGTACGCAACAGGGAGAACGCCTGAGCTTTGCTGCTTGGCGCCGTCGCAACACCGGCCGCAGAGCCGGCAATCGTCCATTTCAGCCATTCCCGTCGAGTGACCCCTCGGGGTGGTCCCTGATCAGTCATGCAGCACCTCGCGTTGAGAGGCGCTCACTGTGGGAAAGGATTCAGAGACAAGTCGATTGTCCCAATCACCAGATGACCCGGAAAAGATTGCCGGCGCCTCCGACACAAGCAGGACAAGAGCGCAATTCGTTCGCTGTGATGAACGCCTAGACATGCACTGACTTCCTTACAAAGACTCCCACGGGCACTCACGAGGTCACCAATATGACCAACGGGTCAATGCGGTTTCGGAGCTGCTGCTGGCCAGTGACCTCGGCGCCAGCGCGAAGGACTTGGTGGGCCACCTTCGATGGCGTGGTGATCAGCTGTTCGTCGCCTGTATGCTAGGGCATGGCGATGGACGAACGGACCTGGCGTCGACTAGTGGCAGAGCAGCTGAAGGAGGCCGGCGAAGCCGTGGACGATGGCCGCGACAGCGACTGCGCGCGCGAGTTTGGCGTCGCTGTCGGGTACCTGCAATCCGCGGCGCGAGGAGGCGATGCGAAGGCGGCTGGACTCTTGGCACGGCTACGGGACCAGACCACGGGGGACGAGGAGACGCAGCAGCTCCGCCTCGAGCCGGAACAGCTGCAGCGTCTCGCAAGGCTGGACGACGACGGCGACGGGTAGCGTTCCGCGACGACGACGCGGCTCGCGCGGTTCGTACCGTTCTTGCATCGGACTGTTGCAATCATGAGCGATGGCGGGCTGCCGCCTGAGGGTTAGGTTCAGCGGGTCACCAGTGCCTGTCCTTCGGCAGGCTTCGACGAGGAGACCCCATGTTCCAGATCTTTGCGGGTGAGCAGCGCGGCCGCGCAGACCACGGCTGGCTGAAGTCGCACCATACGTTCTCGTTCGCCGACTACTATGATGCGTCGCGCATGGGGTTCGGCACACTCCGGGTGATCAACGAGGATCGCGTCGCGCCGGGCGCTGGCTTCGGGACTCATCCGCACCGAGACATGGAGATCATCAGCTACGTCATCGAGGGCGCCCTCGAACACCGCGACTCGATGGGGAACGGCTCGGTGATTCGTCCCGGCGAGATCCAGCACATGCGGGCTGGTACCGGCGTGACCCACTCCGAGTTCAACCACTCACACACGGAGTCCGTGCATTTGCTCCAGATCTGGATCCTCCCGGAGCGACGTGGCCTCGAACCGCGCTACGCCCAGAGGTCCATCGACGAAGCACGCCGCGAGGGAGCCTGGCTGCTGCTCGCATCACCATCCGGTAAGGATGGCACCCTCTCCCTCGGGACCGACGTGGAGGTGCTCACGGCTCGCCTTTCCCCGAGTCTTCAGCTCTCTTATGCGGTCCGTCCCGGGCGCGCAACGTGGATGCAGGTCGTGCGAGGCCGCGTCGCGATCGCTGGCACCCAGCTCCAGGCAGGGGATGCCATCGCGGTAGAAGGCGAGCCCCGCCTCGAGCTAGAGGGACTGGAGAGAGCAGAACTGCTGCTCTTCGATCTGGGGGGCCCCACGGCTAGGCCGGGGTGATAGGGCCACTCGGCCATGTTTCAGCCTCGACCGCCGAGAATCGAAAGACCGTCGTGGACGAGTAAGTGGCGCCGGGGAGCAGCGCCGCGCTCGGAAAGCCGGGCTGATTCGGCGAGTCTGGGTAGTGCTGGGTCTCCAAGCATAGCGCCGAACGGCGCTGGTACGAGGCACCGCCCTTGCCGCGAATCGGTCCCACCAAGCAGTTGCCGGCGTACATCTGGATGCCGGGTTCGGTCGTCAGGACGTCGAGCACCCTGCCAGAAGCGGGCGAGAAGAGCCGGGCCGCAGGGCGCAGAGCTCCAGGCTCGCCGTCGAGGACCCAATTGTGATCGTAGCCCCCGGTGCGGCGCAGTTGCTCGTCAGCCGCATCGATGTGGTCCCCTACCGGGCGCGGCGTGCGGAAATCGAAGGGCGTCCCCTCCACCGGCGCGATGGGCCCGAGGGGAATCGAGGTCTCGTCGACCGGCGTGAACCCCTGGGAAGACATCCAGAGCCAATGGTCCAAGACCGTCGGCGCTCCGGCACCGTTCAGATTGAAATAACTGTGTTGGGTCAGATTGACGACGGTCGGGCGATCAGTCACCGCCGAGTAGTCAACGCGCAGGGATTCAGATCCCTCTAGGGTGTAGACCACCGAGACGTCGAGGTTGCCAGGGTAGCCTTGATCGCCATCATGACTGCGCAGGCGTAAAGCGACGCCCACAGCATCGGGTCGCACGAAGCTCTCGGCGGTCCACAGGCGAGTGTGGAAGCCCGCGGGGCCACCATGCAAGTGGTTCCCCATGTTGTTGATCGGTAGCTCATACTCGACGCCGGAGAGCGCAAAGCGACCCTTCGCGATGCGATTGGCGTAGCGCCCAACGACCACGCCAAGATAGTAGGGATCGGACGCGTACCCGTCGGCGTCATCATAGCCAAGCACGATGTCACCGAGCCTGCCCTCTCGGTCAGGGACCTCTATGGCGACGACCGCCGCGCCCAGGTTCGTCACTCGCACCTGCGCGCCGGTCCCGCTCGAGAGCGTGAAGACATCGACGCTGGCGCCGTTCGCCGCTTTTCCAAAGGCACTCCGACTCACGGTTGGCTTCATTTCACACCTCGCGCACGCAGCCTACGCCAGGAACGACAGAGCTCAACCCCCTTTGGACACTGACGGAAGACAGACGGCAAGGCTCGTCGCCCCCGGCCCAGGAGACACCCGCGGCGGGTGCGTGTGGGCTACCCCTCCTCGTCCACCAGCGCTCGCGGTACCCTGAGCCGGTCCCCCTCGGCGATCCCCTTCAGCACCTCCACGTGGATCCCGTCGCTGAGTCCGAGCTCGACCTTCCGACGCTCGAAATGGCGAGGCAAGGTCTCCACCTCCACATGAGCGCCACCCTTCTCGTAGTGCACGAGGGCCTCACGGATTGCGAGGACGCCGTCTCTCCTGTCGAGGATGATGTTTGCGTTCGCGCTGTAGTTGGCACGGACGAAGGCGCCCTTCTTCAGCTCCAGCGCTGCCCGAACCTCGAACTCGATCGTGCCCTCGCGGTCCACTCCCTTTGGGGATATGTACTCGAGCTTCCCAGCGTACCCTGATCCCTCGATGGCCCCAATGTTGATGCTGACCCCCATCCCCTCCTTCAGCCTCGCGACCTCGCTCTCGTCGACAAATCCCTGAAAGACCAGGTCGTTCATGTCGGCCACGGCGGCAATCGTGGTACCCTCGCTGAACGTGTTCGTCTCGGTGACGGACGCGCCTTCCTCGACAGGGACCTCGATCACCATGCCCTCTACTGTCGAGTAGACGAGGTTGCTCACCTTCCCTGAGCCACGGATGGCGCCCTCCTTGACGAGCTGAAGGTTATCCTTGGCGGCCTGAACCTCCTGGACCGCCAGCTGCAACTCGAGCCGTACTCGGCTATACTCTGCCTCCCCAATGAGCCTTTCGGCGAACAGCTTACTGAGACGCTCATGCTCCTGCTGCGCGCTCTCGACGCTGATCCTGGCAGTCTCCAAGCGTGCTTCGGCGTTGTTGACGCTGACAACGTTGGGAATGATCTTGATACGCGCGATGGTCTCTCCCGCCCGCACGTAAGCGCCCGGTTGAACCAGGATCTCCTCGAGAACGCCCGAAACCCTTGGCTTGATGGCAACCTCCCTCCGAGGCACGATAGCGCCAGCCGCGACGGTCTTACGGACGATTGCCATCCGTGCTGGCGCCTCTGTACTCACCTGGGCTGGCTTCTCTTGGGACTTGGCGTAGAGGAAGTAAAGGGTGCCGCCGAACGCCGCGAAGACCAGCATGGCGATGAGCACCGGTACGACGCGAGGCATCAGCCCGCCCTCAGTGCATCTGCCGGCTGGATGCTGGCAGCATGGCGCGCGGGTGCCATCCCCGCCAAAAACCCCATCAGGAGCAGCAATCCCGTGGCGACCAGCGCCGTCCCGAAGTCGATGCTCGGGGCCGCTACCGGCCCCTTCGAACCAGCGAGGGCGTGGCTGGCGAGCTCCAGCGCTGCCACACCGACGACGAGACCGGAGTACCCAGACAACGCAGTCAGGATGGTCGCTTCGTGCATCACCAGCGAGAGAATTGCTCGGGGCGTTGCGCCCAAGGCCTTACGCAATCCAATCTCCTTCGTTCGCTCCTTCACAGATATCATCAGAATGTTGCTCACCCCGAGAGCCCCCGCAAGCATTGTGGCGACGCTAACGAACCAAATGAAGAAGTCCATCCCGGTGAACAGCCTTTGAAAGCGCTGAAACTGCTTTCCCTCGTTGTAGGAACCAATGGCGGACGCGTCCTCGGGATGTGCGCGGTACCTTCGCGCCAGGATCGCACGGGCGTGCTGCTCAGCCGTCACGGCATCGCGATCCTCGGCCATGAGGATCGTGAGCCAGCCAACGGCGTTCGGCATGTTGTAGGCAACCTGCATCGTGCTGAGCGGCATGAGAATGCTCCCGTTGTCACGCTCGCCAGCACCGCCCGGCTTGTCCGAGCGAAATACGCCAATGACCTGAAAGAAGACACCACGGATCGAGATGTGGCGACCGACAGCCGGCACGCCAGGGGAGAACAGGACGTCCCTCACGCGTTCCCCAACAACGGCGACCTTGCGGCGCTCCGCGACGTCTACCTCGTTGAGGAACCTGCCCTCGTGGGGGATGAAGCGTTCCACCTGGCTAAGGACCTCAGTGTTCCCGAAGACCCTGAAGTTGCCAGCCTTCTCCTGATACGTCACGTTGTTGCCCTCACGCCAGCCGCCGAGCTCCAGGCGCGGTGCGACCGCGACGGCCCCTTCGAGCTCCCGCTGCACGAGGTCGGCGTCCGCATTCTCCAGGCGAATCCGCCTCCCCGGTTGAAACCCAGCATAGGACACGGATGTCCGCGAGCCCCACACGTAGACGCGGTTGCCCATGAAGCCGAGCATATTCCTCTCGACACCGTTGCGGAGGCCCGTGCCAAAGCCGATCATCAAGACCAGCATGAGGATGCCCCAGAAAACCCCGCTGGCGGTGAGCAGGGTCCTGAGCTTGTTTCGTCGCAAGGAGGAGAGCACCTCGAGCCACTTGTCGAAGCCGCCCAAGGCTCTACTCCTGCCTCAAGGCGGCTACGGGCCGGATCGTCGCCGCGCGCAGAGCGGGTAAGAGACCTGCCAGTCCGCCCGCCACGATGAGGGCGATCGTCGCCGCGATAGCCGTACCGAAGTCCACGCGAGGATCACGAATGTATGGATTCTCTCCCAGGTTCCGCTGGACGAGCTCCACGACGACGGTGCCTGCCAGGAGACCGCCATATCCCGCGACGGCAGTGATGAAGAGAGACTCCTGCAGGACCAGGGCCACGACCGAACCTGGCGTGGCTCCCACTGCCTTGCGGATGCCTATCTCAGCGGTCCGCTCCTGAACGGAGATGAGCATGATGTTACTGACTCCCACCATTCCCGCAAACAGCGTCCCAATTCCGACGAACCAGACGAAGGCGCGAATCCATGCGAACGTCTCCCTAACCTTCGTGAACCGCTCGAGGTTGTTCGTGATGTGGACGGCACGGGGGTCCTCTAGGGAGAACCGATGCCTCTCCGCGAGGAGGCGCGTCGCACTGCTCTCCATGGCTCGGCTCTCCTCCACCGTGGCATCTCCCGTCGTGAACATGACCGCGTGCACCCGGTCTTCGCCCCCGTAGAGCCGTTGGGCGGCCGAGATGGGCACGTATATCTTCTCAAGCTCACCCTCCCCTCCGGCGTCGTCGTAGATGCCTACTACCAGGAAGTTCACCCCGCTCACCTTGATGACGCTGCCGATGCCCGGATCGTCGGGCTCGAAGAGCGTGCGCCGGATCGGCTCGCTGATGACGCAGACCTTTCGTGCCTCCTCCACGTCCCGTCGATTGATGAACCGGCCTTCCAGGATGACGGAGCGCTCCAGGTACTGATGGTCCGGGTGGCAACCGCGGACATCGAAGGAGCCTTTCCTTCCTGCGTGGCTTACGGGTCGTTCCCCCCACAAATAGAACCGCCCCGTGATGTGCTCGATCCCCGGGATATCCCGCACCAGAGCCTCGACATCGGCAGTCTGGAGGTGAATGGGTCGGCCGGGGACTAGCCCTTGGTGAGGAATGGACGTCCTGCCGGGACGTATCCACACCGAGTTCGTTGCATCATCGCGGAAGTCGTACTCCACTCCGCGCTGCAGACCGTCCCCAGCCGCGAGCAGCAGGACGAGCATGAAGATGCCCCAAGCGACGCTGAGCGCGGTCAAGAAGGTGCGCAGCCTGTTGCGCGCCAGGGTCGACAGGATCTCGCTCCAGGCATCCAGTACTCTCACGAACCGGCGACCACCTTCCCATCGCGAATCAAGATGGTCCGATCGGTTCGCTCCGCGACCTCCCGTTCGTGGGTCACGACGACGATGGTAATACCTTGTTCGTTCACCGCACGCAGCAGGTCCATGAGCTTGTAGGAGCTCTCACTGTCCAGGGCCCCGGTGGGTTCGTCCGCGAGGATGAGGCGCGGGTTTGCTATCAGGGCTCGCGCCACGGCCACGCGCTGTTTCTGACCGCCGGACAACTCGCTGGGCAGGTGCGACGCGCGGTCGGCGAGCCCCACCTTCTCGAGGTACTCCATCGCGAGGGTATTCCGACGCTTCCGACCAACCCCCTGATAGTACAGTGGCAATGCCACGTTCTCGAGGGCGCTCTTGAACGCCAGCAGATTGAATGACTGGAAGACGAACCCTATGAAGCGGTTTCTGTACCGCGCCGCCTTGCGCTCGCTCAGCCTCTTGATGGCGACCCCATCGAGAACGTAGTTCCCAGAATCGTAGTCGTCCAGGATGCCGAGCACGTTGAGCAGCGTCGATTTGCCAGATCCCGATGACCCCATGATCGTCACGAACTCGCCGCGATGGATCGTCATGTCGATGTCCTTCAGCACCGGGAGCTCGATTCGCCCCATGCTGTAGGACTTGCTCAGACGTTCCAGTCTCACGATCGGTTCTGATGTTGGAGCCATGCTTCGTGCGTGCCGGTCGAGCGACGCTACCTTGACGAGTTCGGCAAGTGCAGAACGCACCAGTGCGACAGCCGCCGACCCGATCAGTCCGCAAGTAATCAGACCTTGGCACGCTACTTTGGAGCGCGCTAGGCTGCGGCGCTGCGCGGTTTCCCAAGTCGGTTCACGTGCCCTCTGTGCGCGTCGAGGATGGCTGCTGTGTCACCGACGACGGACCCGCTGCCGAGTGCTTCATGCGAGCGCAGCCGTTCCCCGAACGCAGCGTGGGGCGATACCGGCGGCGTGTGGGTCCCAAGGTTCGCGTCGATCGGAGCGCACCGCTCGACCGGCACTGGGTCCGATTGCCACGCTCCGTCCAGGGGCTGCATCGAGCAGGGCAAGGGGCGACCACCCGGCCGCACGCCTTGATACTCCGACAGCGCAATGGTGCCAGGAGAGGACCATTAACAATTAGCCTGGTCGGGCCGCTTACCAAATAGACCGTGACTGCTCCGATTATCCTCATCATCGACGACTCCGAGATGGCTTCCCGCGCAGCACGTCGCGCCTTGATGGGCTGTCTCGAGGGCTACCGCATCGAGACGGTCAACAACGGGCTGGACGGATTCAAGGCCCTCCTCACGATGTCGGTCGACCTCGTGCTCTGCGACTTGGTCATGGACGGCTTCGACGGATTCAAGTTCTTGAGCCTGAAGCGCAGTCGGCCGGATCTCCTGGAGATCCCGGTGATCATGGTCACGGGTGCGGGCGCGGTCACGGAGAAGGTCAAGGCGCTCGAAGGGGGAGCTTCGGACTATCTCATCAAACCCTTCGATGACGCCGAGCTCATCGCCAGGGTTCGGGTACATCTCAAGCTCCTCTCACTGCAGCGAGAGCTTCGGGAGAAGAACCGACAGCTCGAGGAGCTGTCGAACACGGACGAGCTGACGAAGCTCGCGAATCGTCGACACTTCATGGAGATGGCGTCGATAGAGCTGCTCCGCGCCCAGCGATACGAGAAGCCGCTTTCCTGCATCCTGCTCGATCTGGACCACTTTAAGCGCGTCAACGACACCCACGGCCACCTGGCAGGAGACGAGGTCCTTCGGGAGGTCGCCAAGGTGATCCGACGTGACCTCCGGCGGCACGACCTGGCTGCTCGCTACGGGGGCGAGGAGATGATCCTGCTATTGCCGGAAACGGACGCGGCCGGCGCCGAGTCCGTCGCACAACGCTACCGGCGGAGCATCGCCTCCCTCGAGATCCAATACGGCGGTGAACGCATCCCGGTTTCCGCAAGCTTCGGGGTTGCCGCCTTCCCGACCCACGCCAGCGAGAACCTGGAGCATCTGATCGGTGCCGCGGACCAGGCGCTCTACGCCGCCAAGGAGCAGGGGCGGAACCGCGTGGTGCTGTCCAGGGCCCGAAACGACGCAGAATAGGGCTTCATCCCACAGGCTGCGTCGCGGGCAATGGGCAAGCAGGGCCGCCGGCTCATCCCGTGATGATCCAGCGGCCCACGCGCTGTCTGCTCCTGGACGACTCAGGTCGTGAGCAGGTACTGGTTCATGATGCTCTCGATGAGCTCCTGCTTGCCGCTGATGCGCGGCAGGTTCTCCCGCGATTCGGCCAGCTTCGCCATCGCGACGAGGTCCAGCTCGCCCTTGGAGAACTTGAGCCCATCCCCCTCCGAGAAGCTCCTGTAGCGTTCCTTCAGCATCTTCGGCAGGGGCGACGCCTCGAGCAACCTTGCCGCCACCTCCAGGCCACGAGCAAACGCATCCATCCCGCCGATGTGCGCGAGGAACAGATCTTCCGGGTCCGTGGAATTGCGGCGCACCTTGGCGTCGAAATTCAGACCGCCCGTCGTGAAGCCACCAGCGCGCAGGATGACCATCATCGCCTCGGTGGTCTGATAGAGATCGGTCGGGAACTCGTCGGTGTCCCAACCGTTCTGCGGATCACCACGGTTCGCGTCGACGCTGCCGAGCAAGCCAGCATCGGCGGCCACCTGCAGATCATGCGTGAAGCTATGACCAGCCAGCGTGGCATGGTTCGCCTCGATATTGAGCTTGAAGTCCTTCTCGAGCCCGTGTTCCTTCAGGAACCCGATCACCGTGGCCGCGTCGACGTCGTACTGGTGCTTCGACGGCTCCATGGGCTTCGGCTCGATGAGGAAGGTACCCTTGAAACCTTGCTTGCGCCCATAGTCGCGCGCCAGCGCCAAGAAGCGCCCCATGTTCTCAAGCTCCCGCTTCATATCGGTATTGAGAAGGCACGTGTAACCTTCACGGCCGCCCCAGAACACGTAGTTCTCGCCGCCAAGCTCAATGGTGGCGTCGATGGCGGCTTTCACCTGAGCGGCAGCATGGGTCAGGACATCGAAATTCGGGTTCGTCGCGGCGCCGTTCATGTACCGCGGATCAGAGAACAGGTTGGCAGTGCCCCAAAGCAGTTTGACCCCTGTGGCGCTCTGACGCTCCTTGGCGAGACGGACCAAAACCTGCAGGTTCTCGAGAGACTCGCCCACCGTCGCGCCCGCGGGTGCGATATCCCGATCGTGGAAGCAGTAGTAGGGGACACCGAGTTTCGTGAAGAACTCGAAGGCGGCATCGAGCTTCGCCTTGGCGTTTTCCAATGCGCTGCCGTGTCCTTCCCATGGGAACACACGGGTGCCGCTCCCGAACGGATCCGAGCCAGTTCCGCAGAAGCTGTGCCAGTAGCACACCGCGAAGCGGAGGTGCTCGTGCATTGTCTTTCCGAGAATGACCTTGCTCTTGTCGTAGAACTTGAACGCTAGCGGGTTATCGGACTCACGCCCCTCGAAGGGAATGGCGCCAATGCCGGGGAAGTACTCTTTCTGACCGATGAAGGGACTCATCACGTTCTCCTAGAATGCTCGTACGAGCGCTTGAACTCTCGCTGACTTCGCCCCATCGAGCGCCGCTGGTGCCGCCACTCTCCGAAGCGATCACCCGGCGTCGTCACAAGGCCGAGACGTCGGCACACTTTGTCACCGTCGCGAAGCGACGCGCAAGCGCGGATCGTCCGCTCGAGCATTCTCTGGCCCTGCGGAGCGACTGCCCCGTCAGGTCATGCGGTCGAGCGCCCAAACCCGCAGCCGCCTCCCGGCCGCCAACCGGCCCGGGAGGGTGCAGCTACGTGAGCGTTCTGGACGCTTCGACACGCCGGGGCTAGCGTGAACGCGCCGATGCTCGACCCTTCTAGGATTCTCTTGTGCGCCGCGCTCCTTTTGGTTGGGTTCACCACCACCACGGCAGCCGTGGCCTCCGAGCCGTTCACCGAGAATTCAGCTTTACTTTCGCTCTCTGCGCGGCGCGGATTCCCGTTGGGGCGCAACATCGATGCAAATCCCTGGTCCACCGGGGTCGGAGCCAACTACGGGTTGACCTTGCGTGGGGGGCTCTACCTCGGCTTGGCCGCGCAGTCCTTTCCGTTCGACAAGCGTACCGAGCGTTATGGCAGCCCGGAGGAGACAATCATCGAGGGGAAGCTGGGCAACGCGACGGTCGAGATTGGCCATGATTGGGCGCTTCTGCAGCCGCTCGCTGTCCGTGGGGTGCTGGGCATTGGCGCCGGCTGGGGAGACGTCGAGCGCTGTGCGGTCGAGGAAGACGACGAGCTTGGCCCCATCCTGAGTTGCGATAATGAGAAGAATCCTCGCGCTGTTTTCACTGCGGGGCTCGCCGTTCTCGGGCGCGTGAGTCATCGGCTTTTCGTGTTGGCCGACGCTCAATGGCTCGTGGATAGCGCTTTCGAGGATCACACGACCGGCGGCGTAGTCGGCATTGGCGCCGGTTATCGGTTGTAGCCCAAAGCCACCGGCTCGTTCGTCCCGCGACAGAAAAGGGCCGGCCGGATCAGCAAGAGAGTTCGGACAACGTGCGCCCAGACTTCTGCCTCGGACGGTACTTGAACCACCCGATGACGCCCACGACGAGCATATTTGCGAGGTAGTTGCCAAGCAATACGAAGTCCGAGGGGTACTTCACCACCGCGTAAGTGAACATCGCGGCTTCCCCGGTCAGCCACAGCAGTACAGTGCCGTGGGCCACGCCTCTCGAGTGGCCGTCGCGCCAGGACTTGATGGCCTGTGGCACCCCTGAGAGGGCAAAGGCCGTGGCACCAACCAGTCCGATTGCTTCGATCATATCGGTCCCGCCTTCAGCGATGATGGGCTGCGCGGATGTACAGCGAAGCCATGGACATTGGGACCCGTGTCTTTGCGCAATACCGCGCCGGTTGCAAACGGCGAAACAGCCATGGCGGCTCCTGACCGTGGCGGAAGCCCACAGCGGCGCGAAAGGTCCCGAGGTGGTCGTCGCGCCGTAGCGGGTGCTGGCGTGCTAGCACAACTGCTATGCTCCGTGGCACGGCAGTTGCGACTGAGCGTGGGAGGAGTGCCGTACCCCCAGAAGGCGCCCCAGCCCAGTGCGGCGGTTCGTGACTCCCGCCGAAGCTACCATGATCGGTTCCAGACGTCTCACTAGATGCGGGATCTCGGCCTTGCAGCCTGGGACCTGGCGAGTCCGATGGAAGGCGCGCGGTGGGACGGCAGTGGGCACGCCTCGAGAATCCTGGCCCGAACCGCGATCCACCACCCGTTGGCTGCACGCTCCCGGGTGAGCGAGAGGACTGCGAGATGATTGATAACGAGCAAGGCACGTGGCGCGTAGAGAGAGACTCAATGGGAGAGGTGTTGGTCCCCGGGGAGCGGTTGTGGGGCGCCCAAACCGAGAGGAGCCGGCGGTACTTCGCCATCTCCCAGGAGCTCGTCCCCTCGGAGCTGCTACGCGCGCTGGCCTTGGTCAAGAAAGCCTGCGCAGAGGTGAACGTGGAGCTGGGGCAGCTGGACACACCTACCGGCGCCGCCATCTGCCGAGCTGCGGACGAGGTCATGGCGGGCGCCCATGACGCCGAGTTTCCCCTCGTGGTCTGGCAGACGGGAAGCGGCACCCAGACAAACATGAACATGAACGAAGTGCTCGCAAATCGGGCTAGCGAGTTGCTTGGCGGCGGAAGAGGGGGTCTCCGCAAGGTTCACCCGAATGACCACGTAAACCGCTCTCAATCCTCGAACGACGTCATCCCCTCGGCGCTCTCCCTGGCGGCGGTGCAGGCGCTCGAGAGCAGTGTGCTGCCCAACGTGCGCGCCCTGCGCGACGCGATAGAGGAAAAGGCGGGGGCCTTCGGCGATCTGGTGAAGCTTGGGCGGACGCACCTGATGGATGCAACGCCCATCACCCTAGGACAGGAGTTTGGGGGATGGGTCGCCCAGCTTCAGCACGGCGAGGCCCACCTGAGGCAAACCATCCCACACCTGTCAGAGCTGGCGTTGGGAGGTACGGCCGTCGGCACGGGCCTCAATGCTCCCCCGGAATTCGGTTCCCAGGTCGCCCACAGGCTATCAGAGCTTTCTGGATTGAGGCTCGTGACGGCTGAGAACAAGTTCGAAGCCCTCGCGGCCCACGATGCTGTCGTGTTCGCACATGGAGCCCTGAAGACGCTCGCTGGGTCCCTCTCCAAGATTGCCAACGACATCCGGTGGCTCGGCTCCGGGCCTCGAGCTGGCCTCGCAGAGCTCCAGCTGCCCGCCAACGAACCAGGCAGCTCCATCATGCCTGGCAAGGTGAACCCCACCCAGTCCGAAGCCCTGCTCATGATCTGCGCTCGCGTACTGGGCAATGACGTCACCATTGGACTTGCCGGAGCGTCGGGGAACCTTCAATTGAACGTCTACAAGCCCGTCCTAGCCTTTGCCTTCCTCGAGAGCTGTCGCCTCTTGGCGGATGGTTGCCGCAGCTTCCGGGATCACTGCATCGTGGGTCTGGAGCCGAACCGCGAGCGCCTACGAGCCAATGTCGAGAACTCGCTGATGCTCGTGACGGCCCTCGCCCCCCATATAGGTTATGATGCGGCTGCGCAGATCGCGAAGTATGCCCACGAGCACAGCCTGTCATTGCGAGAGGCCGCCACCGCCTTGAACGCTGTGAGCGCGAGCGACTTCGACCGCTGGGTACGTCCAGGAGACATGACGACCAACGCTCCCAAGACCGGGGAGTGACGCTGCTGCAAGAGTGGCGGGCAAGAAGCGCCGAGCGCCGGGCCTACTCATTCTGAGCGCAAGGAGAGCAGAATGGCTGCACCCGCCGCGACGGCAGCCAACCCCAGAGCGCGTAGGGGGGACAGCCACGAGAAGGCGCCCAGGGATTCCAGCAGAACCGCTGCGCCCGCCGCGAGGAGCCCGAGGCCCATCCAACGCCTGGACAAGGGTCGAGGCCAACGCTGTGCGCTGCCCGCACGAGCCCAAGCTTGGCTGAGGCGCGCGCCGGAACTGCGAGCATCCCGCCGAAGGCGATGCAAGCGTCCCCGGGCGCGAGCGCCATATCCCCGGGACGCATCCTCGACGGGCATCAGGAACCAGGCGACGAGATAGCCCACGAGGCCGAGGCCCCAGGCCAAAGCGAGGAGCAGCACGGTCAAGCGAACCAATGTGACGTCGACCTGAAACCGCTCGGCGATGCCCGCGCACACACCCCCTGCAAGCGGAGCGGGAGCGGGCTGCATCATCTGAGCAGTCTTCCGAGCTCCTCGGGATCCATCACGTGCACGCTCACCACGACATCGCTGACGCGCAGCCCCACGAGCTCCTCTACTGCGCAGCGCACGAGTGTTCTGACGCTACGTCCAGCCTCTTCGATCGAGGCCCCAGGGTGGACTCCCACAAGAGCAGAGAGTCGCACCGGACTGGCTCCGGCGCCGACCGCCTCGACGTCGGCCTCGACCACTCCCGGGGCCCGCAGGGCGGCTGCGCACGCGATGGCCTCTACACCGGGGGTGTCGACCAGCACGAAGCCATACTCGTCGGCGACGAGCACGTGCCGCCGCGGCCCGGAGCCCCGCCGCCCGGCGCGTACCACCATGATGATCGCGGCAAGCACGCCAATTGAGCACACGGCCGCAGTGACGACCAGGGCCGTCGCGGAGAGCCCCGAACGGAAGTGCTCGACGAGCCCGTGCATGGCTTGCCCTCCGGCGAGCACCGACCCCTGAAACAGCCCGAGCCCGGCCAGCGAAAGCCACAGCAGAAACGCCGACACGAGCAATAGCAGCAGCGCACCCAGGCGCCCCAGGATTGGCCGCTTGCCTCCGCTCCCTAAACCCATTGCCTGCACGCTCCGGCGGATGGCCATTGCTACTCCAGGCTCCGCGTCCGCCGTCGCTCGGTCCTGCCCACATGCACATCCACGACGAAGACGTTGACTTCCACCACCCGCCGCGAGGCCATGCTCTCGACCGCCTCGATGATGCGCTGCCGCAGCTCCTGCGCGACCTCCCGGATCGGATAGCCGAACTCCGCCACGATCTCCACGTCCACGGCCGCTTCCTTCATACCGACCTCCGCGTCGATGCCGTTGTGACGGGAGGTACCACTGAAGAGGGCGCGGAGCGCCGAATCCCCCAGCTGATGGACCCCCTGGACGTTCTCTGCCGCGTGGCGAGCTATGATCGACACGACCTCGTCGTCGATGTACGTGCGACCACGCTCCGACCACGGCGTGCCGTGGCCTTGCGCGGGGTCCGCCGAAGGAGGCACGCAGCATTGCGCGCCCAGCTCCGACGGACTGCATAGCTCGTTCTCGGTACTCGTAACCGGCTTGAAACGCGCCATGCAGGCTAGATCACTCGCGGGTTGTGCTTGGGAGGCGGTGCGCTCTCCTCCTCGGGCATATGGAGACCCACGATGTGTATGTTCACCTCGACGACCTCACGGCCCGTCATCCTATCCACCTCCTGGGCAATTTTCTGCCGCAACCGTCCCGCGACGTCGCGTATGTCCACGCCATAGTCCACGACGGCTTCAATGTCGAACGCGGCCTGCTTGGTACCGAGCTCGGCGTCGACGCCATGCGTCGGGTTGTCCCCAAAGGGTACCAAGCGCCAGCGCCCCAGGGAGTGAATGCCCTGCACCGCTCGTGCCGCCAATCCGGCAATCGTCGCCACGACGTCTTCGTTCATGGTGATCTTGCCGCGCGGGCCGCTCTCCTGCTTGGAGGGGACCTCCACTCTCGCCGCCTGGTTGAATTCTTCTGCTTCGGACATCTCTCTTCTCCGTCGGTCGTTGCTGGTGTTTGCGAGCCCCGCGATGCGTCAGCCCTGGGTACCCTTGACGAACCTCTCGAAGCTCGCGGGCTTCATCTCCGCCAGCGCGGCCACCGCCTGCTGAAGCTGCTCCGTCGAGACTGTCACCTTGGCTCTCAGGTCCTCTTTCGTGACCGACATGTCGAGCCGGTCGAAATCTCTCATGAGGCGATCGATGGATGGCACCTGCAGGTCAGCCACGGCCTTCTCGTCCAATCGAGCTTCAGCCATACCGCGGAGCAGGCCGAGATAGCGCCCCACCTCTCTGCCGAGCTCCTTGCGCTGCTGCTCATTGAGCGGCAGGTAAAGCGACGCGGTCAGGCTCTTGTCATCGCCCGTCAACGTGAAATCCCCGCGCTCGTCGCCCGCGGGGAAATAGACCGTGGCCAGGTGCTCGTCATCGTCCGGCAGGGAGCTGCCCTTCAACTCACTCGAGGCTGCCTTGGCGAGCAGCTCGGGACGACTCGCAAAACCCAGTACGCCGTCGGCAACGAAGCCGAGCGCACCACCCGTCGCCTTGGGAACCACGTAGCTGATCCCAGACTTCTCCTGGAAGGAGGCATCTTTCTGGCCAGCGGCCTCCACGGCCTTCGCGAGGAGCTCACGCGGGCCGAGCTTGACGTCACCCAAATCGACGGCAAGAAGCGCCAACCAGTCCTCCTTGCCTTCCGCACAGGCAGCAACCTCATCCAGGTCCTCCGAGAGGTCCACCCCTTCGGCGTGCAGCGCCTTGATGACAGGAGCCACGAACCGCTCGTCCGCGTCGGTGCGGGCCAAAGCTTTGCCCGCAACGGCGGCTATTTGGCCCCCCGTCTTCTCGTATTTGCTGAACCGCTCGAGGTTGACATAGAGCTTCATCCGCGAGCAGTCCTGCGGAAGCCGCGCGAAGATTCCACGTTCGGCAGCTTTGACATCCTGGTCCTTCTCTTTCTCTGAAGCACGCGCTTCGTCCTTCGCCTCGTCCTTCGCCTCGTCCTTCGGCACGCCGACTGTCACGCCTGCATCGGCGCCCTGCTCGGCGGTAGTCCCTGCTCCCTTGTCGCACGCCACGAAGAAGGCCGCGCCGACGATGACGGGCCACGCGATGTTCGTTCTCGAATAATACATGGTCTTCCTTTCAGTGACTTCGTTCATTCAAATCGCGGGCTGCTGTCACGACCCCCAGCGCTGCGAGCGGGTCATCCCCGCAGCGTGAGGTTCACGAGACTGGCTGTGCCGTCGAAGTCGAAGCTCACGTCCTCGAAGGCCGGAGGCACAGGCACGTTGGGGCGCACACCACCAGAGAGCGCCCAGGGCTCCTTGGGCATCCCGAGCCAATTGCGATCGAGCTCCAGGTTACCGTTGGCGTCCAGGAACGCCGCCGCCGCGTAAGAACCCGCATCGAGGTTCGCAAAATCGCAAGCGGCCCCCTCCTCCGTAGCCGGTTCCACCTGGTAGGCCGTGGGCTCCCACGGCCACCCGCCCTTCTCGAACAATCCGCAGTACACCTTGGCCTGAGCGTCAGTGACGTCCGGGAGCTCGACGAACACACGAAGGGTCGCTGAGCCGGGCAGCTCGTCGCGCGCACGGGTCTCGGCACGCGGCTCTAGCTCGACGGCGACCTTCGCCTCCTCGTCGCCGGTCGCTGGAGCCCGCTTGTCGTCCGCCCGCTCCCTCTTGGGTTCCTGGGCTCCCCGACGCAGCTCGGCGTTGTTGTCCAAGCGCTCCGGGCCGTCAGGGCGAAGCAGGGCCCAGATGCCGACGACAACGAGTGTTGCGCCCAGAGCGAGCATCAGCGCCTGGCGGCGTACGCGACGCCTCTGCCGCCGCGACGAGCCTCTGACGATCACACGGCGCCTCAACCTCGGCCACCTCCAGCGCAGCCCGGAACTGGAGTAGTAGGTCGAGCGCCGTAACTTCATACCACCGCGTAGTGCAGTTGCCGTGCCAGCCTAGCTGACCACGCGGTGCCACGAGACACCGGAGGCTACGCGCTACAGCAGCCAGTGGTTCCATCAAGGGTGAGGCACATCGGCTGCCATCGAGGCAACCTGCCTCGCCCTTCGCTCCCCTCCCTGAGCTAAGACATGAACCATTGCCGCACGCCGCCCGGCGATATCCCCGGCTCGCCCACCATCGTTGAGAAATATGCCCCGCACATCCGGAGGAGCGTGTCGCGATCCGATGCCAACGCCTCGATGCGCCGCCAGCGCTCTACCTCGAGCGTAACCGACCAGCCCTCTTCGCCGATACGACAGTCCGGCAAGCGGTAGTGATAGGCTGGCCGCGGCTTGACGAGCGACCACTCCTTGGGGCTCAGAGCCTCACGAACTTCATCCGGATTCGTGTGCCGGAGAAGCGGCAGTAAATCCAGGGGCCGGTTGCGCGTCGGGTTCCGCGCGAGGAAATCTCGCACCCACGCTTCCCAACTGGGCGCATACTCGGGGTCCAGCACGAGAAGCTTTAGGTCTGGCGTGAAATCCGCGATGAAGCCGCTGAGCTTTCGGCTAAGGTCCGTCTCTGCTGCCAGCTCCTCGTACAAGACCAGGAAAGCCCGCAATACGGCGAGCACCCCCTCTGTTTCGATAGGATCCACCTCGGCGTTGATCTGAAAGCCAAATGGGGCGATCACCTGCCCCTGAGCTCCCCAGGCACCGGCTTCGGCAAGGCGACCCACGAGTAGCTCGAGCTTGGGGAAGTCCTCCTCCGTTAGGGGCGGAGTGACGATCTCGACGGGAACGACTGAGCGTGACATTTCCCGCAAGAGATCCAACGCGTGGTTCGCGACGGGCTCACCTGTCATTTCCCGGAGAGCGCTGTGGGCCTTTTCGGTGAACACGCGGGAGTCAGCCTCGACGCGAAAGGCGCCGAGTTCGGCGACCTGAATCTCCCACTCGTAGCGTGAAACCTGCCGCTCCGCGCCGCCCAAGACGTCCCTCACCAGCACCGCCACCTCCGCCTCCGACATGCCCCCGAACTCGAACTCGAACCCGAAGCGGCGTGCGTGAATTGCCATTGCTAGTTCGTCCTGTCCTGCGCTGGGCATAACTTCGTCCTGGCCGACACGCCAAAGCTGCAGGTCATGGCCGGCATCAGGAGAGCAGAGGTCCGTCCATGCAGCGCGCGTGCCAGATGCCCACCGCTGCTTCCACCATCCTTGAAGACGACTGACACGAAGCGCGGGCGAGGTCCGCCGAGGCTGCCAGCCCCTTCCCAGCTGCGCATCGTGGCAGGTTGCCCCAGGAGCTTTCTCGATCGAAGGGGCGGCTCACAACAAGCCACCCCTGGCACAACGCGTGCAGTCACCCTGCCGGCAGCATCTGACGCTGCGACCCAGAAAAGCTGAAGGAGGTACGAGCGATGACCGAGAATGCACAACAAGGATTGGGCGGCGAGCCGCAGACCACGACGCTCATCGTGGGCTTTGATTTTTCCGATTCAGCGGAGCTCGCCCTGGACCAGGCGCTCTCGATGGCGAGCCTGGTTCCTAGCTCGCGGCTGCACGTCGTTTGGGCACCGAAAAAATATGGCGGCACGCCCGGACCCGGCGCAGCCCAGGACTTGGATCACGCGGTGCAGTTGCTCCGAGCGCGGATCGCCGAACGGGTCGAGGATTTGAATGGTTTCGGGGTGAGCTTCCCCGCTGCGCGCGTCACGGCACGCGTCCAGGAGGGATCGCCAGCACGGGTCATCACCCAGCTGGCGTTCACGGAAGGCGCGCACCTCATCGTCGTCGGCAGCTCAGTCAAAACCGGCATCGAGAGAGTCATGCTCGGCGATGTCGCCCAGGACGTCCTAGCCAAGGCTCCGTGCCCGGTTCTCGTCGCACGAGCCCGAGCAGTCGAAGGGTTGCCCGAGGTCGATCCTCCCCATGAGGAGGCGGGCACGGCGGCGCCGGAACTCAAGGAACGGCACACTTACCGGGCGCGGCACCACGAGCAACTGCCGAAGCGACCAAGGGAGCAGGGGCCTGGCTTCTCGCTGATATTCCCCCTGTCATGAGGTGCCGCGCCGGCTACGGCGTGAGCGGGGGGGACAGCGCGGAGGTGGTGGCCTCAGTAGGAGCCTGGCGGAAGGCTGATCGTTGTTAGCGGATAGCCTGGCGACGCCCAGCTTCTCTTCGGTTCCGGCGACGCCGGCTTAGGGCATTCATCCGCGGCTTTCCAGAGGCCAGGTGATGTGCACGCAGGCCCCCTCGACCGACAGCTTTCCGCCATATACCCGGATCAGCTCCCACACGGAGCACCAGACGAGATCGTCGGGATCGTAGTGCTCGGAGAACCAGGGCTCCTTCAGCGATAGGGGGTCCGACTGCCCTGGCAGGGGGAGAGCGTCCGATTGGCCCGGACCCGCGGCTCCCGTGAACCGGCACTCGAGCACGATTTCCGAACGCCGCCGATTGCCCAGGGTTGCGTCATGAAGAGCTGCGTCGAGCTCAAGCGTGACGACGCCCTTCACTCGCTGGAGCATGCCTCGAACCACGCCGCTGAGCACGTGTCGGAAGTCCTCCTGGCACAGCCGGACTGGACCACCGGCTTGAGCCGTCCAGCGGGGAGCAATGAAGCGCAAACGATCCCCATAGTCCTCTTTCAAGGCCTCGACGCTGCTCTCGACGAGCGCGGCAACCGTCGTCTCTTCCCCGTCGCATCGTTCTCCGCGCAGCAGCGCCACTACCCGGTTCAGTTCGTTCACCAGCTCGCGTGACTTCGCGTCCAGGATTTCCGCGTGGTGCCCTACTTCGTCGGTTCGCCCTGCGCCCGCCGCGCGGCGAACCAGCGCTGCGCGTCCTGAGATCACCTGCACGTGGGATCCAACGCGGTGCGAAATGCTCGATGCGAGACGCGCTAGGACGAGCTGTCGATCTCGTTGCTCTCTGCTCAAGGCGCTTGCGCTCATAGTGACACTGAACCTTCACCAACCGTCAGCCCCGAGCCATCCCGCCCGCAGGAGGGGCCCAGCGCCGACGCCAGCACGCTGAGAGAAGTGACTGAGGCCGCACCGACATAGCCAGGGGTCTCCCCGCGCGATCGTCGAATGTTATCCAGGGAAGCCCGGGCTGGCCAGCAAACCTTCGCAGACCCGTGCAAAACGCAGGCCAGGACACCACGACGCGCGGAAGCCCCTCAAATCCTGCCATGAGCGTCGCCGCTGCAGCTCTCGAGGGGTCTCGGCTCCCCGCGCCATCCGAAACGATACGTAGCAGATTGCCTCACCGTGACCGCCCGCCGCGACGAGCTCGAAGGGGCCTGCGAAGATGACCAGGGCGCGGCCGGCCCACCTCCCCCGAATGGATGCCATGGCTTTGGCACGCAATGTGTTTTTCGTCGGGGCCTCTCGAGTGAAAAGCCCTGTCGCTTTCGGGGGCCGGTCGCTATAGACATCGGAAGAGTACGCGGCGCCGCCGTTGCAGCCCCTCGCTGCAGGACCCGCAAGCTCCCGAACAGGATTGGTTACTGTGCCCGCCACTTGGCTTCGGCCCCGGTTTCCCGGAGGCGCTAATGCTCGCGAAGCCACCTACTCATCTCTAGCCTCCACCCGACCGCCTCAATGACTACGGAAGACCTCTCCGCCGCCAAGCTCCTGATCGTCGATGATGACCAGGATGTCTGCCAGTTACTCTGCGATCACTTCAATGCTGCCGGACACACAGCCATTTCCGCAACAAGCGCGCGGGATGGTCGAGCCCGGCTGGACACCGACGAGTTCGACCTAATTTTCGTCGACCTCCAACTTGGAGAAGAAAGCGGGCTCGAACTCTGCGGGTGGATCACCGAGAATCGACCCGGCATACCGGTCGTTATCATCACCGGATACGGCAGTATGGATGCCGCCGTGGATGCCCTCCGCGCCGGAGCCTATGACTTCGTGACAAAGCCTGTAGGCCTTGACCTACTGGGCTTCGTCACGGAGCGAGCGCTGGGTCACAAGCAACTCCGCGCCGAGCTGAAGCGTTTGCAAGAGACGCTTCCGAGCGAACCAAAGCAGCTCGGCATTCTCGGTGAAAGCCGACCCATCGTCGATCTGGTCCGTCTCATCGACCGCGTAGCGCCCGGCGATGCGACGGTGCTCATCTGCGGAGAGAGCGGAACAGGCAAGGAGCTCGTCGCCAAGGCGGTCCATCAGAAGAGCGCACGGTCGGGAGGACCGTTCGTCGCCGTCAATTGTGCAGCTCTCCCCTCCGAGCTGCTGGAGAGCGAGCTGTTCGGTCACGAGCGGGGCGCTTTCACGGGTGCTCGTCAGACGCGGGAAGGCCTGTTGAGGCAAGCCGACCAGGGCACGCTGTTCCTCGACGAAGTCGCGGAGATGTCCGCAGACATGCAAGTCAAGCTGCTCCGGGTCCTTCAAGAGAGGCAGGTCCGTCCCATCGGCGGACAGCGTGAGGTCGCCTTCGACGCACGACTCATCTGCGCTACGAACCGCGACCTCGAAACAGAGGTCGAAGAGGGCCGCCTGCGCGAGGATTTCTACTACCGTATCAACGTCGTGACGCTGCGTTGCCCGCCCCTTCGCGCCCGCGGCAACGACGTACTCCTACTGGCGCAAAGCTTCCTCCGCCGGTTCGCGGAGCGGAGTGGAAAGGACGTCAAGGGACTCTCCGCGGGAGCGGCCGAGAAGCTGCTCGAGTACGATTGGCCCGGCAATGTCCGCCAACTGCAGAACGTCATGGAACGTGCCGTGGCCTTGACCCAGTTCGATCAGATAACCGTCGAGGACCTCCCTGAGAAGATCCGAAGCTATCAGAGCGAGAACCTCGTCGTTGCCGGGAACAACCCGGAGGAGCTCATCACGCTCTCCGAGCTAGAGCGACGGTACATCGACCGGGTGCTTGCGGCAACCGCAGGCAACAAGGCGCAGGCCGCTCGGGTGCTCGGGCTCGACAGGCGAACACTGTACCGAAAGCTCGAGCGTTACGAGCGTTACGAGCGTTACGAACGTTCCAGCGCCGGCTAGCACTACCCCGCCCGGGCGGTTTGGCGCGGCGGCGGTAGGTTCACGCGGCATGAGCCAACCGCAGAGGCCGCAAGCGCTGGTGTGTGGTGCCGAACCGTCGGCACCCTCACTGGCGTGGAAGACTGCCGAGCAGGGCCTCGATCTGGTCGATCTGGGCCGGCTTAGTGAGGTGGTGGTCGAACCCGCTCTCCAAGGTACGCTGCACGTCGTCCACGGCGCCGTACCCAGTCAGAGCGATCAGTCGCGTTCCAGAGAGGGCCTCTTGGGCGCGCACCCGCTCAGCCACCTCCCAGCCACTGAGGCCGGGTAGCCCCACGTCGACGATGGCCACGTCTGGTCGATCCTGTTCGATCAACGCGAGACCTCGCTGGCCGTCAGTAGCCTCGAGAACCTGGTGACCGTTGACCTCGAGCAGCATGCGCAGCGTCTCTCGCGCGTCATCCTGGTCCTCGACGATCAGCACGCGAAGTGGATTGCGGGGGAGTTCTGCGGAACGGGCATCCATCTCTCCGGTGTCTTGCACACGAACGCGCTCGAGGGGAAGGGTAACCCGGAAGGTACTACCCTGACCCGCACCGCCGCTCGTGGCGAACACGCTGCCCTCATGGGCCTCGACAATACTCTTTACCACGGTAAGCCCCACCCCAAGTCCCCCATGCGGGCGTGCTACGCTCTGGTCGCGCTGCACGAACAAGTCGAAGATGCGGGGCAGCAGCTCTGGGTCGATTCCTTCCCCCTCGTCAGTCACCTCGATGATCGCCTCCTCGCCCTCGATCCACGCCTTGAGGGACACCCTTTGCCCGCGGCCCGAGTGTCCGAAGGCGTTGCTCAAGAGGTTCAGCGCCACCTGCTGCATCCGAGCGGGATCTGCGCGTACCGGGATTTCGTTGTCGGGCAGCTCCACGTGGAGCTCGATGCATTCAGCCAGCACCAGGGAACGAGTCGCGTCCACGGCCTCGCGAATGGGAGCACGGAGGTCGAGCACCTGCTTGTGCATGACGATCCGTCCACGGGTGATGCGCGTCACGTCCAACAGGTCATCCAGCAGGCGGCTCATCTGCCCTGCCTGGCGTTCTATGACCTCCCGAGCGTGCTCCGCACTGTCGCGATCGGGAGGGACCCTGCGCAGCAGCTGCGCGGAGTTCAGCACAGCAGAGAGCGGATTGCGGAGCTCGTGCGACAGCATGGCGAGGAACTGTTCTCGTCGCGCAGACTGAGCCAGAAGCTCTGCTTCTGCCCGCTTCCGTTCCGTGATATCAAGGAAGGTGACCACCGCTCCTTCGACGTGACCACCCCGGCAGATCGGATAGCTCCAGTACTCGGTGGCGAAGCTGGTCCCATCTTTGCGCCACATGACCTCGTCAGCAGAGTGCGCCCCGCGCCCTGATCGCAAGACCGCGAAGATCGGACAATCTGCCAGCGGATAGGGTGAGCCGTCCTGAGTCTGATAGTGGATGAGCGGGTGCATGTCCTTCCCGACGAGCTCATCCGGGGACGAATACCCCAACATCCGCGCGCAGGCCCAATTGGCGAAGGTACAGATGCCATATCCGTCGAGTCCATAGATGGCCTCCGCCGTCGAATCGAGGAGCATCTGCATGCGCTCCTTTTGCCGCGCGAGCTCGCGGTGCGCCGCACGGAGAGGCGTGATGTCGCGTGCGATGGCAGAGGCGCCAACGACGACCCCCTGACGATCCCTGATCGGCGAGACACCGAGCGAGATCTCGAGCCTAGTTCCATCCTTTCGAAGCCTCACCGTCTCGACGTGCTCGACGCTTTCACCACGCCGAATCGCGTCGAGGAACTCGTCGACCTCATGCCGGCGTTCCTCCGGAACTAGGAATCTCACGTCCCTCCCCAGCACCTCGCTCGCGGAATAGCCATACAACCGCTCCGCACCGCCGTTCCAGCTCACAACAGTTCCGCTCAAGTCCTTGCCGATGATCGCATCGTCCGACGATTCGACGATCGCCGACAGCCGATCCAGGCGGTCCCGAGCTGCGTCGAGGGCTGAGATATCCGTCGCTGTAACGACGACGCCCGAGACGCTCGCGCCACCCGGTTCACGGCCCTCCCCTTCATCCGGATGATACGGTAGAATCCGCAGAAATAGGGTTGCGCCGTCCGTGCTGCGCACTTCATCCTCGATGGGCTCCCCGTCACCTAGCACCTGGGCAATCTCATCGACGAGACCTGGACGGCGAAGATTGTGAGAAATGTCGCGAATGCTCCGGCCCACGTCGTGCGGAAGGATCCTGAAGACCGACGCAATGCGCGGTGTATACTTTCGTATATTGAGCTCGGGGTCCAAGAACAAGATACCGACGTCGGTACCATCGAGGAGGTGCTGAATGTCGTTGTTGAGCTCCCGCAGCTCGGAGATCTTCTTCTGATACTCCGCGTTGACCGTATAGAGTTCCTCATTGACGCTATGGAGCTCTTCGTTGGTGCTTTGCAGCTCCTCGTGGGACGCGACGAGCTCTTCGTTCGTAGCCTGCAGCTCCTCGTTGCTCGTCTGGAGCTCCTCCACGGCAGCCTGGAGGTTCTCCCGCGTGAGGGATAGAGCAAACTCGAGCTGCTGAACGCTCGCTTCTCCTCCGGCTCGTGCCTGCGCGCCCTCGACCACCGCATCAGGGCCGCTGGAACCGCCGGAGAGGTTGGCCATCGCCGCACCGCTCATCGTAATGAGGACGTGCACCGCGTTTGGCTGGGTCACGATCGGCTCCGCGGCCACGATGAGGCCCTTGCCGGGGGATGGCTCCGGAAACCCAGCAGCGGCGAACTGCACAGCATGTCTCTTACGAAGCGCAGCCCCCACCGCGCCGACGACGACCGGTCGCAATCGCTCGTCGATCATGTCGAGCAGATTGTTGCTCGGGCGCCGCCCCACGACATGCAGGAGCTGCTCGGCATTGCCAAAGCTATCGACCAGGGTCAGGTCCTCGGAGACGAGGAAGCTCGGCGGCATGAACTGATCGAGCAAACGATCATAGATCGCCAGGAGCCGAGTATCTGCCGCCCGCCCGCGGTTCGCCTGGAAACCAGTGGGGCGACTCGCCTTCAGGCCCTCCCCAAGCACAATGCTGGCCGAGTCCAACAGGTTTACGTCACGTCGCTTCCGGAAGAACCGCCGCTGCTCATCCACGGGCTCGAACTCGGTCGCGAGTTGCCCCAGGTTCTCGCTGCTTCCGAGCATGAGAACGCCACCGACCGTCAACCCAAAGTGCAAACGCGAGAGGACGCGCTTCTGAGCGTGAGGTTCGAGATAGATGAGCAGATTGCGACAGGTAATCAGATGCATTCGGGTGAATGGCGGGTCGTTGAGCAGGTTGTGCGCTGCGAAGACGACCAGGTCGCGGAGCTCCGGGGTAATGCGATAGCCGCCGCTCGTGAGCGCGAAGTATCGCTCGCGGCGCTCCTGGCTCACGTTGACCAGTTGCGACTCGGCATACACCCCCGCATCAGCGGCTCCGAGCGCGGGCCGGTGCGCATCCGTCGCGAGCAGCTTGACGCGTACGGGGCGCTGGTGCCGGCACATCTGCTCGTGCAGGAGCAGGGCAATGGAGTACGCCTCCTCGCCCGTGGCACAGCCCGCTACCCAGACGCGAACGTCCTCGTTCGGTGGGACGCGTGACAAGAGCTCCGGGATAATCCGCTTCTCAAGGACTTCGAAGGCCTCCGGGTCGCGAAAGAACTCAGTCACCCCAATCAGAAGGTCGTGGTAGAGCTTCCCGAGCTCGTCAGGGTCTTCCAGACGGACCAAGTAGTCATCGAGGGAGTTGGCCCGTAGCAGCTCACAGCGGCGCCAGATGCGGCGCGTCACGGTCCCGGCTTTGTACCCGGCGAAGTCCATCCCGAACTGCTGCTGAATGAGGCTGAGAATGGCCCGGACCGAACCCTCCTCGGTGCCGTCGAGTGGGTCGGTGGGAGCGCGAGGTTCTCCCAGGAGCACGTCAACGATCTCCTCCGGCCTGCACACGTGGTGGACCATGCTAGTCGCCAGGGCGCTGAGCGGCATACCATCGAACTTCGCCGTCTCTGGGCTCTCGACGATGACGGTCCCACCGGCGCGGTGAACATCACGAATGCCTCTCGAACCGTCGCTACCACTGCCCGACAACACCACGGCGACCGCGCGGGACCCCAGGTCCTTGGCCAAGGAACGGAAGAACTGGTCAATGGGAAGCGCGACTCCCCGCCGCAGCTCCTGATCCTTGAGCACCAATCTGCCGTCGCGGATCAGCAGCTCCTTGCCGGGGGGCAGCAGGTAGATGCAATCGGCGTGAACCTGCACGCCATCCTCCGCGATACGGATCTCCACGTCAGTGCGGCGCGCGAGGAGCTCATCCATCATGCTTCGGAAGTGCGGGCTGAGGTGTTGAACGACGACGAACGCCAGCCCGCTATGCGTGGGGAGCCGGGAGAAGAGCTTCTCCAACGACTCCAAGCCACCAGCCGAGGCTCCTACGCCAACGACCCGCAGAGACGCGTCACTACTCACCATGCGTTACCTGCTACTCCAATCCCTGAACCTGAGACTTGGGCGCGACGGCGCAACCGAAAACTCTCACGTTACTTTGGGACGAGGTCGACCTCACATGAGCAAGAACGTGACACCTCTCGACTCGAGCGAGGCAGATAGCCTCACCATGGCACCCGCATGAACGTCTCCGACTAGCTCGGGGAATCCATCCCTGGGCGGGGCCCGCGGCGACTGCATAGCCCGGCGCGGCCTACAGGCGTCCTGGCTTCCCCTCCGTGCTCGGTGTCCTCCACTCCAAGGGCAATCACGGCACGCACCGCTCAAGGCTACAGTGCAGGCCGGAGTGTCCCGATTGGCGACGATGGCGCGCCCGTGTCCCCATACCTGGGTTTTCACGAGAATATTGCACCAAGAGCGGCGACAACGTGACGGGTGGCGCTGGCAAACGATCGCTTAAGACGGCGACGGCGGCGGCCGTTACGAGGGATGGCGAGGCACCAACGTCATCGGTCTGCTTGCGAAGAACCTCCCGAGGCACCGGACGCGTGTCCGACCAGCATTCCGATTGGGCCGACGGGTGGCATTGTCCGAGGGATGGACCCTATGAGTGAGCGCACGCGACGTATCAAGGTGATGATCGTAGACGACAGTGAGGTCGTCCTTGAGGTCACGCGGCACACCTTGGAAGGGGCTGGATATGAAGTGGTGACGCACCCCCGGCCCACTGGATGCATGGCGCTCATCCTACAGGAGGAGCCGGATCTTCTGCTCATCGACGTCAACATGCCCGGCCTGAACGGGGACACGGTCGTGAAGATGTTCGGAGCCACACAGCGCGACGCCCACATGACGGTGCTCCTCCATTCGAGCTTGCCCGCGCACGTACTCCAGCAGAAGGCCGCGGCATCCGGCGCCCACGGGTTCATCCGCAAGTGCGAGAGCCCACAAGACCTGCTGCGACAAGTCGCTCGCTGGGTGCGCTCGCATTCGTCCAGCGGCACCCATCATGTGGCAATCCTCGACGCCTCTCGGAGAATCTCCCCTCAAGCGTCCGGCGTCATGGCCAAGACGAACGCGGACCTGCTCGCCGGCACGATACTGCTGGCAGACAACGAAATGCTGAAGCTATCGGAGTACCAGCGCCTCATCAAGTCGCAGCCTGGCCCGGTCGAGTTCGCGCTTTCGGGCCTTGAAGTAATGCGCCGCATCCAATCCGAGCGACCACCCAGTGTCGTCGTCCTCGGGGCCCTCCTCGGGTCGCCTGATAGCGACGAGATCGCCCGCGAGGCGGGACGCCTCAATCCATCCTGGAATGATCGCCTCGTGCTCGTGCACGACGCCGCGACAGTGGTCCATCACGTCCGGCAGATCACGGTCTTACGCCGTCCCCTCACCGAGACGGCCCTCTGCACCGCGATCCAGAACTGCCTCCACCGCGCACAGGGCAGGGCCTCGATGGCACGCGAGGCGCCCTAGAAATCAAGGTCCCTGGCCTGGCGCGACAGCAGCGCCGTCGAACTGGCCCCCCACCAAGAGGGTGTCGGGGTCCGGGCTCGGCGCTGGCTTTCAATGCTATCTCCAAAGGAAGGCGACGTAGTTGCTCGCTCCCTCGCTCGTCACGGGGTCGTAGCGGCCGACGATCGTGAAGTTTCCGCGCTTTCCCTCGTAGGCGCCCGTGCCACTACTGAACTCGGTGTAGTCGATGAACTCCCCGGTCGCCAGGTTCCAGTAACCGACGTCATTGCCAACAAGGGTCCCCGACGCGGTGGTAATCGTGTTCACTCCAGTGTAGCGGACGACGTTCGGAATACCGGTCTCCACCATCGTATCCATGGTGAACTCGAGCTTGCCAGCGAGGTCGCCCGTCAGCGGACCTTCGGTGCAGAGCGTGTCGCAAGGCACGGCATTGGTCGTCAGTGTGCCCTTCAGCGGACGGAGATGGGCATCCGCACTGGACGTGACGCCCACCGTGGTTGCGATCGCTAACGCACCTATCGTTGCTAGACTGGATTTGTTTGCTCTCATCTTTGTCTCCTATCCTTGCGCACCTAGAAATAGCTACGAGAAAACCCGTTATCGACAGTGATGACCTGCCCGGTGATGCCGCGGCACGCTTCACTGACGAGGAACGCGGCGACCGAGGCGACCTCGTCGAGACCGACCGCGGTGCCCGTCATGCTGCGGCGCGCCAGATGGGAGACGGTCCTCTCTGTAACCTCCTCCCCAATGACGCGGCAAGCCGTCTCTGTAGGCACCATGGAGAAGCACAGCGCATTGCACAGAACGCCATCTCGACCTAGGTCAGCTGCGGCGTAGCGCACGGCCGCGTTGAGCGCCGCCTTCACCATGCCCACCAGGTGGTAGCCGGGTATCGCAAAGTCTGCCCCAGAGGACGTCAGGACGATCACTCGCGGCGCGGGGGAGCACCGCAAGAGGGGCGCCGAGTACCGCAAAGCGACGAGCAGCGAGCGTACCCCCACATCCATCGCCTGCCCAAACTCGGACTGGGTGAGTTCGACCACTGACCGGCGGAGTGCATCCGCGGGAGCGCCAACCATTGTATGGACGAGGAAATCGAGACCGCCAAGCTCCTTCTCGACGGTGCGCAGCCCCTCCTCGAACGTGGATTCCTGTTCGGCGTCGATGGTGAGTGAGAGGGCACCGAGCTCCTTGGCGAGCGCCGGGCCCGCCGAGCCCAAGTGACCGCGGCTGCTGAGGGCCAAGCACGCACCCCACTCCGAGAACCGCGAGGCGCAGACGAAGCCCACCGACCGTCGGTGGGAGACTCCCAGGATGAGCCCGCGCCGCCCCGCGAGCAGATCCCCTGCTGCGCCGCCGAGCTTCACGGAGCGGGGTCCTCCGGAAACCAAGGCAGAAGGGCAGCCTCGGGGTCTTTGTCGTACTCGCGCAGCGCCTTCTGAATCGCGAACGACGCATCCACAGCGGAGAGCCCCCCCGACCATATCGCTAGTCTGGCGACCGCTTCGAGGATCCGCTCGGGTGGAGTGCCGAGGCGCCGAAGGAGCTTTGCGAACATGGCAGCCGTCGCGAGCTGCCCCCGCGAACACAACACGCAGACACCAATCAGGTAGTTCTCCTCCACGCTGAGAAGACGAGTATCCGCTTCCACGGCGTGAAAGCGATGCACGTGCTCCCGCAGCCCAGGGTTCTCGATCCGTTCGAGGAACCTTACGTGTCGACTGCCCATGCCGGAGCCCAGCAGCTCGTCGACGTAGCGTCTGGTGCCTTCGATTGGATTGGGATCACTCATTCGAAACACTCCTCTGGAGCTGCACCTCCCCACGCTGCCCCTAGCGCGGTTGCAGCGTGGGCGTGATGACCAGATCGGATACCGAGATGTGGGCGGGCTGCTCAATCATCCACAATAAGACCGACGCGACCTCCTCCGGATGAAGCCATTGCGGGATCTGGTCGGCGAGCTTCTTCCGAGCCCGCTCGAACCCCTCCACTTTATCGTAGATGGGCGTGTCCACCAAGCCCGGAGTGACGGTACAGACACGAATACCTCGGGGTGCGAGCTCCAGCCGCAAACCCTCCACGAGGGTTTCCATGGCAGCTTTCGTTGCAGCATAGGGAGCATATTTCGCACCAGGGAGCAATCGCGCGGTCACCGAGGAGACTTGGACGAAGGTTCCGCCCGGTCCGAGCCGCGGCGCCAGGGCGCTCGCCAAAGCGGCGGGCGCGACAACATTGACCATGAACAGCCGCTGGAGACGCTCGAGCGGCAGGTCGAGCGCGCTCGCGTAAACGCACTCCGCTGCGTTGCTGACGACGGCCCTCAACCGGGGACATCGCTCGGCCAGGGCTGCGCAACACTTCTCCAGGCTGGACCGCTCTGCCAGGTCAACCTCCATGGGGACGAAACCCTCCCCGAGTTCGCGCTGCAGTGACATCAAGGCGTCGATCCGGCGGCCCAGGCCCGCTACGGTGTATCCTTGGGATACCAATAGCTTCGCAGCGGCAAGGCCGATCCCCGAGGTCGCACCCGAGAGCACCACCCAGTCTCGTCCATTCTCTGTCATCACAGCTCCAGGAGCATGGCGGAGTATTGCCAGCCCAGTCCGACTGCGGTCGCGAGCACCACGTGGCCTTTCTCGAGCGGACCAGCGTCGAGGAAATGCCTGAGGCTACAGGGGATCGAGGCCGCAGCCAGGTTGCCTTGGAACGGGAGGGTCGTGAGGATCCTGTCGGCAGTCACGCCGAGGTGCTCCCGCAACATACCCTGAACGCCAGCCGAACCCGAATGGGGAACCACCCAATCGATATCCTGGATTGTTCGTCCAGCGCGCTCCAGAACCGCCGAGCTGACCTCGGCCATGCTCCGGCCGGCGAGGAGATTGAGATCTCGCTGACGGATGTGAGGAAGGAGATAGCCGTCCTCGTCGATTTCCATGATGCCGTGATGGCTGCCATCCGTGCGGACCTCATAGTCGAGAAGCCGCATCCCGACCGAGTCCCCGCGCGTCACGACCGCCGCCGCCGCTGCGTCCCCGAAAAGGAGCGTTGCTCGGCTTCGGGGCCTCATGTGGGCAGCAGAGTGGTCGGCGGTAACGATGGCCCCCGTGCGATAGCGGGGCTGCTGGAGAAAGGCGTGCGCGATGCCCAGCCCCTGAATGAATCCAGAGCAAGCACAGCAGATGTCGAAGGCCACGGCCTTGCGGGCCCCCAGGGCATGTTGAAGCCGGGGTGCGAAATCAGGCACGAAGCGGCGCTCCGTCCAGTTGGCGAAGATAAGGAAGTCAAGCTCGCTCGCTTCCACCTTGGCTTCGGCGAGAGCACGCTGTGCGGCGCTGACGGCCATGGTGGCGACGTCCTCTTCGGCGCTCGCTCGGCCGCGGCACAGCACCCCGACGGCATCCATCTCCTCGATGGCGAGCGGCGGCTCGAGTTGGGGGAGATGTCGATTATCCACCATGTTCTTCGGGAGGTAGCTCGCGAGGCCAGTGACGATGAGGGGATTCATGAAGCCTCACGCTGGTGATCAGGGGAGTGGGATGAACAGTCTGGGCGCTGGGCGACGATTCGCAGGGCCTCGTGCTCCGATGCGGTGGGCGGCGCGGCGCCGCCATCTTCCGTACGTGGGGCCGTTACCCAGGATGGGAAGGAGGGTGGTCCATGATTCCCTGGGAGGGCGGGGAGCCACTGCAGAACATGCCAAGCCTCGTCCGCATGAGCGCGGCCGAGCTCCCAAGATTCCGTGACGATCCCTTTGACGGCCCATCCCGGGCTCGTGACGAACTCGACCGCCGCGGGCAATCGCGCCTCGTGAGCGCGTGTCACCACGAGGATCTCCGCGGCGCACGAGGCGATGTCATTGGCGCCGCCGGACCCAACAAGGATGCGCCCTCCCGCCCGCGAGCTGTTGATGTTCCCTTGCCGATCGACCTGAGCGGCGCCCACGACGCCAAGACAACGGCTGCCGGGGCCCGCCACGAGGCTCCCCAGGACATGATCCACGTCGCTCAGACGACCAGCGAGCAGCATGTTCCGCTGGCTGAGTAGGAACGGGTCGGCCCCTTCCGCATCGCAGTCACAAAGACCCGTCTCGATCAGGATCTCCAAGCGTCTTGCCTGCCGACTCAGAAGCAACTTCGCCAAACGCGCCGCAGCGAAAGACTGACCGATCCCAGCCAGTACGGAGTCATACCCTCCCTCGATGACACGCCGTTGGATCGCCCGCGCTGCAAGCAACGTCCCTCGCTCGTCCTGGCTCAAGCTCTGCCAGGCCGCGGAAGGCGTCTCACCTTCAGAGACCTGATTGATGCGTGGGGTTGGCTCGAGCGGGCTCGTGGGGACCCGCTCTGGAACGGTGGACTCCGCAGCGCCATCGAGCGCGACTCCGGGGCGGAGGGCGCGCTCCGCGGCCCAAAACTCGGCGAATCGCTCTCGATCAGTCGTCATGCGCCGCCACATCGCGTACTCGTCGAGGTCGTCGACGTAGGAGAGGTCGCGGTACCCTGGTGCTGTCACATGGAGGGGCTGCGGCCGTGCGCCTCGGGGCGCCACGCAAACCGCCAGAACCTTGCCTGGCGGCAGCGGGAGCAGCTCCGGGAACCGCCGGAGCTCTCCTGACGCTACGATCCGCTCAACGGTGACGATGACCCCTTGGCGAGCACCGAGGGCACTGTGCAGCCCCTCGCAGAAAGGGGGGCCAAGCAGCACGTTCCCCTCGGCGTCCCCGACGGCAGCATGCAGAAAGGTGAGGTCGGCGCGCAGAGCCGCAACCAACCCCACCAACTGGCCAGGACGCGCGGGATCGGGCACTTGCCAGAACAGCCCCTTATCCTTCAGAGTAGCCCCTAAGTCCGTGCCGGAGAGGCTTCGCGTCACCGCGTAAGGTTCCCCGCGTGCTCCAGCCCGGAAGGCCGCGACGTAGGTGGCCAGCGACCACTGCTCGAGCTCGAACCCCTCGCTCTCGAGCTCCTGATAGAGAGCATTGGGGCGTGGAACAGGGTAGTTGTCGCCGAAGAAGGTGGCGATGTAGCGCCGCCCCAGCCGAAGCAGGCCGAGCAGATGAGCGACCGAGTGAAAGCCGGTCGTGCTGAGCGTAAACTGCGGCGAGCGGCCGTCGAACTGGTGAGCCACCTCCCGCAATGCCGCATTGGACCGGCTCGGCGTCGACGCGAAGTGCAGATGTGCCTCTGGCTGGACGTGCAGGCGCACGGCATCCGCGAGCAGCATCAATCGGCCGGGCCCCTCGTCAGCGGCCGGGCGTGGACTCGTCGAGCTCATCATCGGGCGACCCTCCTTTTACACTCGCAGTAGCGTGCCCGCGCAGTTCAGCCCAGCACCGACAGCGAGCGCCAGCACGAGGTCCCCAGAGCGAATCGTCCCACGGTGGATCTCGTCCGCCAGGCACGCTGGAATACTCGAGCTCCCCGCAAACCCCAGCTCGCTGGCGCCCCAAAGGATACGATCCTCCGGCCACTCGAGCGCCGTTGCAATCTGAGACACGAGCCCGCGGTGGGTCTGCAGGGGCAAGAGCCACTGCACCTCTGCGGGCGAGAGCGAGTTCCTGCGAAGCAACAGACGACCGCACTCCACGAAGGCAGCCAAGCTGGCCTCTGCCGCCTGGCTGCCCATCATGATGATGCTGCGTGCATCAGGGCCAATGCCGACCCAATCGTACTTCTCCGGATCGGTGTACCCGCAGTGGTCCAGGATCCCTGTTCCTTCTCCTTCGGATGCCCTTCGCAGGATCGCAGCACCCGCCGAGTCCCCCACCATGAAGCAGAAGGAGGAGCGGTTCGTATCGGCAGTGGCAAGTCGGCTCCCCTGCTCGACTGCGATCACCAGCACCGCTCGACGATTCGGGTTGGCCAGTAATCCATCAGCCACCTCGAGTCCGCGCAGGAATCCAGTACAATAGCAGGCCTTGATGTCGAGACCGAGTGCCTGACCGAGGCCGAGCTGACGGAGAGCCAATGGTGCTAGATCCGCCGCCGCGGGGTTGCTCGACGACACCGGCTGGACCACGGGCATTGTCGTTCCGGATGCCACGATGACGACGTCGACCTCTGCAAGTTCCCGAGGATAGCGCGCCGCAACGGCCACGAGTGCCTCGCTCATGAGCGTCGCCGCGCTTTCGTCGACTCCACACCAGCGCCGCACGCTAATCCCACTCTCCGCGGCGATGCGAGCCCAACCGTCGGACGGCTCGGAGGACACCAGTTCAAGGAACTCACTGTTGCTGACCGAGCGCTTGGGGTAGGCGCTCGCGAAGCCAACGAGGCGGGCACCGTGAGCCATGGCCAAACGGGCATTCCGCCCGCCCATCACGGCTGCACCCGCTCCAGGGCGAGGGCCGCATTCTGACCACCGATCCCGTAGGCAACGACGAGACCAGCCCTCAACTCCCTGCTCTCGCCACCCTTCTCCTGATGATTGAAGCCATGCACCTTGCCGCGGGGATCGCTGCCGACGGTTGGGATGGTGTGGGCGTTGTGGAGCATGAGGGCGCTAGCCGCCACATTGAGAGCGCTGGACGCGCCAAGGGTGTGGCCGTACACCGGCTTGGTGGAGATGAGTGGCACGGTGCGCGTGCGCTCCCCAAACACCCGTTTCATGTAGTTGAGCTCCGAGATGTCGCTGGCACGCACGCCGTTACCGTGGCCCAGCACAAAGTCGATCTCGCTGCTTTCTACGTCGTTGCGCTCCAGGAGCTCGGCGATCAGCCGCGCGGGCCTCTCGCCAGTGAAGTCGACGTCCGTGGGGTGAGTCCCCCCGTTGCCGTAGTGATACCCGGCGATGCGCGCCAGTGGCCTCGCGCCGCGCCGTCGCGCATGGCTCGCGGTCTCGAGCACGAGGGTAACCGCACCTTCACCGAAGGCGTTCAGGTGATGGCCCGTGTAAGGTTGAATGGCTTTCGTGGGATCCTCCGCGTTGCTCATGAGCCCCGCGTCCTTGTACATCTGGAACAGGGGCTCCACGAGGGCCACGTCATGGCCCGTACCGAAGGCAATCTCGACGTTACCGAGGAGCAGCTCGCGATAGGCGTGGCCAATCGCGATCGCCCCTGCTGCACAGGTCCCGTTGAAGGTGTACGTGGGACCCTGCGTCCCGAGGATCGCTGCGGCGATCCCAACCGCCTGGCCCGGCATCCCTGCGCTGATTTCATGGACACTCAAGCGAGAGCCAGGCTCGGAGACCTGCCGTCGGATGAGATCGTACCAAAACGCGAAGCTGCCCCGCGATGTCCCGTCGAATAGCCCGACGCGCCGCTGTCGCATGGCTATCGGGTCCATCCCAGCGTCCAGAGCTGCCTGGACGACGGAGCAGAGATAGACGAGCTGCTCCCGATGACAGCGGCGATAGAGGCGAGGATTGATGCCGGGCAGGTACTGGGCCGCGACGAAGTCCCCAATCCTACCCACAGGCCGCGGCTCGCTGTCCTCAGGGTCGTACTCGATCCGGAGCTGCGTTTCTCCGTCCCGCAGCTGCTGCCAGAAGGTGCCACGATTGTCGCACCCGGGGAGCATCACGCCAATCCCCGTAATGACCACCTCCTCTGCTAGGCTGCTCGAGACGGCGCTGATCCGCCCAGCCCCCTGGTAGGAAGGGAGCTCCGAGACACGTGTCGGGCCGATACGCTCCGTGGCTTCCGCTTGTCCCATGACGCAACACTCACCAGGTGCTTTCGGGTGAAAACCAGAGCTCCCAAATCGACCTGGCCCTTTCGGGGCGTCAACGACGGCTGACAGTGCGTTCCACTTAAGGGCCTTGGCGGGGATTTCTCACAGGACGCAGAGAATGCGTTTCACGCGTGAAATAGGATCGCGTCTGCCAGCTATTCTGTCCCGCTCGACGCGGCCGTATGCGGGCGCGATGGATGCGGACCGCGCCGCTGCTTCACTGGCGGCGTTGGGGGCTCGCGACAGGATGCATGTTTCCGAGGAACCGATGACTAGTGCCGTTGTTCCCATTCGACTTGGAAGAACCTGGCTCTTGGTGCACGCGGAGAGCGTTCGAGAGTTCCTCGCGAGCACGCGTTGGCTATCTGTACCGGGCTCCACGCCGCTCATGCCGGGGGTCATGACGTGGCGTGGCCGGGCGATTCCAGTGGTGGATCTTCCTCGCTCGCTGGGCGTCGGTGTCATAACGCCCACCGAGCACCGCTCTCGCGTGCTCGTCGTGCAGCACGCCGTCGGTGTCGTGGCGGTGCCCGTCGATGGCGCACGAGAGGTAGTAATGCTGCCCGCGGACTCGCTGCGCCCGCCCCATCTCTCGACGACTCCCTACACGCTCGGGGAAGTCGAGCAGGGGGATGAGGTACTCCCAGTGATCGACCTCGAACAGCTCCTGAAGGACCTCGGGAAAGCAAGTGCTGGGACATGACGCCCACGACGAACACGTGGACGGTGAGCAACACGGCAGTCGGCCACCTCTTGCTCGCGACGACACCGACGATCGTAGCGGTGCCCTCACGATACGTGCTGGCGGTGTCCGCCGCTGCGACATGGACCGCGGAGCAGCCACCTTGCCTCGCGAGCGCACTGGGCATCGCCTTCGAAGCAGACGAGCCAGCCTGGATCCTACGCATTGGCAGCGATCCGCACGCCCTCGTCGCCCGCGCCACGGGCCGCCTCCGCATCGCTCAGCTGCTACCCGGCGAGCTCCTACCCATGCCCGTCATGGGGAACGAAACATCGAACTACAGCCACGTCGTCGTGAAGCAGGGCACGCCGTGGGCTCTCGTGCTGGATGTCCCTGCACTGCGTCAACTGCATCGGTAAATGGGTGATATACCATGGGTTTCCGGAATCTGACCTTTCGTACCATCTTCGCGTTCGTCGCGCTCGACGTGCTGTTCAACCCACTCGTCGTCGCTGCCTACATCCAGCTCCTGGGGCTCGAGGTCACGCGAACACCGGTCCTGGTCCTCGCTGCACTGGTAGCCGTCAAGGTAGTGGCCTGCGGCGCCTATATCCGCGCGCAGCTCGAGCCCTACGAGGCCCTCGCCGCGACTCCCGCAGCGGGTCGCACCGCGCAGCAAATACACAGCGCCGACGAGCGCCTGCAGCGCGCACCCACTAGGGTTGGCCTCTTCTATGCAACGAGCTGGTCGCTCACCTATGGCGCGGGGTTTGCCCTACTCCGCACTCGGCTCGGTGAAGGGCTGGATTTCAACTCTGGGGCTTGGGCTGTGGCGAGCCTGGTCATGGTGGCTGTATGGTTTGGCGGGCTCGCGTTCGGGCTCCCTCTCATCGGATTCCTAGTTTCCAACGCGGCCGGCGAGTGCTCGCGCTACGCCCGGCAGCTGGGGGTTACGCTCTCACGAGCTCCCGAGTCCCTCCAGTTCCGCATCGGCACCATTGCCCTCGCTCTCGGCCTCGGTCCCACCCTGTGGACCATGGCACTCGGGTACACCAAACAGGTGGACGCCCAGGAGCACTTCAATGCAGCACAAGCCGCTTCGGCGGTCGCGAGAATCGCGGACGCCTGGCACCCTGAGCGCGCGAGGAGTGAGCTCGTTCGCATCGTGAAAGCCGCGGAGAGCGCGACACCAGGCTTGAGTCTTGAGGTGATCGGGGCTGGCGGAAAGCTGCTCGTGAGCGCCGCGGGTGAGGTACCCCGACTGGCCGCGTTCGCGACGGCGGCGCGAGAGGACAAGCTGGGGCTCCTCACCGAGCGCGAGTCAGCAGCACGCATCGCCTACCAGCGCCTCGATGGCGGTGCGGTCGCCGTCGCCCGGGCAGATGTTCCCTCTGAAAGCGTGGGAAGCTTCGTCCTCAGCGCAGCGCTCTTCGCTCTCGTCGTCACGGCGTGGGCTCCGATCTGCGCGTTCATCCTGGGGCGTGCCGTCACGAGCCCCGTCGAGCGCCTCATCAGCACCACCGAGCGGATCGTTGCGGAGGGCAAGCAGTCCGAAATGGCAGCCCTTCCCGTCGTGCGAAACGACGAGGTGGGGCGCCTGTCCGAGCGGTTCAACGACCTCTTGGACATGATGCGGGACCTCAGCCGTGCCGCGGACTCGATCGCAGACGGCGAGCTCACTGTGCGGATCCACCGGCAGGGCGAGTTGCCCGACGCATTCCGCCGCATGCTCGAGAGCCTGCGCAACATGGTCCGCGAGATTCGCGCGACGTCGGTGGATCTGGCCAGTGCTGCTACGGAGATCCTCGCGGCCTCACAAGAGCAGGAGTCGGCGGCAGCCTCCCAATCAAGCGCCATGGAGGAGATCAGCCGCACGATGGACTCGCTCTCCGCTTCGGCCGCCCACGTGTCGGACTCCGTGCAGGGCGTCCTTGCCAACGCCGAGCAAACCCAGAGCACGACCGACCAGATGGTGGCGCGCATCACCGAACTGTCGGGCCACGCAAACCGCATTGGCGAGATCCTGGACGTGATCCGAGAGATCGCCGATCGCAGCGACTTGTTGGCCCTGAACGGGTCTCTCGAAGCCAGTCGCGCCGGAGAGGGCGGCCAAGGGTTCGCGCTGGTGGCCGCCGAGATGCGCCGTCTCGCCGAGCGCGTCACCGCTTCCGTCGAAGACGTCAAGGGCCTCGTCAGCGACATCCGCGACTCCGGCGCGTCGACTGTTGCCGCGACGGAAGAGGGACGCAGACTCGCAGACGGAACGACGGAGGCCGCTCGCCAGATCACCTTCGTGACCCAGCAGCAACGCAGTGGCACCGAGCAGGTGTCGGAGAGTGTTCGCAACATCACCGATGTCGTCACTCAGGCCGTCAGCGCTACGGCGCAAACCCGAACCTCTGCGCAAGGGTTGAAGACACAAGCAGACCGCCTGGCAGCGCTGGTAAAACGCTTCGATCTGGAGACCGGTGAGGCAACGTGAGCGACGAACGCGATGGGTTCGTGGAGAAGTTCCGCGCGAGCCTGCGCGCGCGCGTCTACCGCCTCAAGGAGATGCTGGGGGTGCTCCGGCACGTCCAGCAGGAGGCGGACGCCTTGGCCCAAGTGCTCGGCGAGCTTCACACCCTCAAGGGCGAGGCTCGCCTGCTGGGACTCCTGCCCCTCTCGGAGTTGGCCCATGTCCTTGAGACGGTACTGAGCGGGCCCACCGAGGGACGACTCCCCGCGGTCGAGCGAAGCCTCGACACGATGGCCCGCGCCTTGTCCGACAAGGTACCGCGCCAAGAGGCAGACGCCCTCCTGCAGGAGGCGCTGGAGAGGCTCCAGCAAGAGACTGGCGTGAGAGGCGAGGAAGGCAGCAGCTCGCCGGAAGAACCCGGGACGGCCGATCCGGCCAGGGGCGAGCACACGGAGCATGCCCCAGCAGCTGCGTCGCTGCCCTCCGGGGACGCGGCACCGCTCGCGGCGTCAGCGGAGGCCTCCCGTTGGGTTCAGGTGGATGGCGAGCTCATCGACGAGCTCTGCGAAACGATGGCAGCCATTTCGGGGGATTACGGCCGACTCTTCGCGCAGGCCAAGCACCTCGTCGAAGTGATGAAGCGCGACTCCAGCCTGGGGACCGCCGTCCGCTCCGGGGCTTCCCTCATCGAGGAGTTCGCGCGCTTTCGTGTCGCCCTCGACAACGCGACGGTGCGTACCTGGCAGCTGCGCATGGTGCCTGCCTATCCGCTGCTGCGGGAGCTGGCGGAACACGCGCGTCAACTCGCGTCGGCCGCCGACAAGCCCGTGGAGGTCTCGGTGGATGCCAGCGGCGTGCAGCTCGAACGCGACGCCTTGGACAAGGTGTGGGACGCGATGCTCCACCTTGTGAGAAACTCCATCGACCACGGCTTGGAGAGCGCGGAGGAGCGTGGCGACAAGGATGACGTCGGCAGTCTCACCATCGGCGCTCGCACCGTCGGGACGAGCATCACCCTCACCGTCGCCGACGATGGTCGCGGCATCGACTGCGAGCGAGTTCGCCGCGCCGCAGTGGCGAGGCGACTGCTGACCCCCCAGGAAGCCGAGGCCATGAGCGACGACGATCTCGTTCAGCTGGTCTTCGAGCAAGGCTTCAGCACGCGCGAAAGCGTGAGCTCGCTCTCGGGGCGTGGGGTCGGACTGGACGTCGTGAAGATGCGCGCCGAGGAGCTGGGGGGCCGCGTCGAGGTGCATACCCAGAAGGGCGCGGGGGCCCGCTTCTCGATCACGCTACCCTTCACATTGACGAAAGAGCGATTGCTCGTCTTCGAGCTGACGGGCGCGCTCTATGGGCTGCCCGCGCGAGCAGTCCTGGCGGTGGTCGGGCAGCGTGACTTACCGAAGGGCCACGGAGACGCCGCGAAGGTATTCCGGTTCAACGAGCAGCCAGCGCCGCTACTCTCCCTGAGTGAGCTCCTTGGTCGCGAACCGGAACCGACATCCGCAGCGCTCGTCGTAGAGCTTCAAGACCAGGTGTACGGACTTCTCATTCCGAAGGTGCTCGGCGAGCGGGAGCTCTTGCGGCGGCCGGCCGAGCCCTTGCTGGCGCGCACCACGGCGATCGGGGCCAGCGCCTTGATGGAGGACGGCCGCGCCGTCCTCGTGCTCGACCTCGCGCACATTGCGCGTTCGGTTCGGCGGGCTCCTTCCACGAGCGAGGGTGTATCCCCCCAGAGTCTCGCCACCCGCTCGCTCCCCACGGTGCTGCTCGTGGACGATTCTCCAGTGATTCGCGACATGGTGTCCGAGATCCTGGCTTCCGCTGGGCTACGAGTGGTGACCGCGCCGAACGGCGTCGAAGCACTCGCGGCCCTTTCACGCGCCGAGCCCGACCTGGTCATCAGCGACATCGAGATGCCTCAGATGGACGGTTTCACCCTGCTCGAGCAGATTCGAAAGCGGTCACAGCGCTTACCTGTCGTCATGTTGACTACAAGAGCCTCGGTGGAGGACCGGCAGCGAGCCACTACGTCTGGGGCCAACGCTTATGTCCTCAAGGCGGACTTCCGCAGTGACGTACTGCTCGATGTGGTGCAGCGTTTCGTTCCCTTGCACAGGTAGGATCAGGTGGACTCCCCGCGAACCCCCAATGGTCCAATCCGCGTCGTCTTGGTCGACGATTCAGCGATTTGCCGCCACCAGCTGCGGGAGATCCTCCAGCAGGACGGACACATCGCCGTCGTCGGAGAGGGCAGCCGCGGGGAGGATGCCCTCCCGCTCATCGGCAAACACAAACCGCAGCTCCTGGTCATCGATCTGGTGATGCCCGGTCAAGGGGGGCAAGAGACCATCAGCGCCGTCATGGCGAGCCATCCACTGCCGATTCTGGTCCTGACGGCGCAGCCGGAGGGCGTGAGGCAGGTGGCCGTATTCGACGCCATTCGCCGCGGCGCCTTGGACCTCGCGGAGAAGCCGCGGCGAGGAGACCGCGCGGCAGAAGGACAGCTGCGGCGCAGCGTCCACACTCTGGCGAGTATCCCCGTCGTTCGTCACGTCGCGGGTAAGATCAGCTCCGATTCGCGCCGCGCTTCCCGCCAGCGCACGTCCACGCACCCGCTGCCACTGAGGCAAGCAGGGCTCGGTCCTTCGGCGGATGACGCGGAGACGGGCTCGCCGGCTCCCGAGGGCACGAACCGCCTGTCGAGCACGCCACCGGCACCCGGCGCCCTGCGTGGCGGTCCCCTCGTCGTCGGGCTGGGTGCCTCGGCGGGCGGCCCAGCTCCCCTGGCCAGTCTTCTCGCGAGCCTGACCGACGATTTTCCTGCCGCGATGGCCGTGGTGCAACACCTTCCCAAGGGGTTCGTGCAAGCCTTCGCCGAGTACCTGCGCAGCCGGGTGCACTTCCCCGTCAAGACCATCCTAGGCCGGGAGGTCATCCATCCGGGCGTCATCTATCTGGCCGTCGACGATCATCATCTCGTGACCAGCGGTGACTACCTGTGTACGAGCGAGGCGCCCGCGGAGAATGGTCACCGCCCCTCCGTGGAGCTGCTCTTCTCCTCCCTTGCAAATACCCACGGTTCGCGTGCCAGTGGGGTCATTCTCAGCGGAATCGGCAACGATGGCGTCCGCGGTATGGCCGCCATGCGAGACAAAGGTGCGCTCACGTTGGCCCAGAGCGAAGAGAGCTGTGCTGTCTTCGGCATGCCAGCGGCCGCACTGCAGTCCGGGGCCGCGCGGGCCTCTGGCGCCCCTGAGGAGCTGGCCCGCGAGCTTTGTCGCTGGGCCGTTGCACAACCGAAATGGCGAATCGCGCAATGAAGTCGGAACACTTGGAGCAGCTCACCAGCTTGCTGCGGCGGCAGGCTGGGCTCGACCTGGGCCGAGGAGGCATGGGGGCGAACCTCGAGCGAGTGGTTGGCGATCGCCTTGCCGCTGAAGGTCTGCTCTTCGAGGAATACATGGCCCGCTTGAACGCGCCGGGAAGCAGCGAGATGAAGCTGCTCCTCGAGGCCATGACCGTCGTCTACACGTGGTTTTTCCGAGATCCGGGGCAGTTCCGCGTGCTGGAGGAGCTCCTTCAACAGAACCATACAGGGTCCCCGCTGGGCATCTGGGTTGCGGGATGCGCCACGGGCGAGGAACCATACTCGGTCGCGCTGTTGGCCGATCGTTGCGGCAGGAGCGTCGAGATCCTGGCAACGGATCTCAACAGCGGGGCGCTCCGCCACGCCACCGAGGGGCGCTATACCGCATCGAGCCTCAACGCCGTCGATGCCGACATGCGAACTCGCTACCTCGGGGAGCGGCCCGGCGACTACGTCGTCCCCGAGCACGTGCGACGCGCTGTCCGCTTCCAGGTTCGGAACCTCATGGATCCGCCCCCTCAACCGCCCTCCCCCCGTGGGTGGGATCTGATCCTCTGCCGGAACGTGCTCATCTACTTCGGCCGCGAGCCCGCCCGCAGGACCCTCGATGCTATGGCCGCCAGCCTGGCGCCGGGTGGGCACATGATGCTCGGCGCCAGTGAAGCCATCCTCGAGCAACCCTCGAGTCTGCACGTCGTGGGCGTAGCTGGGCGCGCCGTGCTCCAGCGTCCGGGACCACGGACGCTGCAACCAGTCCGGCCGCGCTGGGAACTCGAACAGCCCCGCGAGCTCCCACGCTTCCCGCGCACCCCCAGCCCGCCCGCGCCAGTGCAGGCCTTGCCACTCCTGCGCACCCCCAACCCGATTCCACCAATGCAGGCCCTGCCACCGCGGGGCTCCTCGCGCCCACCCACGCCATCACCCTCCGAGGCCGCCATCGAGGCTGGGCGCGCCGCGCTCGACGCGGGCGACGTGGGAGCAGCACGGGACAGCTTTGCCATGGCTGTCGCGTTGGAACCGACCAGCGCAGAGGCGCTCATGTTCGGCGGCATCACCAGCTATCTCCACGGTGACCTGCCTGACGCCCTGCGACAGCTGCGCGGTGCCCTCTGTCTGGACGGGTCACTGTGGGCAGCCTGCTTCTATCAGGCCCTCTGTTTCGAGAATATGGGGTACGCGGAGGACGCAGCTCGCAGCTACGCGCAGGTGCTCCGGCTCACGAGCGACGTGCAGGCAGGGCGGGAGGAGGGAGTCGGCTTCCTGGCTGCGTGGCGGGCGGACTTGCTCGCGATTGCAAACAAACGTGCGGGCCAGCCTCGCGCCGGGTAGCCTCGCGCGCGCTAGAAGGCGGAGGCCCCGGGAATGCCGGGAGGACTCTCCGCGCCGCGGCCAGCGGTGGACGTGGCCAGGCGCTGCGCTAGAGCTCGCCGACGCGATAGGACACCGCCAGACGATGCCACCCACAGCGCCTTCTACACAGACGCCCGAGCGACTGGAAGCCCGCACCCGTGACCACCTGGAGTGGGATCTGGTACTCGAGAGCTTCGCGGAGCACTGCCTCAGCGCAGCCGCTGCGCGCCACCTGCAGAACCGCAAGCCAGCCGGCTCCTTGGCACAGGCCACCCAGCTCATGGAGCTCACGCGACAAGCGCTGCGGGCATCCGCGGCAGAGGAACCGGCACCACAGCTCGCGTTTCCCGACATGGAAGACGTGCTCGCTCGCACCCGCAAGGGTAGCCTCGCAACCGGTGCGGAGCTCCGCGGCATCTCTGACATGCTCTTGGTAGCGAGTCGGCTGCGGAGCTATGCCAAGCAGCACGCACAGCAGTGGCCACTCTTGTGCACAGCCCTCGACAGTGCCCCTTCACTCGATACCCTGCAGGCCCGCCTGGAGGGCGCGGTGGACAAGGACGGCAGCATTCTGGACGCCGCATCGAAGGACTTGCGCGACGCGCGGCGGCAGGCTGGTGAGATCCGCCGTGAGGTCCAGAAGCGCCTCCAAAACATGCTAGAGCGCTATCGCCCGGCGCTCCGAGACGACTACTATGCGGAGCGCGACGGTCGCTACGTTCTCCCGGTTCGCTCCGATTCCCACGTGAAGGTCCAGGGCGTAGTCCTTGGGTCCAGCGCCTCTGGAGGGACCCTCTATGTCGAACCCCAGGAGCTGACGGGCGAGGCAAACCGCCTGCAGCTCGCAGAAGCAGCCGTGGAACGTGAGGAAGCGAAGGTACTCGACGAGCTGAGTCGACTCGTGCAGGAGGCGAGCGGAGAGCTTCAGCACGCCTGCGAATCCTGCACCCGTGCCGACGAGCTCGGTGCTATCACCCGTTGGGCGAAGCGCACGAGAGCGAGCGCGGTCCAGCTCACCACCAGACCAACGTTGTCCCTCTTCGGCGTGCGCCATCCGCTCCTGGCGGTGCGGGACGCAGCCGTCGTTCCCAACGACGTCGCGCTCGCAGGGGGCAAGGCGCTCATCGTGAGCGGACCGAACGCTGGAGGCAAGACCGCGCTCTTGAAGTGCATCGGAGTATCGGTCTTGATGGCGAAGACAGGCCTGCCCATCCCCGCTGAAGCGAGCTCCGTGGTGGGCTGGTTCGGCAGCGTCTATGCCGATATGGGCGACGACCAATCGCTGACCATGTCGCTTTCGACCTTCAGCGCTCACGTGACCAGCCTCGCCGGCATCGCCGTACACTCCGCGGACTCGAGCCTCGCCCTCCTCGACGAGGTTGCGGCCGGAACGGATCCCGAGGAGGGCTCTGCCCTGGCCGCCGCCCTGATTGAAGCGCTCGTGAGCAAAGGTGCTGCCGTCGTCGCGACGACGCACTATGAGCGCCTCAAGGAGCTCGCGGCGAGCAGCGTCGATCTGCAGAACGGTTCGGTGGGGTTCGACCTCGAGACGTTGTCACCGACATACCGTCTCGCTGTTGGCGCACCAGGTCCGTCGACTGCCCTGATCGTGGCCGAGCGCTTCGGTATGCCCGAAGGGGTCGTCCAAAGAGCGCGCGAGCTCCTGCCCGTAGACTCGGTAGATCGCGAGGCTCTCGTGCAGGCCCTCCAAGCAGAAAGGGCACGCCTCGAGAAGGCCGCCAAGGAGGCGGAGGAACACGCGCGCCGCCAGGAGCAGTTGCGACACGCCATCGAGGAGGAGAAGAAGACCCTTCGCGAGAAGGAGCGCGCACGCCTCGAGAGGAGCTCGCAGGAGCTCATGGCGGACCTCCAGGAGGCCAGACACACTCTCCGCGCGGTCCGCGGTCGCATCAAGTCCCAGGAGCTTCTCGACGCGACCGAGCTACGTCGACTCGAGCGAGCCATCGATGACGCAGCGAAGCCAGTGGCTCTCGGTGGTGCTGCCCAGCGGGCGATGAGGGCCCTGGATGAAGCTGCCTCTGCGCCGATCGGCGCGGCTTCGCTGGTACCGGGGACGCGGGTGTTCCTCCCGCGCCTCGGAGCACAGGGGGTCATCAGCGGAGTCTCCGAGCGCGGGCAGCTCACGGTGCAGGTCGGCGCCCTCAAGCTCAAGGCGAGCGCAGAGGACGTCGTCGTGGCGTCGCCTGCAGCGCCTCCCCAAGGGAGCAAACAGGCGTCGGCGCGCCGCCGCCAGGAGCCCAGGGAGGAGGCAAATACCCCCCGAACGGATGCCCTTCGGACCTCGTCGAATACCGTGAACCTTCGAGGACAGCGCGTGGATGAAGCCCTCGATGAGATCGATCGCTTCATCGATGGACTGCTCCGGCGCGGCGAGCCGAGCGGGTTTGTCCTCCACGGGCACGGTACGGGTGCGCTGAAGCTGGCCGTCCGAAGCCACCTTGCCGCGCATCCGCTGGTGTCACGCTCGCGCCCCGCCGAGAGGGACGAGGGCGGAGACGCCTTCAGTGTCTTCTGGTTGGATGGCTCCGCTTGACCGAACCGATCCACCAAACAGAGCAACTGGGCAGCCGCTAGCGCACGCCAGACTGGCCGAGGGGCTCAGCAATCACCCTGCGGACCTCCTGGACGAGCTCCTTGAGGCGGCGCCGGCCGAACGCGGCGGGATCGATCGGCGGGTGGATCGTGGCCACGACGGCCACCCCGTGTCTCACGCGGACGGCTCGCGCGGGCAGGATACGACGGGTTCCGTCGATCGTGATGGGCAAGATGCGAGTCTTGGCTGCCAAAGCGACGTGAAACCCGCCACGCTTGAACTCCCCCAGAGAGCCATCGGGGCTGCGCGTCCCCTCTGGGGCCATCCAGATGTCGAGACCCGAAGCTAGACTCTTCGCCGCGTCGTCCAGGGAGGCCATCGCCTGACGGCGATCCGAGCGATCGAGCCTCACGAACTCTGAGGCTGCAAGGGCCTTACCCCAGACGGGAACACGAAAGAGCTCCGCCTTGGCCACCATCCGAATGGGGCGCTCCAGAGCAACATAGAGCACTGGGATGTCGTACAGCGACTGGTGGTTGCTCATCACCACGAATCGTTCGGGCGTCTCGGCATGCTCTCTGCCTGCCACCTCGACACGGGCACGCGCGTGCTCGAGGCACCGCGCCGCCCACGTCATCAGGCGCGCCTGCGAGGCTTCCCGCGTCACCACGCCACGGCGCGCGTCCCACAACGTCCCAACACTGATGCGCAGAGTCTCGGCAATCCCGAGCCCGAGGCTCGCGACAGACCCGACCGCGCCGGCTTCCCGTTCTCCGTCTCGAGGGTTCACGGCCCGATTCAAGTCGCCTTCTGGCGCCCGAACAAGGGAGTTTGCGTGCATCCTGCGGTGGGTCGATTCGGCCAGCCAAGCAACCGACTGACGCACCTCGCGCTCAGCCAACGCACCAATCCTCACAGAGTTCGAGATAAATCGCTGCGGCGAGGCGGATCGCCTCGCACTCACACCATTCGTCCGTCGCATGCGCCTGGCTCGGCACGCCGGGGCCGAGAACAACGGCTGGTGGAGCTCCGAGGGCTGGCAGCAGATAGGAGGCGTCCGTGAAGTACGGCATGCCGGACGGTCGTATCTGGCCCGGCGCGTGCTTGGAAGCGATGGTGAGGACTCGCTGCACCCAGGGCACCTCGCCCGGGGTAGCGACAGGCGACGCAGCTCGCGTCACCGTCACCGTCGCCTCGGCGCCGATGGCAGCCTGCACCCGCTGGAGCACAGCCTCGATAGCGAGCCCCGGCACGGTTCGGATGTCGACCCCGAGCTCAGCATGGTCCGGCACCATATTGATGGCGGTGCCACCGTGCATGGTCCCGACGTTCACTGTCGGACGACCCAGGAGCGCATGAGGCGGCTGCTCGAAGTCGAGCCCTGCGAGCGCCAATGCTCCCTTTGCTGCCGTGAGGATGGCGCTACGCCCCGCCTCCGGCATGGACCCGTGCGCGGAGCGGCCGTGAAACTCGACCCTGAGCCTTACGGCACCCTTGTGGGCCAGCGCGACAGCGTTCGCCGTCGGCTCGGCAATGACGAGTGCTCCGGCCTGGGGCAGGCAGCCTCCGTGCGACGCGAGCACCTGGGCTCCTTCACAACCCGTTTCCTCCCCGACGGTGAGAACCAGCAAGACGTCGCGACGGCGTTGGCGGCGGCAACGCAGCTCAGAGACCGCGCCTAGCATGGCGGCAACGCCAGACTTCATGTCCGAAGCCCCTCGACCGTAGAGCCGCCCCTCCTCGATTTCGCCGCCGAATGGATCGCGCCGCCACGCCGCTTCACCGAGGGGCACCGTATCGAGATGACCCGTGAAGCAGAGCGGCAGTGCTGGGTCGGCACCCCGCAGCCGAGCAAGCACGCTCGGGCGTCCTTCCGCCAGCTCGACGAGGCTCACCTCCAGCCCCCATCCTTCGAGCAGCTCCGCAACGAAACGCGCGCAGGGCCCTTCATTGCCCGGCGGGTTCGTAGAGTCGAATCGAATGAGCTGCTGAGTCAGCCGTACCACGTCCATGTTCATCTTCCTGGCTGCTTGGGCGAAACCCTCGATGAGCCGGCATAGGGTCAGGCAGACCCAAAAGCAACGCCGCTTCCTGGAGCGGTGCCAGCTCGCGAGGTTCGGGCGTAGCCCCGTGGCCGGGGCCGTTCCACACTCCCGAGCGTGCGACACTGGACGATCTGGCTGCTTTGGCTGACGGGACTGTTACTTGGCCTCGGCACCGGGGTCCAATCGTCGCGCTGGCAACGGACCCGCGAGCTGCTCTCCGCGATGACGGTCACGCCACGTCAAGAGCTCCCCCTCCGCTCCGAGCGTGGGTCCTTCTTTCGTGACACGGCAGTGCCGATGCCCGATGGTAGCGAAATTCGGGCGCGCCTCTATGTCCCGCGAGGCCGAAAGCGGCTCGCCGTCGTCGTGGGTCACGGCGTCCACTACCAAGGCATCGACGAACCGCGGCTGATCGCGTTCTCCAGGCATTTGGCAGCAGCTGGCGTGGTCGTGCTCACCCCCGAACTGCCAGGCTTGGTCGACTACAGCATCCGAGAACGGGCGAGGCAGGCTCTCGTCTCCGCGGTTTCGTGGCTCGCAGCGCGCGGCCCGACCACGGAAGCCGACGGCATCGGTCTCATCGGGTTCAGCTTCGCTGGCGGGATCGCCCTCCTTTCCGCGACGGACCCTTCCCTGCGGAACCGACTCGCCTACGTGGCAGCCATCGGAGGCTACCACGATCTGGAACGCTCCCTGCGGTTCCTGCTGACGGACGTGGAGCGTACCCCGTCCGGCAGCAAGCACCGCAAGGCTCACGACTACGGTCTCATCGTCCTCGTCTATCGCTACATCGACAAGCTGGTGCCAGCAGCCGAGCGGGACACCGCACGAAGCGTCTTCCGCGCGTGGCTGCAGGAGCGACGAGGCACCGCCGCCTCCCTCGCGACCGAGCGCCTCAGCATCACGACAGAGGCCCTTTACGAGCGGCTCCTCACGGAGGACTTGGAAGCCTTCCGCCCGGAGCTCGAGGGCTTCATCGACAGGGACGCAGGCACACTGCGCGCCCTCTCACCGCGAGGCAAACTCTGGCAGGTTGGTGTACCGATCTACCTGCTGCACGGCGCAGGCGACAACGTCATCCCGCCGAGCGAGACGCGCTGGGCCGCGGCAGAGCTGCGCCAGCTCCGGGGGCCCTGGTGGCAGCTGCCCCAGCCCATCGGTTCAGGGAGAGCGCTCGTGACGCCCCTCCTGACTCACATCACTGTGGGTCGCAAACCGGGTTGGCTCGATGAACTCGCTTTCCTCGACTTCATGTCGCTGCTCGTTTGAGCAGGGCAGATGAGCAGGGCAGATGAGCAGGGCAGATGAGCAGGGCCATTCCGGACGGCGAGCGGGTTGCTCCACGCGCTGCCCCGAGACAATGTAGAAGAACGGCGGATTCTCCCCTACCTCGACGTACCACCACGGAGTCCTCGCGTGGCACGCAAGCCCTTCTCGGAACCTCCCCCAAGCCACGTCATCGATCTTCCGCGGCGGGAGTCCCGTGCGCCGAAGCGACCATGGGGAGGCTTCTGGCGGCTCTTCTTCCTCGTGCGTCTGGGAGTCCTGCTCACGGTGCTTGCCGCTGTCTCTCTCTTGGCCGTTCAGGACTTCACGGGGCGCGCGGCGCGCCTAGAGTGGCGTCGTCCCCTGGAGGTCGCAATCGTCCTGGTTCAGCAGGGGGAGCTGTCGCCAGCGGGCGTGCGCGCCTTCCGCAGCCGCCTGCCTCGGCTCGAGCAGGAGCTGGCAGGCGAGTTTCTCCGTTACCGTCACGCAGATACGCCGCCCTTTAGGTTCTACGTCTATGGACCCGTGAAAGCCCCGCCACCGCCCACTCCCGTCGCGTCCTCGAGCTGGCTCGACCAGTTCGCGGATGGGGTGGGGCGCCGTGTCTATGCCGAGAGGCTGAATCGACTGGCAAACACCCCGCTGCTCGGGTTCGATTCGCGGGTGTACGTGTCAGTCACTGAACCCGGCAGGACGAGTCCGCTACGGTTCGTGGAAGGGTTCAGCGAGCAGGGAGGCCGCTATGGCTTCGTCTCAGTGCAGCTGGATCCGACGATGGTCGACTACGCGTTGTTCGTCGTCGTGCATGAACTCTTCCACACGCTGGGGGCGACGGACAAGTATGACTCCGTGGGTCGAACCGTCGTGCCGAGCGGCCTGGTAGATCCGGCGCGTGTCCCACTCTATCCCCAACCGAGAGCTGACGTGATGGCCCATGGCCGTCCCGTAAGCGAAGTAAGGGACGAGCCCCCTGCCGATCTGTCCGAGCTTGGTGTGGGGCCGGCCACTGCTCGAGAGCTCCGTTGGCTGGTTTCGCGGCCGTAGCTCTCCCGCTCCCAACATTCTTGGCAGACGATTCATGTGGCCTTCCCATCGCTCATGAGTCCGTTAGACTCTTGGGTTCTGCTGCACCTCGCCTCGACTCCCTTCGTGATGCTCGCACTCCGCGCACTGGAGCGGGCATGTGCGAGCGTCGCTATCGCGGGCCTGGTCTTCGGAGCCAGCGGCTGCGCCGAGGGGTCCTCCACCGCACCGTCGATAGTCCTGCACGATTGCCAGCTGACGGGGCTTCCCACCGAGGCACGTTGCGGCACGCTCACGGTGTTTGAGGACCGAATGGCTCGCCGAGGGCGCACGCTGCCGTTGCATGTGGCAGTCGTTCCAGCCCTGGCCGCGCAGCCCGCCCCCGATCCGTTGTTCATCCTGGTGGGCGGACCGGGGCAGGCGGCTACGGTGTCCGGAGCACCAATTGTCGGCGTGCTCCACGAGGTACGGAAACGACGAGACATCGTCCTCGTGGATCAACGGGGCACGGGCCGCTCAGGCCCGCTCGAATGTCCGGATCCCGATGACTCACTGCAGGGCCTCTTCTCGGACCAGATCCGCCTCGAGGACGTGGAACGGTGCTTGCGGGGCCTGGAGGGCGACCCCCGGTATTACACCACGCCCCTGGCCATGGACGACTTGGACGACGTGCGCCAAGCGCTGGGCTACGAACGGATCAATCTCTGGGGAGCCAGCTACGGGACCCGTGCCGCCCTGGTCTACCTGCGGCGCCACCGACAGCATGTGAGAAGGGTCATTCTGGATGGACCAGTACCGACGGACGTCAAGCTCCCACTGCACGCCGGGAGAGACGCCCAGAGAGCGCTCGACCTCCTACTGGCAGACTGCCGCGCCGAACCACAGTGTTCCAAGCGCTTCCCCCAGCTCGCCGAGCGGCTGGCGCTGCTATTTCGGAGGCTGGACGCTGCGCAAGGACAACACCCTCTGCGCGTCCTTCACCCGCGCACCGGCAAACCAGTGGCGCTACGGATGTCGCGCGACGGTTTCGCGTCGGCGCTCCGGCTGCTCCTGTACTCGCCCCTCCTGAGCGCGCTCGTTCCGCTGGCCATCGAAGAGGCGCTGGATGACAACTTCGCGCCCTTCGTGGCGGCGGTCAGCGCGATCGCCGATCGAGCCCAGGAGGACCTGCAAGACGGCATGTACCTTTCCATCGTTTGTTCCGAGGACGTGCCCCGCATCCTGCCCGCTGAAGCGGCCGCGCTCACCCGCGGCAATTTCCTCGGGCCCTCAGCGGTGGAGACCATCCAGCAGGCGTGTGCGAAGTGGCCTGCCGCTACCCTGCCAGAGCGGTACTTCGAGCCGGTCATCGAGGATGCCCCGACCCTCGTCCTCTCGGGAAACCTGGATCCCGTCGTTCCCCCCCAGTGGGGTGATCTCGTCGCACGCCGCCTCCCGAACGCTCGACACATCGTGGTGGAGGGCGTCGGGCACGGCGTGACGGGGACGCCTTGCCTGCCGGAGCTGATCGCGAGCTTCCTGAACGCCGAAGCACCGTTGAAGCTGGACGTCCCGTGTTCTCCCGCTGTGCGGCGTCCTCCCTTCTTCACGAGCTTGACCGGGGCTAGCCCATGATTCGCGTCGAGTCCCTGGCAAAGCGCTTCGGGCGTGTGACAGCACTCGACGGCGTCAGCTTCGAGGCGCAGAACGGGAGGGTCACGGGCCTGCTCGGTCCGAACGGCGCGGGAAAGACCACGGCACTGCGGATCGTCTCGACCCTGGTTCGTCCGGATGCTGGCACTGCCAAGGTGGACGAGCTCGACGCCCAGCTGTTTCCGGCGGAGGCGCGCTCACGGCTCGGTGTGCTCCCGGACAGCCGCGGCCTCTATCCTCGACTGACCGCGCGCGAACACCTCCTCTACTTTGGAGCCCTGCAGGGCATTCGGGGCAAGCGCCTGGCGCGGCGTATCGAGGAGCTGGTAGACCTCCTCGACATGGGCAGCATCGTGGATCGCCGCGTGGGCGGGTTCTCTCAAGGGGAACGTACGAAGGTCGCCATCGGCCGAGCCCTGGTCCATGAGCCGCAGAACGTCATCCTGGACGAAGCGACGAACGGGCTGGACGTCATGAGCGCGCGGGCCGTACGGGCCGCGATCCGGCGACTGGCTGAATCCGGAGTGTGCGTTCTCTTCTCGAGCCACGTCATGGCAGAGGTGGCACAGCTCTGCGAGGACCTGGTGATCGTGAGCGGCGGCAAGGTGGCCATCAGCGGCCCGACATCCACTCTTCTCGAAGCGGTAGACGAGCGCGACTTGGAGAGCGCCTTCGTGCGCATCATTTCCGCGGCGGACCGACGTTCATGATCCGGATCGTCGTCACCAAGGAGCTCAGGGACCACGCGCGGGACGTTCGCAGCGTCATCGGGGCGCTGGTCCTCCCCGTCCTGGGCCCGCTCATCGTGCTCTTGCTGTTCTTGTTCGTAGCAGACCTGCAGCGCGAACGCCCCCTCCACGGGGCCGCCAGCAATCAAGACCGCGCCCCGCTCCTTATCGACTACCTGACGCAGCATGGCGCGCGCCTCGAGCCAGCGCCGAAAGACCCGCAGCTCGCCGTGCGGGAGGGCGATTTCGATTTCGTCTTGTTGATCGAGGCTGACTACGACCGACGCCTGGCGTCCGGGCGCAGTGCTCCCGTCAGGGTCGTGATGGACGCCTCCAACTACAAGGCACAACAGAGTGTGCGTCGCATCGAGCAGCTCCTCTTCGCCTATTCGCAACAGCTTGCCACGCAGCGACTGATCGTGCGCGGCCTGAGCCCTGAGCTCGCCCGCCCCCTCGAACTCGACGAGGTAGACGTCGCGACGCCGGAGCGGCTCGCCTCGGACCTGCTCAACGTAATACCTTTGTTCCTCATGCTCGCGGCGCTCGTGGGCGGCATGAACGTGGCCATCGATACAACGGCAGGGGAACGAGAGCGCGGCTCCCTCGAGCCGCTGCTCCTCACGCCAGCGCCGAGAACGGCTCTGGTGGTCGGCAAGTGGCTCGCCACGTCCATCGCAGCGGCCCTCGTCGCCGTCGTGACGCTCGTCGTCTTCGTCGTGTCGATTGCCTGGACCCCCTTCGAAGAGGTCGGGCTGCGCGTCAGCCTCGGCGCTGCAGAGGCACTGCTGATGCTCGTCGCCCTGCTCCCTCTCGCGTTCTTCGGCGCTGCCTTGCAGATGCTCGTCGCTACGTTCGCCCGCACCTTCAAAGAGGCACAGACCTACCTCAACCTATTGAACCTCCTGCCCATGGTGCCTAGCCTGCTGTTGATGCTGAGCCCGGGGAGCCGGCAGTGGTGGATGACGCTCGTACCCACGGTGGCCCAGGTCACCACTGTCGTAGACATCCTGCGCGGAGAGGAGGTCGGCGTGGTGGACCTCTCGCTCATTTGGATGAGCTCAGCCCTGCTCGCCAGCCTCTGCCTATACCTGCTGGTGCGACTCCTCGCCCGCGAGCGCATCGTTTTCGGACGTTGAGCGCCACCCTCGGGCAGCTGTTCCCGAACGCTGGAGCCGCGTTCGGCCGAGCTTCTCGTGCCCACAGCGCCCCGGGCCCTTGGCCTCTCGGCCATCTGCTTCGGAGGAGGCGTCGTGACCGGATGGGAAGCTTTGCAGCCCGCTTTTTTGAGGCTAGCTTCCTGCCACCATGACAAACCTGACGCCGCTGAGATCCCTCCGGGCCGGGATGCAACTCGTCGTAGGCGGCGATCGCCTCTTCACCGTCGATGAAGCACTCGCGGCGTCTTTCTCCGAGGGGGATACCCTGCGGTTTGCCGATGCAACCCAGGAGCTGCTGCACATCCCAGCTCGGGAAATGGCCGTCGCACAAGAAGCGGTGAGCCGGAGCGTCGAAGCCTTTCGGCGGATGGCGATGGTGACAGGTGAACAGATCGCCGATTTCTTCTTGGGGTTCTCCGCGAAGCTCGCGGAAGATGCCATCTGGTCCGGGATCTCCGAGGCGAACGCACGAGACGTTGAGACCGCCAAGGCGCGGGGACGCTCGACGACCCGTCTCGCTGCCTCGGAGAAGATGCGGCGTGAGATGATTGCTGGCCTCAGGGGGTGGGCGACCGCACCGTCCCGTCGCAACCAGGTGCTGGAGGTCGTGGAGCACGACGGCTGGAAGGCTGAGCTCATCGGCGCCGAGCTCGGGGTCGTCGCGTTCGTCTTCGAGGGACGGCCGAACGTCGTGGCAGACGCCACCGGCGTTCTTCGTAGCGGAAACACCGTCGTCTTCCGCATTGGGAGCGACGCGCTCGGCACCGCCCGAGCAATCCTCGATCTGGCCTTGCGCCCCAGCTTGCAGGCCGCCGGTCTCCCCCCAGACGCCGTGTGCCTCGTCGACAGTACCTCGCATGCAGCGGGATGGGCGTTGTTCTCGGATCGCCGCTTGTCGCTCGCCGTCGCGCGGGGCTCGGGCCGCGCCGTGGACACGCTGGGATCCCTCGCGCAGGGGGCGGGGGTTCCTGTCAGCCTCCACGGCACGGGAGGCGCTTGGCTTCTCGTGGCAGACTCGGCCTCTGCGGAAGCCCTGGAGGAGGCCGTCGTCATGTCGCTGGACCGAAAGGTGTGCAACACACTGAATACCTGCTGCCTTCCCCGGAGCCGCGCGGCGGAGCTCGTGCCGGCGCTGATCGCGGGACTGACCCAAGCTGGAGCGAAGCGCGGACAGGCCTTCAAGCTGCACGTCGTGGAGGGAGACGAAGTGCACGTCCCAGCTCACCTGCGCAGCCAACAAATCGTTGTCGCTCGTGCGCAAGGCAACGTGGAGGAGCAGCAGGTCGAAACGCTTCCCGAATCGGCGCTCGGGCGCGAATGGGAATGGGAGGAGACGCCCGAGATCAGCCTCAAGGTCGTGGATGACCTGATGAGCGCAGCCGAACTGTGCAACCGCTGGAGCCCTCAGTTCGTTGTAGGCGTGCTCACGGCCGACGCGGCGGAGCGGGACGCCTGTTTCGCTCGGCTCAATGCCCCTTTCGTAAGCGACGGGTTCACCCGCTGGGTGGATGGGCAGTATGCCTTGCGGCGCCCAGAGCTCGGGCTGAGCAACTGGCAGCACGGACGCCTGCTGGGCCGCTCGGCGATCCTCAGCGGCGACAGCGTCTTCACCGTTCGGATCCGGGCATCGGGGTTTGGTGGGGGGGTTCCCAGGGACCGCTGACCCTTATCCGATCCGCGAAGACCGGCGCATCAGCCACAGTCATCCACGACGGCGGCTCCATAACTGCTGAGGAGCTCCAGTGTGTCTGCTGCCTGGGCACAATCGTACTCGTTGCCCGATACGTCGGCGTGAGCGAGCGTCACGAGACCCTCGAGAGGACTCAAGTCTTCGATGCAGTTGCTGGAGAGGTCCAGGGTCTCGAGCGAAGGCATCCCGGCGACCGCCGAGATGTCCTGGATGCAGCCATGGCTGAGATCCAGGACGTTCAGATTCACGAGGGACGCGAGGGCGTCGACCTTGCCGGGTTCCGCGTTACTTCCTGGTGCGGCGTGATCCAGTCGCAGCTCGCGGAGCTGGACGAGTGCACCCAGCGGAGCAAGATCGAAGGTCGCGTGGCGGATCGTGAGGCTGCGGAGCTGCTCCAGACGAGCGAGTGGAGTAACGTCCAGGACACCGTCCCGTTCTCCGCTCGGGAGCACGCGGCCCGTCACGGCGAGCGATCGGAGTCCCAAGAGACACTAGACCCCTTCGAGGCTCCTTACTGGTTCGTTCCCGTCGCTCGCGTCATGCTCGAGCTCCGTGACAAGGAGGAAATGGTCACGACCGAACGACTGGTTGCTCGAGAGGGACAACGCGCCACGCAGGACGGCGTCCAGCTGTGGATCGGGAAAAGCGACGATCCCATCACACGAAACACCACCTGAGCTGCCACCGAGACCGAGCGCTCCCCCTCCATTCGAGGGATCCGTCGCGCCGCTCCCGGCTGCGTTGCCCTGACCGCTCGGCTCGACGGCTGCCGCCCCCGCTCGCGACGGCCGCGCCTCACTACACGCTGTCAGAGCGTACCCGACCACTACCGCCAAGACTTTGACGATGGACTCGAACATGGCAAAGGCTACCGACGTCGTCAACCGAGAGCAACGGTGCCCTTTGAATGGCATCGGCATTGCCCATGCCCTTGGCATCGGCGTTGGCATCGGCATTCCGACGAAGGCGTGGGCGTGGCCGCGAGAGCCGTGACGCCCTAGGTGTTCAAGGTAGTGGACGAGCTCCAGGCACGAAGGCGAGACCAAACGGGATGAAGGCGAGGGATTACCGCGGGCGCTGCCGCGCCGAGGGCCGACCTTCCGGGGGCAGCATTCTGCGTAACGGAATGCGGCGCAAGCAGAACGCTCGGCGTCGGCGTCGCACCACGACGGCTGCCGCGACCGCAGCCATGCTGCTCCTCGGCGCTGCCATCACTGCGACAGCGCTGACGGCACGACCCTCCTTTTCGTTCCTCACCGCGGGGCTCGACTCTTCGGCGTCAGAGCCGGACAGCGCCAGCAGCAGGGCCCCGGAGAGATGGGAGGGGTCGACGAGCTCGGAGGGGCCTGTAGGGGCGCAGGGCGACGCGAGCTCCGAAAGCCCCCAGCGCGACGCGACTTTTGGCGGGACCGCCGGGGCGCAGGGCGACGCGAGTTCCGAAAGCCCCCAGCGCGACGCGACTTCCGACGGGACCGCCGGGGCGCAGGGCGAGCTAGCGAACGCCAGCGACGCGGATGCTCTCCCCACCGCGCAGCCCAGCGCTACGCCTGAGAGCACCCGCTCGCGCGCTGAAGGAGCTGAAGGAGCTGAAGGAGCTGAAGGAGCTGAAGGAAAGGACGGCTCCGCATCTCGAGCCGCAGCACGGGGTCACACCACTCCCGAGCAGGCGCGAGCACGAAGCCAAGCTTCGCCAAGCCCGAGCGGAGGCCATGCCCCTCCTCCTGGCGAGCCGCTGCGCCAAACCACGTCTCTCACCCTCTCCGACGGCTCCCACGTCGTGGCGAGTGCCGGAGCCACCCTGCTGATCTCCGAACGAGGCGGCGGATTGCACCTTGAGATCGAGCGCGGCGAGGTCGTCCTCGACGTACTCTCGTTACGCGCAGCCCCGTTCAGCATAACGCTACCAGGAGCAGAGCTTCGCACGCGTGGGGCACGATTTCACGTCATAGTGCGACCCGGCGAAGAGCGCCGAAGGATAGACCTATACGTGATGCACGGAGCAGTCGAGGTAGGCTCGCCGGTCCTGGGAGGATTGCGACGCCAGGTCAACGAGGGCGAACACTGGGAGCAGCACCAGGGGACGTGCCACCCCGTCGGTCCGCTTGCCGCATTGCACTGCCGTGACCTACCGCCAAAGACGTAGCTGCGAGCGGCAATGCTTACGACGCCAACCCCATACGGGCGGGCCTTTCTGCCGCCGCCAGGGCACTCGTGCTCGCTGTCGCTTCCTGCGCCTGAGGGGTGGCACACACGGGGAGCCGCGCACCGCGGCGCCGCAGCCGTCGCCCGCGATCATTCGAGCGGTACGAGCACCGGATCCGCCACGACTCTCTAGGACTTCCAGCGCCCTCAGGCCGCTGGCCGTATACTCGTACTCCACCTCCAGCGCGGGAGCAGTGCCCGTCCTAATCCTTACGTGTATTCGAGGGCCTGCACCACGTCTCCGCCCAGGGTCGTTCCGATCGAGGAGATTAGGCGCGTGTAGGGATCGACGTCGTAGGTCGTCTCTGCGCCGTTACCGAAGGTCTCTCGCTGGATCGCGGTACCCTGGTAGAGCTCTTGGATCTCCCAAAGACTTCGTGGAGTGGCTCCGCCAATCTCCTCGAGGCTCCGCAGGGCGCCGCTGCTCGCGTCGTAGCCGTAGCGGGTGATGACCGGGGAGCCAGCGCCAAGGCTCGGGTACTCCACGGTGCTCGGGCGGCCAAGGCCGTCGTAGTCCACCTCGGTGCGCAACATACGGCCATCCACGGTGAGGGTGGAGGCGCGGAGCAAGCCACGGTTGTTGGCCACCACGGGCTCGTACTCGTAGTCGACCGTGACGCCCAGGGGGTTTCGGCCGCTCGTGGGAGAGACGCTGCGGATGAGTTTGCCGAGGGCGTTCGGAGCAGCATCGTAGTGCCACGTCGAGAGGCCATCAGGAGTGGAAACGCTCGTCACGCGGCCCAAGGCGTCGCGGACGACGCTGGTGCTGCCGTCCGGCTGAATGGCGACACGCACCTCATCGAAGCCGTTGTGGAGGTAGGTGCTGGACCCGCTGCTGGCGTCCGTCACGGACATCAAGCGGCCATAGGAGTCATGGGCGAAGCTGCGTGTGGTCCCATCGACGGAGGTGATGCGGTCCAGGGCCCCTGTCGCGTCATAGTCGTAGTCGGTGACCTGGCCGCTGCTCAGCATGGCATCGTCGATACTCCTGATCACCCGCCCGAAGGCATCGTAAACGCTGACGCGCTGACGGTTCAGCGGATCCCTCGAGATGACGAGATCCGCCGCGCGGGGGAGGCCTGCCGTCCACCAAGCATAGTCTTCGTCGAGACGGGCTGCCGAGACGTGCTCGAATTCCATGAGTTCGCCCGTTCCCGGCACGGCGCCTTCCGTGTCGCGGACGATGGCCACCACCCGGCTGAGCGCATCATAGTAGTAGAACTCGCGGCCAGCGATCTCCGAGCTGGTCCGGGGGTAGTTCCGCCTCGTCAGACGACCGGTGGTCGTAGACGAAGCTCACGGCGCGGGGCGCCTCTCCCGTGGCTTCGGTGGTGGTCACCGACTCGGCGTTCCCGTACTGATCACGGACATACGTGGTCTGGCGGCGCGCTAGCGGCGCGTCGGGCGCCCGCAGCACCGCCTGCAGCAGGCCGCGCGAGTCGTAGGTCATTTGCCGGTACTGCTCCGCCGGGTTGGATTCTCCCTCGCGCTCGGCCGTCGTGCGGATCCACAGGGGGTTGCCCATCAGCCACTCGGCTTCGTTGCGGGAATAGTCCGCGAAGGTGCGGCGAGTTTCGAAGCTCTGGTCGTCACCATGGACGAGGCGCGTCTCGTAGAGCGTGACGTTGCCATAGGCATCGACCTGGAACAGCTCGTCGACACGACTGACCCCGCGCGGAGGCTGGCCCTCCCACTCCTCGGAGACGTACGTTCGGCGGCTGTGAACCTGTGTGAAGATCCGTCCCTGCGCCGAGTTTACCAACTGCCAATGGTTTACGACCCGCGTCGTTCGTGTGCCCGCCGGGGCGTGCATGGAAGACTGGAGCGGCTGGGTGGTCGTGATCTCCCGAGGGAGGCCCGCCTTGGGATAGAAATAGTGCGACCCTCCCAGGGAAACGGGCTCGGGTCGGCCGAACTCGACCGTCGTGTCGCTGACGATGCCGCTCGCGCGGACTCTCTCCTCACGGCGATCGAAACCGAGCCAGCCATGCCCCGCTAGGTTGATGCGCCCGTTCTCATAGCGACGCCCGACGACCATGGGGCCAGAGTCGTCTTCGTGACCGACCCTGAAGGAGGTGACGAGGCCCGTCACGCGACGGAGACACTCCTCGGGCCAGGCGTTCCGGCAGGACTCGTCCGTGGAGTAGCCACCTGCTTCGTCGTAGCTGATCGTGATGCGCTTCTTCATGCCATCGACGACTCGCTTCAAACGATAGCGCTGAGCCGCCGTACCGAAGTAGGGCCGAACGAACTCTAGACGTGTGTCGAAGAGGTCGAGACTGCCATCCCCGTCCAAATCGGTCGCATAGTCCCACAGCACACCATAATCCTGTTCCGGACTTGTGAGGACCAGGCCGCTCGCTTCCGTGTACTCGAAAGCCGCCGTGCTACCCGGCTGGCTGCGCACCATGGAGCGATACCGCCCTACCTCCGGCGCCCAGTTCTCGAGGACGTCCGTCCGCCCGTCGCCGTCGTAGTCCAGCAGCGCGAAAGCAAGAATGCTGCCATTGAAGGACGAGGGACGCTCGAAAACCTGCGGGACGAGCCGCCCGCCGGGGTTCGTCGAGGGGCGGCGTATCGGCGCCGGGGCACTCCCAGACTCGCTCGATCAGGGGGTCACCGCCCTCGCGATACTGCAGAGCATACGTCTTCACAGGCGTCGCGTTGATCCACGTCGTGATCTTCTCGAGGCGCTCCAGCTGGATGTTCCCCGGACCAAATTGTCCATAGCGGAGCGTGCCCTCGGGCCGCAGACCGTAGACAAAGGTCACCTTCCGGGACCCAGGATGGCTGCCGAAGGCCGTGTACTCAATGGCTCGAATGCTGCTCGTTTCGTAGCCCTGCGGGCCCACGGCGGTGTCACTGAACCACTTATTATAGCGGTAGCGAATCGCGTTCCCGGCACGGTCCTCGATGCGGCTGAGGAGCCATGCCGTGGCCACCTCCCCACCCCCTTCTCGCGCCGCTCAGACCGCTGGCGCGCTGGCAATGACCGGTGCCAGCTGGCGGATGCGCGCTCGGAGCTCATCGTGTTCGCGCTGCAGCTTCGCTGGCTGGACTCCCATGGCGTCCGCGATCTGAGCGAATCGCCACCGCCAGTCCAGTCGTTGCAGTGCTTGCAGGTGATTGAAAGCCGCCTGCTCGGCTCGCCACGTCTTGCTCGCCTGCGCGATCACGTCGAGGCCCGCGGCCATATCCGTGGTCCCAATGTCGAGCAATGCTTCGGGCCAAAGGAGATTATCGACGGAGACGCTGCGCGGCGGTATCCCGGCGACGACGGCACCCGCTGCGAGTGCGTCAGTCCACCGCGCCGTGACGTACTGGCGGTAGGGGTGGGTCTGCGCAGCAGGATTCACGGCATTGGAGAAGCTCAAGGTGAACTTTGTGCGGGCAAACTCTCTCATGACGTGGCGCTCATTGTCCCCCGCGTCGTCCCGCGTCTCTGGCCGTCCGGAGAACCGTAGGCCACGCGCTTCGCATGCGCACGCCGTCCGAGCGTCGTCGCTCCACCCAAGAGGCTGGCGACCGACACGGACCAAATCCAGGTCCCGCTCGCCACTCGGGGAGCCCAAGCGCAGAACGTCACTGCCCCACGGGGCCCAACTCACTTCTGCCCTGATTTTTCGCCTCCAGGCACGCACTTCCTCTCGCTCGGTCACGAACACGTGGTCCGCGCGAACGAAACGCAGCCAGTTCGGAGCATCCTCGAGCCAGAACGAGTCGAACACCCATGCGACGATTCGCGGCCGCCTTCCAAGCAGCCCTGCGACCTTCATGAGACGGGACAGACGCCCCGGGCTGGCGGCGATGAGCAGCATTGAATCGCCACTGGACCGGCGGGGCAAGACCCTGCCGAGGAACCCCATCGGTGTCTGCAAGTCGTCTCCTATGACCTGCAGCTTTGCCTCGAACAGCTCCGCCGCGAGCTGCGCCATGTACGTTACCGGATGATAACCCAGGCCCTTCGGGGCGCTGTAGAGGACCCGCACCACCATCAGGGCTCAAGGGTACTCGAAGATCGGCAGCGAGATCAACGATGATGCTCGGAAACCCACCCGCACGAGGATCGGCACTCAGATCAACGATCAACGATCAACGATCAACGATCAACGAGTTACCGTCCCAAGCCGATTGGCGCCGTCCAGGGCGAGCGCGCTGGTCTTAACGGTTGTGGCGGGACGGCTGGAAAGGAGATTAGACGGTCTCATGCGGATGTGGTGCCGAGTTCGTGACGTTCTACGCCATCAGTAACGGTCACTCTCAGGAGGCGCGCCCCTGGAGCGGTATGGGGGTCCATACCCATGAGAACATGGCTGATTCAGGAATCTGATGCTCGGAAGATCCACCGCCGAGCCGTAACCCCAATCCGGCACCCGCCCGAGATGGAGCGCTAGAGTTCTCACTTGGCACCAACATTGCACAATGGCGCACCATGCTCGTCTCCACACCCTCCAGGTGCCGTGTACCCAAGCGGCACCATGGTCGAGGCTCGGCGCAGTGAGACGGGCTACCATACTGGATCATTGGTGGGAACACCTGCGGGTCAGCTGGTGGGTCGTACCCTCGGCGTTCGTCGTGGGAGCCATCGCGCTCTCGTTTACGGCGCAGGTCCTCGACGAGCGCATCGGGGACGAGGTGACGCCTGCGTGGGCGCAGTTTCGCGGCAGCACCGACGGTGCACGGAGCGTGCTGTCGACGATCGCCGCCTCCATGATGACATTCAGCGGCCTCGTCTTCTCGATCACCGTACTGGTGCTCCAGCTTGCGAGCACGCAGTTCTCACCGCGCGTCCTGCGCACTTTCCTCGCGGATCGGCGCAGCCAGTCCTTTCTTGGTCTGTTCGTCGGTACCTTCGTGTACGCGCTGCTGGGGCTCGCCAATGTTAAGTCCCTCGATGACGACCGGATTACGTCCATTCCCGTCTGGCTCGGGATCCTACTAGCAGTCGCTTCGGTGGGGGCTCTGATAGCCTACGTGCATCACGTCGTACAATCCATCCGCGCCACCGTCATCATCCAGCGCGTCGGCGACGAGGCACGCAGCTCTGTCAAGCGGCTCTATCCGGAGGGGCTCGGGGAAGACACGGCCGACCCCGATACCCACGTCGAGCTCCCGCCCCCTGTGCGAGAGTTTCACTATACTGGGGTCTCTGGCGTCATCCAGAACGTCGACGAGGAGTCGCTGTTCGCGCTGGCGGAAAAGGCCAACGTCACCCTTGGTCTGACTTGCCAGGTCGGCGACTTCGTTGGATACCAAACGCCATTGATACGTGTGTGGGGTGAGACCTGCTCGCTCGATGAGGAGGAGCTCTGCTCACTGGTCCGGATCGGTGGTGAGCGCAACGTCACCCAGGATGCGGCCTACGGCTTCCGCGAGCTCGTCGACATCGCCGGGCGCGTGTTGTCTCCGAGTCTCAACGACCCGACGAGCGCCGTTCAGGTCATCGACGAGCTGGAGGACCTCCTGCTTCGTCTCGCGCGCCAGCGATTCCCGAGTCCGTTCCGGTACTCCGAACGAGGGGAGCTCAGGCTCGTGCTGCCGAGGCCTGGCTGGGACAGCTACTTGCGCTTGGCGCTCGACGAGATCCGGGAGTACGGTAGTGGCTCGATGCAGGTAGCGCGGCGCCTTCGCGCCCTCTTGGACGACCTGTCGCGTGCGGTCCCAGAGTTTCGCCGCGCCGAGCTCGAGAGGCAGCGGCAACTCCTGGACCAGAGCGTCGAGCAGGGGTTCGAGACGTCCATCGAGCGGCGCATCGCACGCTCACCCAGCAAACAAGGGCATGGTTCCCTCGACCAGCAAGGGTATGGAGCCTGACCATCCGCTTCGGCACTTGGCTTGCTCGATCCGTGAGGGGGGCACCCTCAGCCAAGCTCGGCGATGAAGCGATTCGCCTCGGCAATGCTCGCCTCCATCTCGACGATCAGGCGCTCCACGTCGCGCTTGAGCTCTGGGATATCCTCGTCGAGGGATTGAAGCGCCTGCGCATTCAAGTTGTGCTTGAGGTAGAGCACATGGTCGTGAAGCTTGGTGAGCACCGGTTCGAGGCTCTCTTCGGCGCGGCGCATCGTCTCGAGGAGGCCTTCGAAGTTGTCCCGCGTGGCCCGAAGCTTCCTGCTGCTCTTCCGGCGCAGGGAGTCGTCATGGTAGGCCTCGAGCTCCTGCTCCCATTCATCGAGCAGGGCCGAGCCGACGTTCTCCACGGCGTCTATCCGGTCGCCGACCTCTTCGGCCTGCGCCTCTGAGCTATCGTAGGCATCGCTCAAGCGCTCGTAGCGCCGTTCCAACGTTCCCCCGTCGTGCCCTGCAACCGCCTGGAACTCCTCGAGGGCATCGCGGAAGGTGTCCTGCGCCTCCTGCTGACTCTCTTGTGCCTTCTCCACGCGCCGCTCGAGGAGCTCACGCTTCTCCACCCCCACCTTCTCGAGCACGGTGTAATACGTCTTCTGGCATCCCAGGCCGACTCCGGCGCTCAGAAGCACGAGGAGTGCGCTCTGCCAAAGGAGCCGCCAACCCGCGACGCAGAACGGAGCGCTGCCCGTCGAACCCAACGGCACGGGCGAGACCTCAGACATTCGTGTCGCTGCTCGGCTGCCGGGGCCGCACCCACTCATGCGCTGGCGTCGAGCAATCGCTGTGCCAGCTTGGCTCCTTCGGAGCATGTCGTCTGGCTCCCTCTGCCGGGCACGCACGCCATGACACCCGTGGCAAGGTGGCTCAACTGAGGCACGATGTCACGGTGTGGCGCACGCCATGTGGGACCGAGGAGATCGTGCACGATGGCGCAGCGTCCGGAGCACAAGCCGCGGGGAGGACGGAACGCGCCGTCGTCATCTCTCGCAGGACAGCTCGTAGCCGATGTTCCAAGTCGTTCCGCCGTCCAGCGAGTATTGGCCGAGCATGGTCATCTTCTCTGGCGAGTGCATGGTCTCGGAGTCTTTGATTCTCATCTCGCCCATGGGACCGCTCGATGTGCCGGTCCAAATGATGCCGTCCGTAGACTGAGAAATGGTGTGACCGCCCAGGTTGTCGACGATGAGGTTTACCCACGTATCCGATGACGCGACGAAGGTGCGGTACACTTTGAACTTGTATGGGTACCTGCCGGTGGCCACTGCGAACTCGGTCTGTAGCCAGGCGCCATCAAGGACGAGCCTGGTGTTGAGGGTTACCCTGCTCGGGCTGGGGCCTTCGGGTCCGAAGACGGCTCCGTTGCAATCCCATGTTCCCCTCAGCGCTCCGGCAGCGTCGGCCAATGCGGAGGCCGTGGTGATGGCGGGTTTGCTTCTTGCGACAGTGGGGGCAGAAGCGGGCGTCGCGGCCGCGGTGTGGGCGGGAGCCAGCGCGGTGGGACGGCTCCCTCCGCAGGCGAGAAGTATGAGCGAACAGGCAATAGCACCTGTGGAGAGGATTGTAGGCAGGACGGTGGAGAGGATGACGGATGAACGAGTAGACACATGGACTCCTGATGGGTGGTTGACCAGCTGGAGTGCATTTGGCACCAGCACCCGTGAGGCGGGTAGAGCGTGGATTGCTGGCGAGTCGGCTGATCTTTCGTCGCTTGTGGCTGGGCGAGCGAATGACCGATGGGGGCAAGGGTCTTCAGCGCTTGGGCGTGAAAGAGCGCTTGATGGGACGTCGCTCGGTTCGCCATGCGGCCGGCGTGCACCCGTGCGCCCGGCGAAACAAGCGAATGAAGTGGGTCGCATCTGCGTAGCCGACCCGCTCGGCGATGATCTCGACCTTCTCGTCGGTGTGGAGCAAGCGATTCCGCGCCTCGGAGAGACGTCCGGTGATGATCCACTCGACGACGCTCTTCCCGGTGGCCTGTTTGAGAGCCGTCGTCACGTAGGACGGGGACCTGCCGACAGCTCGCGCAACGTCTGAGAGAGAAATGGACTCCAGACACCGACGCTCGATGAAGCGGAGCGCGTCAGCTACAAAGCTAGGTTGGGAGGTTGGATCGAGGCTGGTGGCGCGCGTCACTTCTGCGAGCAACAACGCGAGCAGGCTCTTGTGAACGAGCTCGCAGTGTGCCCGGTCGGCGCGGGTCTCGGCGTGTAGCTCGGCTATCAGGCGCTTGACGTAATCGTGACGCTCCGCAGCGAGATGAACGATCGGGGAGGCACCCGAGCGGGCCCTTTCGAAGGGATCGAGGAGGTTTGCCAGCTCGGACGGCGCATAGCACGGGGCACAGAAGCCAACTCCCCAGGCCGTGGTGCGCGCGGTTCGGAACGCCCGATGTGCCTCGCCCGCGGGAATGAGGAGCACGTCACCCGCTTCCAGCTCGAAGCGCCCGCGTTGTTCATGCACGAGCTGTCCGTCCATCACGTACAGGAGGGCTGCGTGTTCGTGGACGACGAACCGGGAGACTCGGTTGCTCGGTTCGTCCGTGAAGCGCTCGACCCAGACCGGTCGCGAGTGGCGAGTCGAATCGCTCATGGGGTGCCGGCCGGGCAGGATCGCGGGTCCGCCTGCGACGGAAAGAATCGCGTCGAGATTCCAGGGTCTAGCACAGGCGTGCACAGCTCCTAGGCCCACTGTCCTCGCGCACAGCGAATGAGCAGGCGGCCGGCGCTAAACATTGAACCGCTCTGGCCGTACTGGAGCGTTGGGTCGGTGACTTACCGGCGCAATGACCAGCTCGAGTCCATGCCTGTAATCCCTTCTGGACCTCGGCCACCCAGCGCTTCCAACCGGGAGCGGAGCTCGAATCGGCAGCGGGCCATCGCCTTCATGACGAACGACACGGGCCACGGGCAGGACTACCAGGGCCTCATGCGCCACGGCATCGAGCAAGCGTGCGTCGAGGCCGGCGTGGCGCTGTGGGTGTACGCCGGCAAGGCAAGCTGGATCACCTCACGCGCCCAGCGCCGCATCTACGGGTTGGTCCACCCGAGCCGCATCGACGGAGTCCTGGTCGCCTCCGGGTGCATCGCCGCGCACGCCTGCGTCGATGAGGTCCTCGGGGCGATCCGTCGCCGCTGCAAGCGCCCGATGTGTGCCTTGGGTCAAGCGTGCGACGGCGTGCCGAGCATCGTTGTGGACAACCACGGGGGCGCCATGCGCATGGTGGAACACCTGGTTCGCGTCCACGGCAGGCGTCGGTTCGTGTACGTCGCCGGCCCCCCGAACCACGCCGAGGCCGATGAGCGCTTCGCGGGAACGAGGGACGCCTTGACGAGCCTGGGCCTCGAGCTCCGCCCAGAGTGCCTCCTGCGAGGGGAGTTCTCGACGGCCTCGGGTCGCGAAGCCGTGCGCCAGCTCCTGGCGGCAGGCATCCCCTTCGACGCCGTCGTCACAGCCAACGACGACATGGCCTCGGGCGCGCTCGAGATGCTGCGGGAGGCTGGCGTCGAGTGCCCCGCCAAGGTATCCGTCGCAGGCTTCGACGACTCCGCCAGCGCGGCCGTGACCGAGCCGGGACTCACGACCACACGCCAACCGATCTGTCGCATCGGTGCGGCTGGCGTGGCCCACATCCTGGCGGCCTGGGAGGGCCGCGAGGTTCCGAGCCGCGTCGTCTTCGGTACGGAGCTCGTCGTGCGCGGCTCCTGCGGGTGCCAGGACACGACGGCGTGGACCGTCAGGGACGAGCAGGAGCGAATCGTGCAGGAGTCCGCGGCCGTGGAGGAGCTCCTGGCGGGACTCTTCCACGACGAGTACCGTCGTCGCCACTGGGCTCGAGAGCTCCTCGCGGCCGTGGAGGCCGAGCGGAAGCAGGAAGCGGGTGCGCTCCCGGGCGCGATCGTGCGCCTCGTGCGGCAGCTCCACGGCTCCCATCTTCCCCTGCAGGTGTTGCAACGGCTCGTGACGGGGCTTCGGTTGGAGAGCTCTGGCACTGGCGATCCGACCTCTCGGGAGCTCGAAGAGGCCTTCCACGCTTCGCGCGCCCTGATTGGGGAACATGCGTACAAGAGGGTGGCAGACCACCTGATCCGGGAGGAGGTGGCCTTCGCGCAGCTCCGGGCGAGCTGGGAGCACCTGGCCACGGCGCTCACGTGGCCCGACCTCGAGCGCGCGCTCACTACCGATCTCTCCTCACTCGGGATCCGTGACGCCGTCATCTCGATGTACATGGATGACGACGTGGACCACCTGGTCCCGCTCATGCGGCTCGAGAACGGTCATCCCGTGGCGCCCCCCGGCGATCCCCACCCTGCAGAGCTCCTCGTGCCGGAAGGGGCCTTTCAGGGCACCGAGGGCGGAGCGGTGACGGTGCTTTCCCTTACCTTCGAGAACCAGGAGCTCGGAGTTGCCGTCCTGCGCCTGCCGATGAAGCTCGAGATCTACGAGATCCTTCGAGAACAGATTGGAAGCGCCATCAAGGTCGTGCGGCTGCACGAGGAGATCATCCGCAACGAGCGCCTTCACGCCCTGGCCCAGGAGGAGAAGCGCGCGGCGGCTGAACATCTCAAGTCGTTGAGCCTCATCGCTGGCGGCGTGGCGCACGACCTGAACAACGTCCTCGGTCCGTTGCTCGCGCTGCCCGAGGCGATCGACAGCGATCTCCGGAGCACCTCGATCGGCGAGATTCCCGAGCGCGTCTACGACGATCTGGAGACGATTCGCCAGGCCGCGCAGCGGGCCGCCAATACGATTGGTGACCTCGTCGCGCTGGGGCGCAGCACCGAGACAGAGAAGAAGCCGCTCGACTTGACGCGCCTGCTCCAGGGCGAGCACCGAACGTTCGCCGCTATTTGCGGGCGTGAATCGAGCATCCGGCTGCGCGTCGAGACCGACCCGAAGCCCCTCATCGTCCGCGCCTCCCGCCCGCACCTGATCCGGGCCATCTCGAACCTCGTGATCAACGCGGTGGATGCAGTGGGCTCGGAAGGGAGCATAGCGATCCGCGCCAAGGAGAGGGAGGTCCTCGAGCCGCTGGTGGGCGTCAACGTCGTCGAGCCCGGGCGCTACGCCGTGATAGAGGTCGAGGACTCGGGCAGCGGCATCGCCGCGGAACACCTCCCGCACGTGTTGGAGCCCTTCTACAGCGTCAAGCAGAGATCGGGGCGAGTGGGGTCTGGCTTGGGACTGACGATCGTCCGCCGCATCGTCCAGGACTCCGCCGGAAGCCTGCACGTGTCGAGCCGCGTCGGCCAAGGGACGACGTTCTCGATCTACCTGCCGGTGCTGGCCGAGTGCGTCATGCGCAGCACGGTGCCCCCAGCGCGCATCGCGGGAGAGGGAGAACACATCCTCGTGGTGGACGACGAGATCGTCCAGTTGAAGACGGCGCGGCGCATCCTCCAGCACCTGGGCTACGCCGTCGTCACCGCGTCGAGCCCCGACGAGGCGCTCGTGCTCCACGCGGAGGCTCCCTTCGATCTCGTGATTGCCGACATGGTCATGCCGGGCGGCATGAGCGGGATCGCGTTGATCGAACGCATGCGGACCGCGCAGCCGTCGCAGAGGGCGTTGATCGCCAGCGGCTACTCGCCTGAAACCGGAGACGAGCAAGCCGAGTCGCGAGGGCTCGTCTGGCTGCAAAAACCGTACTCGGTGGCAGCGTTGGCGAGCGCCGTCCGGAGGGCGCTGGGGGAGTAGTAGGGCGTCGGAGGGGACACGCCGCGCGGCGTGTCGGCCGCTGGGGGGCAATGCGGGCGACGAACTCGACACCTCGCTTGTCCGGCAGCCGCTCGACCGATCGTCCGAGGCTGGGATCACCCAGCTTGTGCCTCATTCGAGCGGAAGACCGCTCATCAACCTAGCGTCTCGGCCTCCATCACCACTTCGGATACGCGAGCCTCAGGGAATACGGGCGCGAGCTGTCGCGCGGCTGCCTCCGCTCTCGAGCCGGGCCCCCTCCGCGACATCGCCCGCCATCGAGCACCGGCAGCGGCACGAGATGCCGTGGCGAGCCGAGGCGCGACGCGGTCGCGGGTGGGCTCCGGCTCGAGGTTACGATTGCTCCGCAGCGAGCGTTCCGAGTCGTCACGGGTCGCTCCATGCGTGCGCTGTCAGCTGCCGCGCAGCCAGCATCCCGAGAGTCGTCAGGGCTCGCCGTAAGCGCTCGCCATCGGTGACTGCAGTGTTGAGGCGCAGGCAGCGGCCGTGGGAGCCCGCCGCCGAGAAAAGAGCGCCCGGCGCGATGAAAAAGCCGTAAGCGACGGCCTCGTTCGCCAGCGCCAGTGAGTCGCCGAGCTCTGGCAGCTCCACCCACAGGAAGTGTCCGCCCTCGGGGCTTGCAGTTCTCGTTCCGGAAGGAAAAGCCTCCGCTACGAGGCAGCGAAACATGGCCATGTTCTCGGCATGGATTCGGCGTATTCGACGCAGGTGCCGACGGATGCCTCCTCCCGCCAGAAAGGACGCCGCCCCGAGCTGGGTTGGGAGGGGAGGAGCCATTACCATCGCCCCGTGAGCCATGGCGATGTCGCGCTGCCAGCGGCCGCCCGCGATCCATCCCACACGGTACTCGGGAGCGAGCAGCTTGCTCAGGCTTCCCACGTAGACGACGTTGTCCGGATCGAACGACTTGGCGCTGCGGGCTCGGCGGCTCGAGAAGGAAAGCTCTCCGAAGGTATCATCCTCGATGATCGGGACCCCGGCAGAGGCGCAGGCTGCGACGAGCTCGGCCTTCGCGCTATCCGGCATCGTTGCGCCCGTCGGGTTCGAGAGGGTGGGACAGAGCAGAACGGCGCGCAGCTTTGCAGGGCCGCGCAGCGCTTCCCTGAGCGCAGGCACGGAGAGCCCATGGCTCGATGAGCTTGGGATCTCCAGGGCTTGGAGGCTCAGGAACTCCAGGGCACCGTAGAACCCCGTGTACCCGGGAGACTCGACAGCGACGGCGTCGCCTGGTGCCGTCACCGCCCGCAGGCTCGCGACGAGCGCCTGGGTGGCGCCCACGGTGACGAGGATGGAGTCGGTGTCGAGCTGACATCCCGAATCGACCATCCGGATCGCGAGCTGCTCGCGCAGGGCCCCGAGGCCGCTGGAGCCCAAGCCGAGCGAGCTGTTGGCGACACGCGCGGTGGGCGCGCCGTTCAAGGCTCGCACGGTGTGACGAGCCAGAGGGCCCATCGCGAGCAGCTGCGGGGAAGGAACACCGGTGCCCAAAGGGAGCAAGTCTTGTTGCCTCGTCAAGTTGGCGAGCACTTCGGCCCAGGGAGGAACTCGCGCGCGGTGCGGACCCGTGGCGAGGGGCTGGGCGCGGGTTCCTGCGGGCGCTGCGCTCGTCTGGTGCGCCGAGGATGCCGGGCGCGGCCGCACGTAGTAGCCCGAGCGCGGTCTGCTCTCGATCACGCCGTCGTCCTCCAAGCGGCCGTAGGCATCGAGGACCGTCATGGCGCTGAGGCCCATCTGATGCGCCATGGCGCGGACGGAGGGGATGCGTTGGCCCGTGCGCAGCGCCCCAGAGTGGATCAACGACTTGATGCGCTCGACGACGCTTTCTGGCTTCGAGGGGCCGCGCTGCGGGTTGGGAGTGCAGCGGTGCGAGCGGGGCGTGCAGCGGGGCAGTGTCACGCGTCTGTTCTAGCCCAGTTTCGCGCCAACTGTACCTGTCCTGAGCTCGGAAGGCCGAGTAGTGTAAGCCCCAACCTTGGGCCCTCCTCGCGCAACCCGCGCGGCGGCCCGGGAAGGAGAACATCGATCATGGCTTACGAACTCAGGGCCTTCGAGCGTCGAGACGTCGCATCAGCGCTGGCCATCTTCAATCACTACGTCGCTGCTGGTACGGCCGCTTACCCGGAGAGCCCTCTCAGTCCCGAAGCGCTTGGCAAGCTGGGCGCCTCCGAGCCACGCTACCCGGTTGTTGCCGGCCTCGACGCGGCGGGCGCTGTCGTGGGCTTCGCCATGCTGCGCCCTTGGCACGCCCTGCCTACATTTCTTCGTACGGCAGAGGTCAGCTATTTCATTGCGCCCGAACACGTGGGCCAAGGGCTCGGAAGCATCATGCTCGCAGGGCTCTGTGATCACGCCCGGACGATGGGCGTCGCTACGCTCCTCGCCAGCATCTCCGCAGAAAACGTCGCGAGCCTCGAGTTTCACGCTCGGCGCGGCTTCGTCGAATGCGGCAGGTTCCGACAGGTGGGGCTGAAACACGGGCGCACATTCGACGTCATTTGGATGCAGCGCGTCCTCGCTGCCTGAGGCGGATAAGAGCAAGAGCCGGAAGAAGGCCGGCGACGCTGAGGGCAAGCCGGCACGAGACTCGGGCCCGTGCGCCGCGGCGAGCGAGCAGGGCGGCGTCTCCTCGAGACTGGCGAAACCGGGGTGCTTGGCGGCCACCGAGGATCGGCAGGCGATGACCCGCCGAGCACCCCCTGGTCCGGGCGTCCGGCGACGCCCCCCCCATGGATGCCAGGACAACTGGAGCCTACCGATAGTCCTATTATGCACAGTTTGTAACCACCCGGATGGAACGTGCAGCTAGGCTGGACGGGCACAGCGGCGCGCCCTGGAAAGCCCCTGGCGTCCCAGATAGCCCTTGACGCCTGGCTCACCAGCAGGCGAATGTCGCTCGCCCCAGCTCTCTGCGGGCGGAACTGAACGAGCATCGCAAGAGGGGCGCGCCGTGTGCCCGTCTCTGTGGCTGAAGTGTGGTGAGGCAATGCACACTGAAATCCTCTCTGATCCTTATTGCGTGGCGGCACTGGCACCCGAATGGCGGCAGCTGCTGGAGCGCTCCGCGGTCTCGTCCATCTTCATGACCCCAACCTGGCTGCAAGCCTGGTGGCGACAGTTCGGAGCCCCGGACCGGCGACAACTGCGCTTCATGACGTTCTATCTCGAGGGGCGGCTCGTCGGGCTGGCGCCGTTTTCCCTGCGAACCGTGCGCTATGGCGGAGCAGTCCCCATTCGGCGGCTCGAGCTCCTCGCCACGGGGGAGCCGGAGGCCTCAGAGATCTGCTCGGAGTACCTGGGCGTCATCGCCGCCCCCGAGCACGCCGAGGGTGTGGCCGTGGAGCTCGTGAATCAGATCCGGGCGGGCCATCTTGGCGCCTGGGATGACCTCTTCATGAGAGCCATGAGCGGGGATGATCCCTTTGTTGCCCAGCTCGAGTCGACCCTACGCAGCGAGGGTTATCGCGTCGAGGTCAAGGCGACCGGCTGCGCCCGAAGCGCCCCCTTGCCAGGATCCTGGGGAGAGTACTTGCAAAGCCTGGGAAGCCGCCACCGCTACGGGGTCAAGCGGGCCCTCCGGGACTTCGAGGCTTGGGCCGGTGAGGGCAACTGGAGGCTCGTGCGCGCAGACACCGCGGGACAGCTCGGCGCTGGACAAACAATCCTACGGCGCCTTCACGGCGAGCGCTGGCGCCAACGGCGTCCCGGGGGAGGCGTGTTCGCCGACCCGCGTTTCGCGGCCTTTCACCAGGAGGTCATGGAGCGAACCTTTCGCGGGGAGGATGGGCGACTCGATCTGCTCTGGCTCACCGTCGGGGGCAAGGCCATCGCAGCTATCTACAACCTCGTCCACGGTCGGCGGGTCTATTTCTATCAAAGCGGGCGCTCCCTCGATGTGCCCGAAGGAGTGCGCCCAGGCCTGGTAATCCACGCCCTCGCCATCCGGCGCGCTATCGGGGAGGGACTCATCGAGTATGATTTTCTGGGAGGCGAATCCCAGTACAAGCGGCAGCTCGCGCCAGCATCGCGGCAGCTCCTGTCACTCCACGCAGTAGCCTCCGGTACTCGTCCGAGAGCGCTGGCCATCGTTCAAGATGGCGGGGAGTACCTCCTCGCCAGGGCTCGCAGCCTGCGAGCTCGTGTGGCCACCGTCGCTGCCGTGCCTCCTCGCCGTCCCTCCTCGCCGTCTCGCGACAGCAGGACTGCCAGCGACTGACGCGCCCCGCCGGTACCTGGACTCGAGCGTACCACATGGCGCACCTTCGCTGACCTGGCGGCGCCGGCATTTCTGACTGAAAACAGTAATTGGGCAACTAGCCCTCCGCGGCCGAGTCCCCCTTTAGGCAACCCCACGAGTGACCGTTCAGGGCGGCGAACCTCGGAGGTATCGATGAGAACACGACTGTATCCGGCGCTCCCCACGGCCCTGCTCGTCTCTGCTTATGCCCTCGCGGCTTCCGCAACGGTGGAGCCCCCAGCCGTATCAGACGCTCGGAGCGCTGCTCTCGGTGGAACGGGTGTGGCCTACTCGGACAACGGGGCTGCCGTGTTCCACAACCCGGCTGGCCTCGGATCCGTGGGTGACGGCGTACTGACGCTGTCCTTATCTCCCTTCCTTCCGCAGCTGAGCGGCCCCATCGCAGGAACTGTCGAGGACAGCAAACGCAGCTTCTTCCCGATGTTTCTTGCCGGTGGCGCTTACCGCCTCAGCGACAAGCTGGTCGCCGGGCTCGCCGTATATCCCGTGTTCGGGTTCGGCGCGGAGTACGAGGGAATCGACGCCCTGGGAGGACAGACCCTCTCAATGTCGGCTGCTGCCTTCGAGGCTTCTCCCGCCATCGCCTATTCCATCACCGACGACGTCACGGTGGCGGTCGGCTACCGCGCGACGTACATGATCCAACAGGCCAAGCAGGTCGATGTCGCCGCCGACGCGGCCGGAAACCCGCTCCTCGTCAGCTCGGAAGCAAACCTCAGCGGCATGAACTTCCTCGGCGCCCAGGTCGGTCTGCTCGTGCGCGTGGCGGAAGGGACGAGCCTCGGCTTCACCTATCGCAACAAGACAACCGTCGATCTCGACGGCGACACGAAGGTGGCCGGCCAATCCATGGATACCAGCGCCGAGTTCGCGACGCCGCACACCTTCAAGGTAGGCGTGGCCCAGAGCCTGCTGGACGAGCGCCTCATGCTCGCCTTGGATCTCAAGTACGCGCTCTACTCTGAGTCCAGCGAGACCCAGGCGATGACCGTCGAAGGGGTAGGCACCCGAGAGGTGCCGCTCGAGTGGGAAGACTCCATCAGCGTCTCCACGGGGCTCGAATACCGTCTGGCGCAGACAGGCCCGGATCTGCGTGTTGGTTACAGCGTGACGACGAGCGCTACCTCGCAGGATTATCCGCAGCCGTTCTTGGCGCCGCCTGGGCTGATTCACTCGGTGCACGCGGGGACGGGCATGCGGTTCTCCGACGTTGCCGTGGATCTCGGCGGCTACTACATGTTCTCGAAGGAGAACGTGGAACCCGCCGCAGACGCACCAGGCGAGCCGGGTGAGTACGGAATGAATGTCTACGTCGTCGCTGTCTCCGCGAGTTACGGATTCTGAAGGACGGCAACTTGGCTCTTAACGTTGGTGATGAGGAGCGGGTGGGGGTTCCGCCTGCCGTTATCCCTGGGACGAGAGCGCCGTAGGACTGAGTAGTGGCCGGAGGTGTGAGCTGGGCCACTGGGAAGCAGGTGATGGTGTCGTGAAATCCATGGAACAGATGACCGTGCGTGCGCGTCTCGGGGTGGCGGCGCTCCTGGCCGCCCTCGCGCTGACTGCCGTTAACGTCATTGGTGCTCAGGGCAGCCGCGCTATTGGGGTGCAGACCCAGGCGGCCCTCGACGCCACACACCTCGTCGGCGTAGCCATGGAGCTCGAGCTCGCGGCGAATCGCGTGCAGCACGGCGCATTGTTGGCGCTCACGACGGGCACGCCTGGGGAGCTCCAGGTCACCTGGCGCGAGGTAGAGACCCACTTGGGAACGGTGGAGAGCTTGGGCAGCAGCGCCTTGCATGGGGGCGGCTCCGCCTCAGGGCGAACGAGCATCAGCGACCCGAAGGCACGCCAGCTCCTAGCGGCGACAATGAAGCAGGTGAGCGAGGAACTCGGCCCCGTGCTGCAGCAGGTGCAGGTCGCCGCGACCCAGGGCATCGCGACGAGCGGGGCCGCATGGCACCAGAGTCAGCAGGTGGCGGATCTGAAGAGCCAACTTCGACGTTCCATTGATGGGATTCTGGGCTCGCTCGACGAGTTCGAGACGCTCGCGGTGGGCGCGACCCAGCAGGCACGCGAGGCCGCCAAGGCAGCCGAGCACTCGGCGCTCGTCATCAACATCGTCGCCGAGGTGGCGGGCGTGGCCGCGCTGGGGGTCGTGCTCTTCTTCCTCTCCCGCTCCTTCACGCGCCCCATCTCCAAGCTCGTGGCCACGAGCGATGCCTTGGCCCGGGGCGAGTTCTCGCGGGCGGAGCCGAGCCAGGACGACACCGAGCTGGGACAGCTCAGCCGCTCCGTGGCCTCCGCGGGAGCAGCTGTGCAGCGCCTTGTCGACGACGTGCGCGTCCTCGTCGAAGCCGCCAAACGCGGGGACCTGGCCCACCGCGCGGAACAGGAACGCCACCAGGGAGAATACCGCGCGGTCATCGCTGGCTTCAATCAGACCCTGGATGCCCTGGACGCACCCAACGGCGAAGCGCGGCGCGTCCTCGAGCAGCTTGCTGACGCCGACCTGCGCGCCCGCATGCGGGGCAAGTATGCGGGGGACCACGCCAAGCTCAGCGAGAGCATCAATCGGGTCGCCGAGTCGCTGCACGAGGCGCTCGCTCAAGTGGCACGGAGCAGCGAACAGGTCGCCTTCGCAAGCCACCAGATCTCCAGCAGCAGTCAGTCCGTCTCTCAGGTCGCCTCAGAGCAGGCAGCGGCTCTCGAGCAAACATCGAGCACCCTCGAGCAGATCTCCGGGATGACAAAGCAGAACGCCGCGAACACGGCCGAAGCCCGCGAGCTCGCGCGCGACGCCAAATCTGCTGCCGAGCGCGGCAACGACGGCGTGGAGCGCATGGTGCAATCCATGGGGAGGATCAAGAGCGCGGCCGCCTCCACCGCCGAGATAATCAAGGACATCAACGAAATCGCCTTCCAGACCAACCTCCTGGCGCTCAACGCCGCCGTCGAGGCAGCTCGGGCGGGCGAATCCGGGCGGGGCTTTGCCGTCGTCGCCGACGAGGTCCGTAACCTCGCCCTCCGTGCCAAGGAGGCAGCCACGAAGACCGAGGGCCTCATCAGTGAGAGCGCGGGGCTCGCAGAGGTAGGCGTCGCCGTGAGCGGGCGCGTCAACGAGGATCTCCAAGCCATCCTCAGCTCCGTGGCGAGCGTGACGGACCTCGTGTCCCAGATAGCCACGGCCAGCCAGGAGCAGGCCACCGGGATCGAGGAGGTCAACCGCGCCATGGCGTCGATGGAGCAGGGCGTGCAACAAGCTGCCGCCAATTCGGAGGAGACGAGCAGCTCCGCCCAAGAGCTCGCAGGACAGTCACAGGAGCTTGCCTCCATGGTGGCGCGCTTCAAGCTCGACGCGGACGGGATATCCGCCAAGAGCGCGGCCACTCATCGGGCCCCCCTACGACCCACGGCCGCGCGTGCTGGCGTCACAAAGGGTCGAGGACACCTCTCCGTTGTACCGGACCCCCTATCGTCAGAGGTCGTCGAGCTCTGACGTCGTGCTGGAGCTGCCGGGGGAAGGCGCCGCCCCGGGAGTTTCGCCTCTCTCCGAGTCTGGGTCCACCCAATGCTCGTCGGCCTGCGGCGCTGGCGGTCCGTCCTCCTCCATATCCTCTTCCGCCTGGGGCCCGTCGAGCGCGCCGCGCACCTCCTCCGGCATCCTCAGCCCATTGCCCCCCGCGATGCTGATGCGCTTCAGAAGCCCATCGAAGCCTTCGACACCACGCAGGAAGTCCTCTGGAGCATTGGAGTAGGCGGCGACGACGAGCACAGCATAGTCGATGTGGTTCGTCTTCTTTCCACGTATGGGCGAGGAGACGGACCACTTGAAAGGCGTCCGAACCATGACCAGAAGAGCACGCTCCCTGCAACTCCACGGCGACGTCCTGCGCGGCATCGCGCCAGCCTCAGGGATGACTTGGCAGACCAACTGCACCGGGAACGTCGCTGTGATGGTTATCTGTTGTAACCAGGACACCTTCAACCCCTGTGAGACTGATACTCAGCAGGAGATAGATATCTGGACTGCGCGCAACGGCTGCAGCTTACAGCCCCCCCTAGCTCCCTCAGCGACCTCTGCGAGGAGTACCAGGGCTGCTCAGCCGACAGCCCAGTCCTGCTCTGCACCCATCCCGGCGGTCACATGTGGTCCGCAACCGGCAACGAGTGGGTCTGGTCCTTCTTCATGAGCCTCTGAATGGGCGAGCGCCTCGTGCGGAGGGGAGAGGCAGCGCCGAAGGTGGGCTATCCGAAGCACACGAGGGCGAGATGACAACCGCGCTATCCGGGAATAAGGCGACGTGTCTCACTTGAATCATCTTTGGACGAATCGCTCGCGAACAACTGGCAGCTTGCACCGACGAGCCGCCCTTCTCACCGCTGTCTGGGCATCGCTTCAGGCCTGCACGGGTTCCGATCCGGGGGGAGCGGCTTCAATCGTAGAGGGAGGCGCCCCGAGCGATGGTGGTGCGGCAGGAAGCAGCACTGCCGGCGGAGCCCAGGAAACGGCTGGTGCCCACGAGGCGGGCGGGGGCAACACGGGCGCGGGCGGGGCTGAGGAGCGCCCGGCTCGCGGCTTCATCACCTGGACGTACGGCGACGAACCCGTGGGCATGTACGTCCCGGAATCTGCATCGGGCCCGCTCCCGATCGTCCTGTTCTTGCACCCTTGCCACAATCCTCCTGTTTACCCCGAGCATTGGATCATCTCCGCCCTGAACGACATCGAACCCTGTGTCGTCCTCCTACCGTCGCGTCCGGAAGGGGAAAGTGCCGAATGCGCCGCCTGGGGTGGCACCTACGATGCCTCCATGCGCCCGGGGCTGGCCGCCGCGATCGCCGAGCTCGACCGGATCGTCGCAGAGTACGACTTGGCTCCCGAACGGCAGTACGTGTACGGGGAATCCATGGGAGCGGAGGGTGTCTTCAGGCTGCTCGTCGACGCGCCGGCGCGTTTCGCAGGCGCGGTGGCCGTCGCGGGGTACACAGTGGATGCTGGGGCGAGCGAAATGGCAGAGACCCCTCTCTGGATCGTCCACGGTGAAGCAGATAGCATCAGCGGTGCCTCACACGTCCAAACCATCTACCAGTCGATCCTAGACGCGGGCGGAACGGAGGTCCACTACACTGAGTACGCCGGTCTCGACCATGTGCCGGCCATCGAACGAGCCAGGCGCGACAGCGAGCTTCTCGAATGGCTCCTGTCGCAACGTCGCGAGTGAAGCAGGCTTTGCGGCTGTCCCCCTCCGGAGCCTTGTTGGATGAGCTGGGTGCCGGAGGCGGGGCCGCTGGAGCTCGTTGGTCCAGCGCGGATGCAGAAAGGCAGCGGGAGGATAGAGGATAGTAGGGGCGGGATAGTAATCTCTTCGGTGTGACGCATTCACCCTTGACCGTCGGGTCATGTCTACGCTACCTCATAACTGGGCATCGTAGCCGAACGGGGCGTGACATGGAGACGTCCAGGAGGGTGCGTGGGTGGATACTCTAGTAGCGTGGATCCGCGAACTGTGGACCGTCGGGGTTCGTCTCGTCGATCCTTCGACAGCGCTCGTTCTCGTTGGGCCGCTGGGGGTCGCTTGGATGTCGCTCTTGCTCATCGTAAGCCTGGGGCATTGGGGGCTGCAGGTGAGTTGCCGGGCGCGCCGCTACACTGCTGGCGCCTGGCTCTGTGTCCATTTCGCCTTCTGGTGCGCTGCATTCACGAGCTTTCGTCACGTGGGGACCGTGTTCCAACCCGCGATTCACGAGTCGGCCCCGACTGACGCCAGAGCCACACTCGTGCTGCTGGAAGATGCGAATGTGCTCCGCCAGACCGCGGCGAGCCAGCCCTACATCGTGCTGCTCACGATGACAGCGACCGTTCTTTTTGCCGTACTTTGGTACGCTCTCGTCGCGCCCCGGCATGGCTATGCGCTGGCATTCGTCCTCGGCGCCGCGCCAACCCCAGACGCCTGGCGACGGACCCTGCTCTTGCCATCCCAGCAGCGCACGATGGAGTCCTTGCTGCATTTGATAGGGTGGTCCAACGTACACGGCCTGAAACGCATCCAGGATGCGCGCCGCAACCTCACCAACAGCCAACTGAAGGAGCGGAAGGCGCTCGCCACGGCGAGAACGGCGCTCGCCACGACCGCTCGGGAACTGGCGGATGGGTACAGGAGCACGCAATCGGGCGGCCCCCCGCGAAGCGTTCACGCGGCTCTCCGTGGCGACTGGGGCAGTGGCAAATCCGTGATGCTGCGCAGCCTGCAAGCGGACCTGCACGCCGCAGGTGTTCCCGACGTCTGGTTCAATGCCTGGCAGCACCAAACCGAGAGCCTCCAGCATGCTCTCCTTCTCGACATAGCGCGGGAGCTCGTCAGCCATGAGCCGCGCTTGTGGAAGCAGATCCCGGCCTGGCACCTCGTCGCCAGCCGCACGGTCTCGATCCTCGGTCTCGCCATCAGCGCTCTCCGAATGAAGGCGGTGTTGGCACTGAGGTATACACCTCCCGCCGTGAGCTTTCGGGAGGACCTGGAGCGGCTGCTCGAGGCCTACTGGAAGCGGCACCAGCTGCCCCTCGTCCTCGTGATCGACGAGGTGGATCGCTGCGAGCATCTCGTCGCGCAGCGGCTCTTGCCCTTGACGCAGCGGTTTCTGGACGTGCCGGGCATCGCCGTCGTGATGCCCTACGTAGAAAGGCAACTCCGCCACAAGGTCTTCCACCCCGCCATGGTGGAGTTGAAGGACCTCCGGGGCGCCGTCGCGGGCTTGCTCGATCCATTCACGAGCCTGGCAGACGAGCGCGCCAACAGCAATAGCCAAGCCCAGCGCGACAGGAGCTGGGACGGCATACCCGAGACCGGACTCGATGGGAGGGGATGGAGCGACGAGGCGGCCCGCGAACAGGGCTTCCCAATACCGTGGACCCCTGTCGTGCGGGCCTTCCATCGTGAGCGGGAGCGGAATCGAGACTTCGAGCAGTGGTTCTATTCATCGGCAGAGGAGAGATACCTGGGTCAAGTGGCGCTGGAAGTCCGTCCGCTGGCGAGGGAGGACTACGTGGCTCTGGTCCGCGGTGATCCGGGGGTACAGCAACTCGTGGAGCGGCTCCTTTCCAAGCCACCGGAGGGTTCCAAGCCACCGGAGCGGGTCGCGAACGAGGCATTCGTCGAGGCAGTCGCCGATAAGGTCTGGCGGACAGCTCACGCCCAGAAGCGCAAGAGGGGACCAATCCGGCCCCGAGCAGTGTTGAACGCGACGTACCAGAGCCTAGCGACGACCCTGACGGCCAAACTCGAGACCAACCTTGATGTCTCCGGCGCACAGCTGACGGTCTTCGCCTTGCTGCTGGGCCTGTCGGTCGCGGGAGACGTCGCGAAGTACGCAGAATCGCAGAGCTACGGGAGTCCGGAGGTCAGGTCATGACACAGAGAGGCGACGAGCACATGCAGGGTATGAAGAACGGAACGGAGGATTCCCGCGACACGATCCAGGTCTCGAAGGAAGAACCAACTGGCGCCAAGAAGGACCCTCGGGAGCCCAACCAGTACTCGAAAGACCAGAGCGCCGACGCGAAGCTAAGGAGCCTGACTCTTCCGGAGAAGGACCTCGTCGAAGGATACCTGCGGGGCGTCTGGGAGGCGGCGAAGGAAATCGTCGATGAGGAAATCGCCGATGGAGCCACTGGACCTCTCGGTACGGTGCTGCAGCAAGGAGATTCTCGGTCACAACGGTCTGCGGAACTGACGACCGCGGGGCTTCCCGCGTTCCTGGCCGAGATCGCCGAGAACACGCATCTCGTTCCGCCCGGCGTCGGCGCCACAGCGGAGCCTGGTGAATTGCAGCGCGGCGAAGCTGTGGGTCCCACTGAAAAGGGCATGGCGCCTGCGGAGACGCCCATCGACGAAGGCTTCCTCAGTCCAGGCGCGCGCCTCCTGCGGCTCCGCACCCACCTCTTTTCCTCGAATACGCCAGCGCAGATCCTACGGCTCTTGCGAGAGGAGATCGCGGAAGCACTGATTCAGCTCCGAGACCTGGTCGCCGCGCCGCGTGACCAACAGGTCGATCTCGTGATCCTGGCCCTCCGGCGCCTGCCTCACCCCTGGATTCTCGGCACCGTGGGGCTGCTGCCCGACGCTGCTGGCTACCTCCTCCGGGGACGAACGACCGACGAGCTCCTCCCCGACGAGCTCAGCACCCTGGCGGCCATTGGCGACTTGATCCCGGCGGAGGGCGGGGTCCAGGCCGGCGGCAGCTCCGTGTACGCACCCTACTTTGGCGGGCACTACTACCACCGGGTCGTTGCTGCTTGTGTTCGCAGCGCGAGTTCTGGTGGCAGCTTGTCCGAACAGCATCGAAATATCCTCGGTATCAACCTGAACAACCTGATAGTGGAGTCCGAACGTATCCTACGCGAGCATCGCGTCCCGGAGCCAGCGCTCGGGCAGCTGCGCGCCGTCGAGCGGCGGCTGCTCTACATCGGCGTGCATTTTGGCCGGGAACAGGCAGAGCTGGCGCACTCGGAGGAACAGCTCGTGACGGTGCTCAAGCCCTTGATGGACGCGCTCAAGCCACCGGATAGCACCTACTCTCTCGATCCGACGGCGGTAGCTCGCACCGTTTTTCCGCTCGTCTCGGTTGGCACCGTGATGCGACCCACGAACACCGCCCCGGCAGATGTGAGAGAAGCCATTGAATGCGTGCTGACGCTGACTGGCGCCCTCGTCACGTCTGTCTTGGCACGGGAGCATCTCGCCGGCTCCCGCTACTTCAATGCAGCCGTCTGCCTGCTCCGGGCGAGCCGCTCCGCGGAGTTGGCTCGGGTGCGCATGGTGCTGAACGGCATGGGCCTCTGGTGGGCACTCCGGCTCGGGCGCGGCGTCAAGGACGCGCTGACCTCCGGGGATGGAACCGACTGCGCGGTGAACCTCTTCGGGGCAGCCGTCGATCTCGTCAGGGGCGAGCAGATGGAGTACGGACCGCTGCTCCAGGAGCTCCTCAGCGCCGTACTTGCCTGGGTGAACGGGCCGCTGCGGCTCCCCGATCATCGAGCCAGACTGATGCAATCGGCGGAACGCCTCCGTCTCGACGCCGTACCGCTCGCGAAGCCGAGTCCAGAGGCTCTCCAGGCGGCCATCACGAAGCTGCTCAACGCTTTCTGCGGTAGCGCCCCTCCCACCACATCCCTCGCGGAAGCAGCCACCTGGAGCGGCGCAACGGCAGCGGAGCTCGTGGGCAACCACTTCGGCGACGATTACCGCAGACCAGCATTCGAGCATCTGAGCGAGCTCGCACGGGAGGCAGCAGCAGCCATCGAGTCACCGGTGGCCACCTTGAGGCGTGTTCTGGAGCCAGCTCTGAAGGCGGACGACAACATCGAGCCGGGCATCCTGCTCACCTATCTCGTCGAAGATTGGGACGGAAAGCGGGCCATCCGCGAGCTTTGGAACAAGACCTGGCATCAGGCCATCCGTCCCTGTGACGACCTGGCTAGGGTCATTCGGGAGGTGACCGATCCTCTCGTGGCCCAGAGCGTCTAGGGTTCCAGAGCCGCAGGCAACGCCCAACGCCCGGCAGAGGGTCCTCCCTCTACCGCACGCGCTGGCCGAGCTTCACGGCTGTCCGAACGCAACGCTGGAACGCTGCCGCTTCAGCGGGGCATTTCCCGGGCCTCAGGGTCGCAAAGCCGTGCGCCGTGCACTCGAACTCGGCCGCCGGCCGCTCCAGCGAGCACCGGATCAGCGCTGCGTTCTCCTCTGGGCACACAAGGGTGTCCTCGAGCTCGAGGCACTTCTTTTCGCATGTCTCCGCATCAATGGGGCAGCCTGCCTCCGCGGACTTCTTGCAGAGCTGGGGACACATGCCCTCACGGGCCTGCGTGGCGGCATGGAACCGAGCCGCGTCGTCGCTGGTAACGAGCGCAGCGCTCGATGCATCCGGGACTCCAGACGCTACCTGCGCCGCCTGCACCTCTCCGAGCTCTGCACTCCCATCCTGTTCCCCCTGCTCGCAGCCGGACACTGCGAAGCTGCCCACGATGACGGCAGTGAGTAACAACGAACGAGGAGCTGCTGGCCTCATGGGTCCACGAACTCCTCGCGCCCCAAACAGCCGAGCTCCGCCGAGGTTTCGATGCGCGTCTCGCCCGCCCAGGCGAAGAAACCGTCCACCCAATAGCCGCAGAGCCCATCGGCTGCCCTACACCCCTCGAACGATTGGCAGACGTCACCGCGACAATACTCAGGGCTCGCTGGGCAGTCCGTTGCCCGCTGGCCACCCCTGGGCGTCGCGTCGAGACAGGTTTCGCGGAAGGCCTCCGAGGGCGCCAGGTAGCCACACGTGCCCGCTGCCGCACAACAGGTTGCCCCTGAATCGCATGAGGCGGTTCCGCAGGTTCTCACCGGGAGCTGAAACCCGCTCCCACCCTCGGCTTGGCGGGGTGCTCCCCCCGAGAGGCCACCTTGACCGGCGCCAGCGGTGGCGGCTCCTCCGTGAGCGGCTCCCGCCGTATCGCGCTGCGGCTCCCCTGATTCACTATCGCAGGCACCGAGACAGCACAGCAGGCCCACCACCAAGCCGCGCCGCAAGGCTCCCGCAGAGGCGACAGCCGCCTCACCAGGGGCCGCCAGGGGCTCGAAAGCCCCTGACTGCCGTTGTCCGCACCCACCACGCTGTCGTGCGCAACGGGGGCTTGGATCCCCGTGAAGCGTGGTGGGGGCTCGCGCCATAGTCGTTGTCTCTATCATGGAAGCACGGCTGGATCACGAGGAAGTCCAGCGTCGCAGCTCAAGACAACGTCTGGCTCGACGAGCAAGGTGCCAGCGATGATGGTCCCGCTGAAATCCTGAGCGACCTTCGTTGTCGCCGCTGGCGCGACCACCGTACCGAAGAAGGGCGCTTCGAAGCTGGCAAGCCCATTCCCGAGAAACGCCACTGTCGTCGGCGCCAAGACCTCTCCGCGCAGTGTCCACTCGTCGCTGACGACGAATGTCACTGCGCCCTCCGGGACGACCGTAGCCTGCGGCTCCACGATGAAGCTACGGGTGGAGTAGGTCCCGGGAAGCAGCGTCAGGACGGCCCGCGACTTCACGTGGATCCGATCGAAGGTCCCCGGCGAGGCGGTAGCCGTCGTGTCGGGCTCGAGGTGAATGACGGAGCTGGACGGAGGGACCGCGAGCCCGAGCTGACCGTAGCTGGGCGCATAACCAATGGCAGCGTTCTCGCTCGACATGCCCAAGACGGATGCCCCTTGCTGCAGGTCGATCGTCCCGCCCACCTGCACATCGCCGTGAACGACGGAGTAGCTCCTCAGGAACGCCCCCGCCGTGGCAGCCAAGTGCCCCGTCTCGGCGTTGGCGCCGATCTCGATGCTTCCACCGGAAGTAGCCGACGCAAAGGTCGGGCCCGCCGCCGACTCCAGTACGGCACGATCCCGCACATCAAGCCTCTGCAGCGCATGAATGGCGGCCGCGACCTCGACGTCCTGGATGACCACGGTGCTATTTCCCGAGACGTCCACCGCCGTCCACTCGACAGTGTGAACACCCACGGGGAGCGACACCGAACCCGAAGAGACGTCGACAGGAACCGCGAGAACCGGATTGGTGCTCGCAATGACGTTCCCGGTGAGCGTCACGGGAGAGCAAGTATCCCCAACCGTGGGCAGGGCGAGCTCGATCGTCGCCTCCTCACAAAGCACGAAGACCTCCATGGGATTCGTTGTGAGTACCGGCGGGGTCGTGTCTCGAACCTCAATGAGCACCTCGTCGGAATCGGAGTAGATGCCATCATTCACCGTGAGGCCGTAGAGGTGCTCGCCGAGCTCCAAGTCCTGGGCGAGCTCCACCGTCGTCACCCCCGTGGGAGTCCAGAGGTAGCCCAGGGTGTCACCATCCGGGTCCATCGACGCGGAACCATCGAGCAGGACCGGCGTGGTCGGCCCGGTGCACTCCACGACCTGATCCGCTCCGGCGTCCGCGACGGGAGCAAAGCCGTTGATCGTCGTTTGGCCCACCACGGAGCCACCGACCGTCGTCGTGGTTCGGATGCGCGAGCTGGCGTCAATACCGTCCGGCAGTGGAATCCGCAGGGACACGGAGCTGGAGACCGCGAATTCGGCTGAGCTCCCCTGCTGCGGCAGATACAGCCCTCGCTGGGCAAACACGGAATCATCCTCGGGCCGGTGGAAGGTGAGAACGAATTCTCCCTCGGTTCGGGGCGACACGTTCTGAAGCCCCGGCCGCCCGTCTAGGAAAGCCATCGAGCTCACGTGGAAGGGACCCGGGGCCACCACACCCTTGAGCTCCAGGATCCGGGCCATCCCGCCATGACGCGTGCTGCAGTCGAGGTTGATGTCTCGGAAGTGATCGAGGCAACGCTGGCAGTAGCGCCTGGGCCCCGGCACGAACGAGCTGGACATGATGCAGCGCCCCGCTGGGTCGTTCTCGAGAGGATCTGCCGTGGGGTCAAGCGCCGAGGCGTTGCCGAAGCAGCAAGTGTTATAGGCGCCGCCACACGCCGTCCCGTCGTTGGCGTACTCGCCAGGCGGCGCGTTGGGATTGCGGAGCGACACGTCACAGCAGGTGGTCTGAGTCGGATCACAGTCGAGGTCGCCGCCGAGGAAGTTGATGCTCGTGGCCGAGTTGCACCCGCCACTCCCTCCTGCTTCGACGGAGCAGTACTCGTCGTCGAGCAAGAGCACGTGCCCGAATTCATGCGCTGCGATGACGTCTGGCCGAGAGCCTCCATCCACGAAGGTCTCTCCCCAGAAGCGCCCGGAGCGGTCGGTGGCGCCGCGAACATCTCCGTCGAGGTTCTGGTCCGTCAGCCCAGCGAGTGCATCGAAGTCCAGGAGGTTCACGGGAAGCCCGGCGAGGGTCGCACCCCCGGCAGCCGTCTCGATGGCGTCGAGGCTCGGGCTGAAGGTGCCGGACGGACAGGGGACGTTCACCTGGCTCGGCGGGATGACCTCGAAACGCACGTTGTCGAGGGCGCAGTCGGCGATCCCGGCGCCTTCGAGAAAGACCTGGCTCTGCAGGTCGACGGCCGCCTGGAACTCCGCGTCAGTGCCGGCGAAGCAGACGGGCACGAAAAGGAACCGGAACATGCACGAACCCGCGTCTTCGTCGACGCGTCCATCGCCATCGTTGTCGACCCCGTCACAGAACTCGTCGGCTAGGCCCTGCCCATCACAGTTGTCGTCGCTTCCGTTCGCGACCTCGGAGACCCCGGACCAATCTTGGGGAACGCACACATTCTCATCGTAGTGCCCGTTGCAGTAGACTTCGCCCGCCGCGAGCGCCGCCAGGTATGTGAATGGATTCAGGGGATCGATGAAGATCAATCCGGACGTCCAACAATCGATGAGATTGCTGAGCTCCCCATCCGTGATCTCCTCCCCCACCTGGCAATGAGCTTCGGGGTGAACAGTCCCAAGGTCGCATGACCCCCTCTCTGGTCGACAGCAAGCTGCGGATGCTGGAAACGACCACGAGAACACTCCGATTGCCGCTAGCGTGCTCAGGACGAGCGTATAATTGGTTTGCTTCATGAACCCTCCTGGCGCCCTCGGATCTATCGGACGCAATGATGAACGATCAGTGAACGTGGCGGAGACATAGCCACGGCTCCTTCGCCGATTACGGATCCCGCTGGTCTCCCTCCGTGGTACCCAGTACTGCTTGAAAGGATCCCTCGAGTCAACCTCCTCGATCAGCTCAGACGAGGAACTCGCCAGTCAGACGCAGGCAAACTGCGCCCTTATACCGTAACCCCCGGGTCCGCGTACTCAGGGGCAGCGTCGTCGCACGGACCCACACCTCGGGGCGCGTCCTAGTCGGCGCCTGGTGCCGGCTCCAGCTCCTGTAGGTGCTCGAGGAGTCGCTGGGCTTCACGCTGCCGGTACGTGCCGTACTCGCCGCGCGCGAAGGGAGCAAGAGAAGCTCTCGCTTCCTCCCCTCGCCCCAAGCGAACGAGCGCCATGGAGCGATTGTAGCGAGCTTCGAGGACGAGCTCCGAGGCCGGGTAGAGGCTGAGGTAACGGTCCCAAGCGGCCAGAGCGGCCGCTGGCCGGCGTTCGACGAAGTGCAGTCTGTGTGCCTCGTCGTAGAGCTCCTGGGCGGACTCCTTCGCCCGCGGGCGGACGGACTGCGGACCGCTTCCAGCCTTTCGGGAAACGAACCCGGTGTTGCCCTGGGGACCACCAGGGAGGGACTTCGCTTCGGACTCGCCGCCGTCGGGAGAGTCAGGAGAGTCTTGCGCCCCTCCCTGCCCCACCGATGCGGCAGAGGTGTCGGGTGCCACCGCACGCGGAGGCAGCGAACGCTTGGGAGAGCGGGCGGCGGTAGGGCCCGGCACGGCGGAGGGCTCGGAGGTTGAGCCACCGAAGGCGAGCGCAAAGAAGCCACGCAGGCGTGGCGCGATCGACTGGGCCGCCCAGGCACTGGTCCCCAGGAGTATGGCGGCAAGGGGCACCCAAGCGATGGCTCGCGCGCGTCGCCGTCTCGGGTCCGCACGGCGTTGGACGACCCTGAGCACGGCCGCCTCGGTCTGCTCCGCTCGAGGCGACTCGCCGTCGTAGCGAGCCTTCAGTGCCGCAATGGCCCTCTCGAGCTCTGAGTCAGCCACGGGCGTGCTCCCCGTCCAGCATCCGCTGTAGCCGTGAGCGGGCGGCGCGGACCCGGGCTCGCACCGTCGAATCGTTCGTGCCGAGGATCTCCGCTGCTTCACGAGAGCTCCGTTCCTCGAGCTCGCAGAGAACGAAGGCCAGCCGCTGATCCACCGGCAGCCGCTCCATGGCCTTGCTCAGCCGCGTGGCGAGCTGCTCCGAGGCGACGAGCTCCTCTGGGCCACGGGCTTCAGACGCGGTGAGGAGGGCGAGGCGGGAGAATAGCGCATGGCGACGCGCACGAGCGCGCAGCCGGTGCCGCGCCAAGTTGGCGGCGACGCCCAGGATGAAGCCGCGCAGCGGGGCCTCTCCGCGATACGAGCGGACACTCCTCACCAACTGAATGAACGTATCCTGAACCAGGTCCTCCGCCGCCGACCTGTCGCCCCCGAGCAGCCGACATGCGAAGGCCCTGACCTCGCGGTGGTGGCGGCGATAGAGGCAACGGAGAGCCTCGGCGTCTCCATTGGCGAGAGCCGAGGCCAAGTCCGACAGCTCCGAATCGGAGTCGATGCTCGAGCTGGAACTCACGCGAGGCCAAGCGTAGCATTCTCGGAGCATCGGCGAGACCCCTCTCAGAGCTGAATGCCGGCGAAGCCCTCGGGCAGCATCTTGAATTCGGCCTCTGTGTCACCATCCTCGCCGACGGGATAAAGAAGGCGCCCGATTAGCCCAGCGCCCAAAAAGACCGCGAAATGCTGATGGAAAGAGTAGCGCGGCCCGACACGAAGGTGGAACTGGGAGCGATCCAATCGTCGGGGCACCGCTCCAAAGAACCGACCGGCACCACAACACTCCGTGTCGGCGAACAGGTGAGTGCCGCCCGTGTTGATGTCCACCTCGGTGCGCTCGAAGGCGGGTATATTCGCGCCGATCGCCAGGCCTGGCCCCAGGAGATTGTGGTTCCCAACCTGGTGGCCCGAAAGACTCAACTGGCTGTAGGTGTAGCGCGTGGAGAACTTGAGACCTGCATTGCCGTAGGCTGCCGTGCTCGTCCAGAATACACCATGCACGCCTCCACTCCGACTGACACTGAAGAGGCCGATCGGTGCTCCCTGCACGTCCTCGGCGACATTCACGAGCCCGATCTGTGCCCCGCGCACGCGGCGAGCTACGTTGACAAGACCGATCTGGGCACCATCGACGTCACCCGCTACGTTCAGGCCAGCCGCTACCTGTAGCCCCTGCACACCCCTGGTTCCGATGTTCGTGAGCAGCGCCCCTTGGATCCCTCGGACCCGCCCACCGACGTAGTTGGGCCCCAGCAGGGCCAACTGGAGACCGTCGAAGGCCCCCTGATCCAGGTTCGCACCGAAGGTGGCTTGGATGCCACGGGTCGAGGCGCCGCTCAGGTTTGCTGCGCCGCCAACTTGCACTCCCTCGTGCCCACCTCCGCTCCAGTTCCCGAGCAGACCCACCTGGAGAGCTTGGGCGCGCCCTCCTACCACGCTGCCAAGGCCTCCAAGCTGGATGCCGCGGAGATCGCCGGTGACCACACTCCCAAGAACGCCGAGCTCCAACCCAAGCACCTCGCCCGTGACCACGTTGACAAGGCCCAGCTGCCCACCATCCAGGCTGCCCACGCGACCGTAAACGAGATTGAAGCTGAGATGCGTATGAACGTCCGGCTCCGCCGCATTGGTTGCCAAGGGAAAGAAGGCTGAGGCAACGGCCGTGTGATGCGGGCGCGACGGCTGCTGCACACGCGGCGGCTGCAAAGCGTGCGGAGTGTCACTCGGGGCGGGGGCCGGTGGAAGGTTCGGTGAGCTGGCAGCCAGCACAGCGGTGGCCGTTTCCGAATCCGGAGACGGTTCCGGCCCGAGCAGCTCCGCCGCTTCGTCGCGAGCAAGGTTGCCGCCCAGGGACACGATGAGCCGTTCCAGAGCCGCGGGATCCTCGGGCGCGACGGCAACCCGCGTCACCGAGCGTCCCCCGACGCTGACGTAGCTGACGGCGAGCTCTCGGCTCTTGGCGACGTAACGCACGGCAAGTGACGGTGGCTCCGGCCGCGCCTCGTCTCCAGCGCTCAGATAGACCCGCTGCTTCAGCTCGCGCGCCAGAGCGCCCAGGAGCTCGGCGATTGCCAGACGCTGCGCGTCACCAAAGAGACAGAGAGCGGTACCCTCCGCCTCGCTCCGCGCTGGGGTCACGGCAGCTGCCATCCCAGTATCGCGCACAGGTGCTCCTGCGCTCCCGGAGGCGGCAGGCTGCGCCATCGCCGGGATGGCAAGCGCGACGACCAACGCAAGGACTCTCTCCACCAGATTCATTCAGCGCAGGTTCCCCCTGAAGCGCTAGCTGGTGAAACAAAGCGCGAGCTCGCTCAAGAACGGCGGGCCGTTCCTGGGAGAGCTCACACCCCGCTGACAGCAACCGCCCTCAGCAGCCGCCGGGGAAGAGGTGCGCGGCGAGGAGCAGGTAGATGGGACGTAGGGTGCCCGGGAAGTAACTATCGTCGTCGACCGAGGTCGTCAGCCAGGCGTCCGTGTACTCCTGAGCCTTGGTGCTGCTCAGGGGTAGCCCACTCAGCGCCAAGCCCCCGCGGTAGTTGCTGTTCGGCGTGAATGAGCGGGCGATGCCCCCGTTGGCATCGACGTAGCTCGAGACGTTACCCAGGAAGGTGATGGCACGCTCATCGCCATTCCAGACGTAGTCCGTCGCGACGCGCCAAGGCGTTCGGGAAGCGTCAGGACCGTACTGTCCTCGGTCGCCAGTCTGCGGGTTGCCGTCTGCGTCGCTCCAATCGGGGACGAGACCGCTCATCCTCGACTGCAGGGTCGCGAGCAGCGTGTAGCCGGAGTCGGCGAGGCTGCCCCACGTAGAATCCCCCGTGAGCGCCTGAAAGACCTTGTAGTAGCCGGGGGCGACGTAAGAGGGATTCGTCTCGCTGCAACCGCCGAAGTTGTCCCCGGGCTTGAGCACCGGCCCGTTCGCGCACGAGGTGACCTCGCTGTTCTTGATGGCAGTGATGAGCTCGCGGGCCTCGCTCTCGTAGGTCCCGCCCCACCTGCAGCTCGCCTGGATCAGGGCCATCGCGGCGTCGAGCTCGCCGTCCGTCGCCGAACCCTCGCTCGTCGCGCTGCCGCAGGCGTTCGTCTGCCACTTCATGACCCCATTGCCGTTCTTGTGGCGCTCGAAGTACGCCCACAGCTTGTCGAACGCGGCGCGGTCGTCATAGCCGACAGCCAGCAGCATGCCGTAGGCGACGCCCTCAGAGATACAGTCCCCTTCGTCGCGGGGCACGCAGGCCGTGCCGTCGTTGCAGTCCAGGAAGTGCCGCGACTTCCAGGTCTCGTACTCCGCGCTCAGCATCGCCTCGTCGATCGTCCGCGCGCCGTTGTAGCCCGAGGCAGCCGGCTGCGCCTCCACCGGAAGCTCCGCGCTCGTGAGCGGGACGAACTCCTCGACGCACACGTCGAAGGGCCCGGGTTCGTCACCGGCCAGGTAGAGCTGCACCGTGTACAGGGAGCTATCCACCTCCAGCCCCGCGTCGGAGACCTCCCAACTCGTGGGCACCTGGGCCCAATCGACGCGGTAGTTCGTCGTCGTGTTCAGCCTCGCGACGAGGAACGGCTGATTGCCCTCTTGTGGCTCGTTGATGACGAACTGGATGCGGGCCGCGCCCGGCGTTGTGCCGCTGAGCCCGATCTGGAACCCAGCCAGGTCTCCGAGCGCGAAGGCCTCCCGCGCCCCGCCACCGACGGCCTTGTTCAGATCGAAGGCGATACCAGCGCCCCAGTCATCCTCGGCGCCCGAGAACTCCCCGGAGACGCAGTACTTGCCCTCCGTGTAGGGATTGCCGCTCTGGTCGGTCGAGTTGCCGTCGCCGATGGCGTACACCGGCCCCTCGATGCCAAAGTCATTGTTCTCCCCCAACATGTAGCCGTCGGAGTTGATGAAGGGGCCGTCGTCCACGACGGGGCCACCGTTTGGATCGTAGATGGGCTCGAACTCGGAGATGCAGAGATCGATGGGGCCAGCCGCCTCCGCACCAGGGACGAGCACCTGCAGCGCATAGAGGACGCCGTTATCGACGCGCTCCCCGGCGTTGTCCACGCCCCAATCGAGGGGCACCTGGGCCTCGGCGATCGAGTAAACGACGGATTCACCGATCGTCGCGACGACGAAGGGCACCACGTCGTTTTCCATGTTGTTGACGAAGTTCACGCGCGGCGGCGCGGGGACCTCGCCGACGAGGGTCATGCGGAAGCCGGTGATCTTACCCTCGAACTCATAGGGCAGCTTCTCGTCGCCCACGTAGTTGAGATCCAACCCGAGACCAGCGCCCCAATGCGCGGCATGATCCCCGTCACCCGGGGCGCTCCCGGTGATGCAGTACATCCCCTCGCGATAGGGGTTGCCCTCTTGGTCCGAGGTTACGCCATCCCCGTACGCATACCAGTTCCCCTGGATCCCGAAGGGGTTGCCAGTGGCAGCAACGCGCCCGTCTTCGTTGATGAAGCCAGCAGGATCCGATCCGCCGCCGGCACCACCGGTCGTCCCTGACGGGCTGCCTCCCACGCTGGAGGTCGCGCCCGTCCCGGTGGATGCGCCAGCACCCATCGTCCCGCCCGCCCCACTGGCCGCGCCAGCGCCCACGGAGCCCCCTGTCCCGCTGCTCGCGCCTGCTCCCATCTCACCCCCCACGCCCGTCGTCGCACCACCACCCATGGCGCCGCCCGCGCCGGTGCTGGCTCCCGCTGCAACGGCTCCGCCCGCATTGGTGAGGCCGCCCCCTGTACCGTCGTTCACACCCCCGACGGTACCGCCGGAACCCACACCATTCCCGAAACCTCCCGTATCTGCATTGCCGACAGCCCCCGTGCCCAGGACACCGCCACTTCCAGGACCGGAGCCGCCAGTCCCGTCGTCGTCACTGGACGAGGTGCAACCAAGAGCACCGCCGAAAGCAAACCCAACGGCGGCAGTAATGAGAGAGAAGCGAAATCGTGAAGGGAAGTGTGCCATCGTAGCCGTCCGATTCGACCTAGTGAGCGCCCCTCACACAGCCGCTGTGCAATGCGGCATGCGAAGCGCCCGAAGCGTGAAGCATGGCTCAGCCTAGCGCGGCACTCCATCCCGTGCTGTCCGAAGAGTCCCCCAAAGGCGGCCAGCGATACGTGCAAAGCTCTGCTGCGCCTGGAGATTCACCGTATTCACCCACGGACTTCGCATAAGTCGCCACGCCGGAAGCAAGGCGAGCGCATGCGCTCAGCGGGCGCTCCTTGCACCACGTCGCCCGCCGTGCTCCGTCCGACGCTATCCGACGCGCGTCGCCGCCTTCGCGAAGGCGCTCTGAGTCCGAAAAGCACAGACGGCCATGAAACACGCAGCGGGCAACACTGGCAGGTCGCCGGATGAGTCCCACGTGCTAGGCCACTACCATGGAGGCTGGTCCCCACAGTGCTTCGAGTGTGACGCAGGCAGGTCACCACCACGCAAGGGTTCTACTCGTCCTCGTGCTCGCTGCGAGCGGCGCCTGTCGCTCGAACAAGGAGGTGGGCGAACCCAACGCCCCCGCGCCAAAGACACCGGATCTGGCGCCAGCGACCGCCACCATCCAGCCCAGCGCAGAGGCAGTGAAGGAGCAGCCTCTGACGGATGATTTTCGCGGCACGGCCGGGATCCTGGAGAAGGAGAGGCCTGGCACTCCGCCGCGGCGCTTGGAGGCCGTGCGCACGGGCCGTCACGAACACTACGACCGACTGGTCTTCGAGTTCGCGGAGGGCGTGCCTGGGTATCACTTGGAGTACATCGACGAGCCCGTGAGGAGATGCGGCTCGGGGCAGCCGACGCCGCTTGCCGGAGATGCCTGGCTCGAGATCCGCCTGACACCCGCCGACGCGCACACACCAGACGGAACGCCCACCGTCGCAGAGCGCGAGCGCGCCTTGGAACTTGGTGTGTTTCGTGAGCTCGAGCTGACCTGCGACTTCGAGGGACATGTGACGTGGGTGCTCGGCGTCGCTACACCAGGCCGCTACCGGGTGCTCGAGTTCGAACAGCCGCCACGCTTGGTCGTGGATGTCCACCACTGAGCTGGGGAGTGTCGCCAAAGCCGAGCCCAAGCCCGAACCCGAGCCCGAGCCCGAGCCCGAGCCCGAACCCGAGCCCGAGCAGTTGGAGTGAAGGGGGTATCCCATCGACGCCACGATAATGCGGGCGCATCAGGACGCAGCTGGCGCCATAAAGAGGGGGGAAAGCCACGCTATCGGGCGCTCCGTGGAGGTCCCTCCACGAAGGTCCATGCCGTCGTCGTCGCACTCGGAAAACCCAGTTCGACTCGCCCTCTCGGAAGGACAGACACATCGTTTCGGGCGTTTCTGCACCTTGGCTGCATCCGCCGCCATCATTGACGCACTCGCAGTACTCGAACTCGCCGCTGAGCCGCTCCGAGCTCGCGCCCGAGGTCTTCTGCTGCACATCGTCGCCATGCTCACCGCCATGGTCTTGAAGATTTCGGGCTCGGGCTCGGGCTCGGGCCCGGCTCCGGGCACCTCCGTGCCCTGGGCTCGGGCTCGAATCCCTCCTTTGAACCTAGATTTCGCGCGCCCCCCCCCATGACTCGAATCCCTCCTTTGAACCTAGATTTCGCGCGCTCCCCCCCATGAAAGGTTTGGATGGGCGGAGTTGGGGTTTTGGAGCGCATGGGGGGCCACTATCGTGGGTTGATCGGCCCCGTGGATAGACCTCCCCCTTTCCCCCACGGACGATATTCGGTTGTGGTGGGGTCAGCAGAGTTGGGCATGGAGCTCTCGACCGACATCACAGCGTGGGCGAGCTCAGGCGTGAGTCGAGCCTTGACGACGAAGATCGTCCCAGCAGTGTCATCGAGCGCAGCAAGGATGCCGGTGCAGTCGGCACCAGAGTCAATGCGAACTATCACCCCCGAATCGTTGGGGACGCTCGCGACGACACGCCGAACGTGCGTCTGAATCAAAGCGGCCTCATTCGCGCCCAATCCAGCGTTACCCGCTCGCAGCTGCGCTCCGATGCAGGTCTGTGTTTCTGCCACGACGCTCAATAGAGGATGGTAGCTAGGGCGACCTGGATAGCGAGGGTTGTAGCCCAGCTCGGCGTCTTCCTGATTACCGAACACGGTCTCCACGGTCGTGTCGATGTCGCAGTGCAGCCGCTTGGAACCAGAGCGCCGCACTGCAGCGAGCCCGTGCTCCGCTGTCAGGCGCTCCAGCGTCACGTTGCTCTCGTCATCCATTCGGGCGAGGTCCCGATAGAAGGTGTCGAGACTGGAAACCGTTCCACCCGCAAGCTGCACGAAGAGCGGATCGGCGGCCAGGCTTTCCATTCCGAAGACCCGTTGCTCTCCCACCGCGTTGGCGTCGATAAGCAGCCTCATCTGGCACTCCATGGGATAGACGACCGAGCTACCCTGCTTCAGGTCTCCGAATGACGCTCGGAGCACCGCGTCCAGCCCAATGCGCCGCAGGAACGCGCCGAAGGGAACTAGACCGGCAACCCCTGTCAACGTCGGGTCCGCGCGGCCGATCCGAATTGACGCAGGATCGGGCCGACGCACCTGCTCCCCCAGGTTCTGCATGCGGTGCCCATCTCCGCGCTTGCCTCCAAGGACATCTCGGCGCACCTTGCCGGTGCCCGTCGTAGGTGTGTTTTTTGTCACAACTGAAGAATGCGTGCGACGGGCATCTGGTCACACTCGATCGACAGATCGGGCGATCGATCAGCGCTTGTTGGTATCCTAGATCCTTCGGCGCTTGGCAGAACTGACCCAGTTTCGCTCGGCAGAAGTGACCCACCACCGCGAGCAGGTTTTTGCGCAGGTTGAGATGCAACCTGAACTCGACCTCGACGAGCACACTGAAGGGTGTTTCGTGGCTTTACCGCTGGGTACGTGGTGGCGTCATGTCCCGGG
>JAEWRL010000202.1 GCA_023398955.1 Pseudomonadota bacterium
CAACACTCGGTTCCGGGTGGGGGGTCAGCCTTCCCGGACAGGACTCTCACCTGTGGGGTCACTTCTAGGTTTTCGATGTTGCTACGTCATCTTCCTCCTTCCAGGCTTGCCTGGCGCACCAGGTGTCAGCCATCAGGCGTCAGCTTCTGCATGAAGCTGGCGAGCATCCGAGCAGGTGCTGGACATCATGGGGCTGATCCTGCAACGCCGACGCCTGACTGCGCCCAGGCTTCGACGACCTTCAGGAGCCTTTCGAGGATCGCGAGCGCTGATTCGATGCTCGGCTACACTCGGCGCGCCAAGATCGCAGATGACAAGCAAACGCGGAGTCTGACACCATCTGAGCATGCGGCTGATGCTATCGCTCCCTTCCATCTTCGTGCGCCTTGTCCTCTGGAGCTCGCTGGCTTCTGCCGCTCCGAGTCTTCCGCTCGGACGCGATTGGGCGCTCACGCTTCGTGGCGATCTCCGACCACGCGTCGAGGTATGGCGGGACGGAGTGAGAGATCCCTCTGCGCCCAGCTGGGACGCGGCCGTGACGCAACGCTCACGCCTCGGCACCGAGTTCTCGCATCGTGAAGGCCTCCAGCTCGAGATGGCGCTGCAGGACGTGCGCGCCTGGGGGCGCTCCCTCCCCAATTCGGGTCAGCCGCTCGAGATCTACACGGCGAACCTCCTGCTCCCCCTCGACGACCGCACCCAAGTGGTCGTGGGCCGGCAGGAAATCGACGTGGGTCACCCACGATTGCTCGGCAATGAGGACTTCTGGCAGCGCGGAAGATCCTTCGATGGGGCTCTCCTGACGCTGGATGCCCCCCCCCAACGGGCCTCGTTGTTCTATGCAAAGCTGCGCGAGGGAAGCGCGGGTCAGTTTCCGGAGCGGCGCGACGTGCTCCAGGGAGACCACGATATCGGGGGCGCCGTGAGCCGAACGACCTTGGTCACGAATCACGACGCAAGCGTCCTATTCCTCGTCGATCGCGACTCGCACCTCGAGTCGACGCGCTACACCCTCGGAGGCCTCTTCGCCGGTGCGCGGGGTCCCTTGCGGTATTCGGCCGAAGTATATGGGCAGAGCGGCATCGAGCGTGACGAGCCAGTGGCGGCCTACTTCATGGGCCTGAACGCCGAGTTCCTGGCACCACGGCGTTTCTCGCCCCGGCTCGCCCTCTGGCTCGAGCACGCCTCTGGCGACGGAACGCGCGAGGGCAGCTTCAGCGCGCCCCTTGGCTCGCACCACGAGTACTTCGGCGCCCTCGATTTGTTCGTGGACCTCCCTAACGACACAGCTTTCGGTGGACTCACGGATTTCGGCGCAGCAGCAGGGGCTCGCCCGCAACCCTGGCTCGCGCTGAACCTAGACTGGCATTGCTTCGCCAGCAGAACGGCTGAGGGGCTGCGCTCCTTCGTGGGCCAGGAGCTAGATTTCAGCGCGCTCTTCGAGCTTGGAGACGTCGTCACGCTGGAAGCGCTCGCCGCCATCCTGCTTCCGAACGGCACCCTCGCGGCGCTCCGCGTGGAAGAGACCTCCGCCGACCCCAGCTACGAGCTTGCGGCGTTCGTTTCCTTGCGCGCGCGCTTCTAGTCGCGCCGTCCTGGGCCGCTGACCAACCCGGGGCTCAACGCCTTCGCCGCGCGACCCGACTTCACCGATCCGCCACCAAAGACTGGCTAAGCCGCCGATCTTTCGTTGTAGAATGCTTCTCGATGTTCTCCATTCTCCGACCCGCGCGTCGCACAGCCCCTCTGGCCGTCGCGCTAGGGATAGTACTCGCTACCAGCCACCTGGTGGCACCTTGCTCGGCGCAGCCCGATGAGGACGCCCTCTCTGCGGCTCGGGCGAAGTTCCAACAGGGCACGGAGCTCGAGCAGGCTGGCAACTGGGCAGCGGCCTTGCAGCGCTTCCGGGAGGTAGGCCAGGTCCGAATGACACCTCAGGTGCGCTACCACATCGCACTTTGCGAGGAGAAGCTGGGAAAGCTTGTGGCGGCGCTGGGCGGCTACAAGCTAGCCCTGGCCGACGCGGACAGCGTGGGACCAGGCTTCCGCGCTGAGGTAGAGGAGGGCATCGAAAACCTGCGCACGCGCATCCCCAGTTTGACCATTACACGGGGAGAGGGAGCCGAAGCGGCGACGATCGAGCTCGACGGGGTCACCCTCGGCGCGAGCTCCATTGGAGAGGAGTTCCCCATCGACCCGGGCCCTCACACGGTGCGTGCGACCGCGCCCGACCACGAACCCTTCGCGAGAACCATCACGCTCGGCGAAGGGGAGGCAGAGACGCTTGTCGTGGAACTGCAAGCAAACCCCGAGCCCGACGACAGTCCCGCGGCTGAGGACGGACCTGGGCCGGCCGTCATCCCTCGTGAAGAGGGGCTCGTCTTGGATCGAGACTTCTGGATGTACGCTTCGTATGGAGCGGGTGGCGCGTTCCTGCTGGGCAGCGGCGCGGCGTTCTTCATGCGGCAGCAGAAGCTGGACGACATCGAACAGATCTGCGGAGCTACCTGCGACAACCAACCCCTGGACGTTTGGACGAAGGCGCAAGCCGCGCGAGACTCTGCCCGGACCTACAGGATCATTGGTTGGACGAGCCTTGGTCTCGGCGTCGCTGGAGCAGGAGTCGGCACGTATCTCCTGTTGACGCGCACCCCCGAACGTACAGCCGCTAGCCACCCCGCGTGGCGCTTCCTCATGGCGGCGCCCAACGCCGATCTCGCGGGCCTATCCGTCACAGGCGACTTCTAATCCCTGATCCGGCGTGGCCGAGGGACAGGAACGCCGTACTCGGCGTCAGGCACGCTCAGCCACTCAGAAGCCCGGATCCGTACGCCATGTGTCCCGCTTCGCGGGAGGCTCGGGTTGCTCACTCGTCGGTGCTTTCGGCTCGGCTGGTTCGGCGCGACGCGCTCCGCCCCCTGGCTCTTTCCTTGCGGCAGTAGCATCCTGCGAGGGCACGTGGGAACTGGGCGTCACCGGCTGTCGGCGGGCAGGGGCAGCGCTTTGCACCGGTGCCGCCTCGCGCTCGCCCGTTTCAGCACCGGGCTGAGCGGAGCGCTGCCGCTCCGTCGCGCCGGGGGTCTCTGGCGCCGCAGCTCGAGATGTGGGTTCTGCGACCTGGGCGCTATTGAGCGCCGGCACATTGGCGTTGGTATCGACGGTGGACGCGGCACCCCGCCGGCTGCCAACGGCGTAAGCCGCAAGCGCCACGGCCCCCGCCAACGCCACTGCCACCCCTCCGAGCGCCCACGCAAAGCGGCTCCGCCACAGCGGCAAGGACCCATGCTGCGGCAGCATGCTCGGGCGCAGCGAGACGGTGGGCGACGTTCCGGGGACGTAGGACCCAGAACGAGAAACGATGCTGATACCGCTTGGCATCGACCCCTCTACCAAGCTCCAATCAGTTCGGACATTGGGGTTTTGGTTGGCGCGTTCGATGGCGTCCGCCAGCGCCTCTCTGCGTGCGCGGCGGCGATCCCCCAGGATGATTTCCAGAAACTGTGCCACCTCACTGTCCGTGCTCGCTCGGTACTGCGAGGGGAGACGATCGAGCGCGCGAAGCATGTCATTGGCCGTTTGAAAACGCTTCGCCGGGTCCTTGGCAAGCGCCTTCAAGACGACCGCCTCGAGCTGCGGCGGATAGCGGTCCGCAACCTTGCGAGGCGGCAGCACCGGCTGCGGAGCGCAGATGTGGTACATGGTCGCGGCCTCGGATTCGCGGCGGAAAGGGTGCTTGCCGGTCGTCAACGCGTACAGGACGATGCCCAGCGCGAATACGTCGACACGCCTGTCGATGTCTCCCCCTTTCACCTGCTCGGGAGCCATGTACGCGACCTTGCCCTTGATCTGCCCCGCCACGGTGGCACCGTCACCCAACGCGGTCGCCTTCGCGACCCCGAAGTCGACGACCTTGGCGACACCATCGTAGGTGACGAGGATGTTCTGCGGCGAGATGTCACGATGAACGAGACCAACGAGGTCCCCGCGCTCGCTCCGAAGCTCATGAGCAGCGTGAAGTCCCGCGCACGCTTGCATGATGATGCGAACGGCGATTGGAATGGGGAGCCCGCCCTGAGTTCGAGCGGCCTTCATCAACTGATTGAGCGGCACCCCCTCGATCCACTCCATGACCAGGAACAGCACGCCTTCCTGTTCCCCGAGGTCCAGGATCTCGACAACATGCGGGTGACGGATTTGCGAGGCGAGGGAAGCCTCATCAAGGAACATCTTCTCGAAGTGCTCGTCCTCGCTGAGCTTCGGAAGCATCGTCTTGACAGCGACGATCTTCTGAAAGCCACGGGTTCCCTTGAGGCGGGCAGCCCACACCATCGCCATCCCGCCCGACGCGATCGGAAGCAGGAGCTCGTAACGCCCGAGCACTTGGCCAGGCACTACCTCGCCCGCGGGAGGAGCAGGATCAGGAGCGATGTTCACACGTTCTAGGTGAGAGGATTGCGACCAGTGGACTAGTCAAGTGTGCCTCCTGGAGTAGCGCCGAGCTCCCTATTTCTTGGGTGACGCCGAGCTCGACGTTCATCTCCGTCGACACGCTCCTCTCGTGTACCCGACCACGCGGACGCAGTCCAGCTCGATGCCGTGCGGGACTTTTGCGATGACACTGCAAATGTGGGAAGGGCTCGCGGCTGGGCCCGATGGGTCGACGCTTCGAGTCCGCCACCGGGCCTGTGGTTCCAACCCCGGCCTGCTCATGGCCTGAGCGCGGCGATTCGCTCCGTGAGGACGTCGTTGAGGTGGTCGAACGCGGCGTCGACGACGCGGCGTTCCGGATGTTCATCGTACCAAGCGATGACCTCGCGGACTCCCCTCGCGAAAGGGATGGTCGTTGCGTAGCCGGGCACGAACCGCTTCAACTTGCTCGTGTCGAACACCATGCTGTGCGTCTTGTCGCCCAGCAAGCTGTCTCCCCACTCGACATCGAAGCGTGCGATCACCTCGGACGGGACGTGTACCAGGTGCGCCTGCGCACCAGCCGCCTTCGCGATCATTTCGTAGATCTGGTTCCAGGTGAGGGTCTCGTCGCTGGTGATGTGCAACGCCTCACCGATGGTCGCAGGATTGCCCAGGAGCGGCACGAATCCGCGAGCAAAGTCCTGATGGTGGGTAAGAACCCACAGACTCGAGCCATCTCCGTGCACCACCACGGGCCGCCCGCGCCTCATGCGGTCGACGACCGTCCACCCCCCATGGCAGGGCAACAGCGTCTTGTCGTACGTGTGTGAAGGACGCACGACGGTCGCGGGGAACCCTTGCTCCCGATAGGCGCGAACCAGCCGCTCCTCACAGGCAATCTTCGCCCGGGAGTACGCCCACACAGGGTTCCTGAGCAGTGTCGATTCCGTCACCGGGAGGTAGGATGGTGGCGTCTGGTACGCAGATGCCGAGCTAATGAACACGTAGTGGTCGGTGACGCCGCTGAAGACATCGATGTCGCGCTCGATGTGCTCGGGAGTGAACGCTATGAACTGAGCGACAGCATCGAAGTGACGCCCTCGCAGCGCTGCTCTCACCTGGGCAGCATCCTCCAGGTCGGCCCGAATGACTTCGGCACCTTGGGGCGGCGAGCGCACGGAACGCCCACGGTTGAGCAAAGTGACCTCCCAACCCTGCTGGACGGCGAGGTTGCTGCATGCCGAGCTGATGATCCCGGTTCCACCAATGAACAAGACTCTCATTGTCGTCCTTCGCCCAGCGCCACAGGCCGGGCTCGAGCACTCCCGATGGCGCGCTCCAGTGGTCGAGAGACCTTCGGCGCGTCGCGGCGCGCAGGCATGTTGTTCCCCATCGCTCTGAAAGGCAATCCAGATGGCGCCACCTGAGCAACTATTTCCCCCTTCCGATGCGCCGTTGCACGAGTCGCTGTCAGGTGCGTGGTGCCTGGCACGGCTGTGCGACAGCTGGTGGTGCGACGCCCAGCCGAGGTGTTATGAGTGCGGCAGCGACAACCCCCGGCAGACCCCGGTGCCTGCCACGAGACGCGAGCAGAAAGACGAGAGGAAACATGCACTATCGCCCACTCGGACGAACCGGCTGGAACGTATCGACGATTAGCTTCGGAGCCTGGGCCATCGGCGGCAGCTGGGGCCGAGTTGACGACAGAGAGTCGCTGCTTGCCCTGCACGAAGCCATCGACCGCGGCGTCAACTTCATCGACACCGCTGACGTATATGGCGATGGGCACAGTGAACGGCTCGTGGCACGGGTGCTCAAGGAACGACGCGAAACGATACACGTCGCCACGAAGGCTGGCCGCCGGCTCCCCGAGCAAACGGCAGCCGGGTACACGGAGAGCAACCTACGTTCCTGGGTGGAACGAAGCTTGAAGAACCTCGATGTCGACGCGCTCGATCTCCTTCAGCTCCATTGTCCGCCGACGGACGTGTTCTACCGACCCGAGGTCTTCGGCACCCTCGATGATCTGACCCGTGAGGGGAAGCTTCGCTTCTACGGAGTGAGCGTCGAGCGCGTGGAGGAGGGATTGAAAGCCCTCGAGTTCCCGAACGTGCAGACGGTACAGATCATCTTCAACATGTTTCGCCAGCGGCCCGCCGAGCTCTTCCTTCCTGAAGCCAAACGGCGGCAGGTGGGCGTCCTGGCCCGCGTTCCGTTGGCGTCCGGGTTGCTCACAGGAAAACTCACGGCAAACCAAGCATTCGAGGAGGACGATCATCGGCGGTTCAATCGTCACGGGGAGGCGTTCGACCGGGGAGAGACCTTCAGCGGCGTCGACTTCGACGCTGGTCTTGCCGCAGTCGACGAGCTGCGTCCGCTCGTGCCCGAGGGATGGACCATGGCTCAGCTCGCGCTCCGTTGGATCTTGATGAACGACGCGATCAGCTGCGCAATCCCCGGGGCTCGGAACCCAGCCCAGGCTGCCGCGAACTGCGAGGGTGCCGATCTACCAAGCCTGTCAGATGCAACCATGCTCGCCTGCCGGCGAATCTATGAGTCGAGAGTCCGGCCCCTGGTTCACCAGTTGTGGTAGAAGTACCGATGGCCCCCTGACGCGGCGTTCCGCTGGTCAACGTGCTCCTTCGGCAAGGTCCTAGCGATGGTCGACGTGCACCTGGCGAGCGGTACCTAGGGCCTAACCCGGCGGAGCCGGAACCAAACAGGGGAACTGGCAACGCCAAATGCAACCGGAGGGCAGGCTATAGCGAGTAGGCCGGGGTTGCCCCCGGCCCCTCTCAGATCCGGACGTGCAGATTTCCCG
>JAEWRL010000208.1 GCA_023398955.1 Pseudomonadota bacterium
CTGCGCCCTCCGCCAGATTCAGCACCACCGATGTTGATGCCCGCGCGAGCTGGTCGGCCAGATGCCCCCTCCCTCGCGGAAGACCCTCGACGACGTCATTGGCCAGCACGAAGAAATCGAGAGAAAGCTGGTAAACGTCGAGCTTTTCATGATCCAGTTCCATGCTCAGCTATCGGCCAGCGTTGCTAACTTTTTCGGGCACGGGCACGGGCACGTTTACGGAAGAGCCAACCGCATTCAGAGAAAGGCCCTAAACCGCGCTCGTCACTGTGCCGCATTACCTTCGGACTCATGCACTCTCATCAAGCCGCCGCGCCTGTCGAATCACGCCGGGATCGCTGCGCGGCGAAGGCGCTTGCCCCGGGCGTTCTCAATGGCACGGCGTGCGGCCTTCGCGACCGAGTGATAGTCCTGTCACGTGGTGGATGGCTCAAGGTATGATGGTCGGAGCGGCCGCCCAAACGATTTGCGGCCAACGCAGCGCGGTTCCGCCACGCAATCCAAGTCGGGAGCCCTCTCCGTGGCGCTAGGTTCCGAGCCCGATCGGCTGCTGCTGGATGCTGAGCCGAGGCGCGGTGGACAGGGACGTGAGCCGCTCTCACGGCGCGCCCGGTGGGCCATCGTGGCGGCTCTGACGATGCTGCATCCGGCGCTGCTCTACGGCCTGTATCCGCTGCTGGGAGAGGCGACGAATACGCTGGTGCTGGCGGGGCCCGTCGTCGCCACGTTGCTGCTGGGCATTCGTGTTGGCGTGCTCTTCATCCTCTTCAACACGACAGTCAGCGCTGTCGTGTTCTGGCACCTCACGGGCATGCCTCGCGCGGAGGGGCTCCCAAAGGCGTTCGTCTCCCTCCTCGTGACCACCACCGTGTGTTGGGGTGCGGATCGGCTGCGCCATTTCCTGGAGCAGCGTCGGGAGATGGAAGCTGCCCTGCGTCAGGCGCAAAAGCTCGAAGCCGTCGGGCGATTGGCAGCGGGCGTCGCGCACGACATCAATAACACCCTCAACGCGATCATGGGCTCGACGTTCGCGCTACGGCACGAGCTGAACGCATTCGGGCGCCCCTTCCCGGATCTGGAGAATATCGCTCTCGCCTGTGACCGGGGGGCCCAACTCACCCGCAACCTCCTAGGCTTTGCCCGCAGGAGTTGCTGCCAGGAGCAGGTCTTCTCTCTCAACGCCGTCGTGCGGGAGGTGCTCGCCCTGCTTACCCGTGCCGTGCGCAAAGACGTGCGGTTCGAGACCCGGCTCTGCGAGCCAGCGCCCATGATGCTCGGCGACGAGGCGCAGATCGAGCATGCCCTCATGAATCTGTGCCTGAACGCCCTCGACGCCATGGATGACCAGGGCACGGTGACGATCGTGACGGCTTGCACGGACGGCCGCGTCTCGGTGAGCGTGGCCGACACCGGCAGCGGTATGGAAGCTCATGTTCGAGAGCACGCGTTCGAGCCCTTCTTCACCACGAAGCCTGCAGGCAGGGGTACCGGGCTGGGCCTCGCCATGGTCTACGGGACGGTTCAAGCAATGGAAGGCTCGGTCGCGCTAGCTACGCGGCCAGGAGAGGGGACAACCATCACCCTGACCTTTCTGCAGGCACCGGTCGGTGCGGCCCCGCCCGAGAATCGCCACGGTGAGGCAGCTGATCCCAGGTTGCTCAAGGGGGCGACGGTCCTCATCGTCGATGACGAGCCGCTCGTGCTGCGGGCAGGGGTTCGCATGCTGCGCGCGATGGGCTGTAAGGTGCTGGCTGCTAGCAGCGCTCGCGAGGGGCTCGAGATCTTCGAGGGACAGGGGGACGCCATTTCCCTCCTCATCATCGACCTAGTGATGCCAGACATGGACGGGCTGGCTATGTTGCAGGCGGTACTGGGACCGGCTCCGCGCACACCGGTGCTGCTCGCCTCCGGATACCCCCCGGATGCAGGCAAGCTGGCAGCGCTCGTAGGAGACGGGGCAAGCGTGGCGTTCCTCGCCAAGCCATACGACGCGCTAGCCCTGACCGCGGCGGCAGCGAAGCTCCTCCCCACCCGTGTTGCAGCGGAAACGAGCAGAACGGGCACCGAGTAGGCGGTTTGACGTGCGGGTCAATGAGTGCTTCGGTGTTGGTTTCCTGACGCGAGCGTCACGGTTCTAGGCGCGACTCTCGGTTGGTCTCGGCTTGCCGAGAACACTGCTGCACATCACATGGTGGTAGTGTCCACGCCCGTGAGTGAGCGCTCCGCTTCGGATCGACAGCGGGGTGCGTCGATAGGCATTCTACTCGTCGCGACGTTGGTGCTGGTTTCTCCATTGCGAGGGTTGTGGGCACGCTCCGCCGCCCCGTGGTGGACGCTTTCAGCTCTCTGGTTGTCGGTCGTCGTCATGGCGGCCTGGGTCGCGGCGGCACGAAGGCGCCATAGTGCTTGACCCGGCCATGCTCCTCTTGGTGGGCGTTGCCTACCTAGGCCTGCTTTTCGTGGTGGCAGAGGCCGCCGAGCGGAGTGTCCTGGTGCGCTCGCGTTTGGTGAAGCATCCGCTCGTCTACTCGCTGTCACTCTGCGTCTACGCGACGTCATGGACGTTCTTCGGCAGCGTGGGCTACGCGCGGGATCATGGCTATGGCTACGCTGCCATCGGCCTCGGTGTGATGCTCTCCTGTCTACTGGTCCCGCTCGTCTGGAGGCGGGTTCTACGCGTCGTCCGGGAACGTCAGCTGTCCAGCGTTGCCGATCTGTTCGCCTACCGCTACGGGAGTCGAGGGCTCGGCCTGGTCGTCACGCTCCTGCTGGTCGCCGGCAGTCTGCCCTATCTGGCCCTGCAGTTCCGTGCGGTCACCGAGGCCATGTCGGCTCTGTCGGGGGACGTGCACGTTCGCGCAGGTGTGGGGGGCATCTATCTCGGCGTCGTCACCCTGTTTGCACTGCTGTTCGGTATCCGGCACGACGTCGCGCGGCGTCAACACCCTGGACTCATCGCGGCCATCGCCCTGGAGTCCCTGGTCAAGCTGGTGGCCATCGTGGTCGTCGTGGCAGCGGCCGTCAGCGGCGTGTTCGGGGGAATGTCGGGCTTGAACGCCTGGGTAGAGGCTCATCCCGAGGCGCTCGAACGCCTCTACGAACCGGTGCGCAGCGGGGCATGGGTCACCCTCCTCGTCCTGGCGATGAGCGCGGCCTTCCTACTTCCGCGCCAGTTCCATATGGCCTTCACCGAGTGTACCAACGAGAAGGCGCTCGATCACGCGATGTGGCTTTTCCCGGCGCTGATGCTGCTCTTCTATGGAGGCACGCCCATACTGCTCTGGGCTGGGACGGTGATTGCTCCGAACCTGGATCCGGATCTCTACGTGCTTGCCATCGCGTCGCGCTGGCCCAGTGTCGCGCTCTTGGTGTTCATTGGCGGCTTGTCGGCGTCGAGTGCGATGATCATCGTCACCTCCCTGGCGCTGAGCGCCATGTTGCTCAACCACGCAGTGGTACCGGTCGCTCTGCGCTCGGTGAGGCGTGACCTGTACCGCGACCTGCGTTGGGCGCGGCGGCTGCTCGTCTTGACTGTGACAGGGGCTGGCTACGTCGTTTTCGAGGCGCTGGACTACCGCGGAGGTCTCGTGGAGCTCGGCTTGACGGCCTTCGTCGCGGTTGCACAACTGCTCCCGGGGCTCGCGGGGGTGATCTTCTGGCGGGGAGCCACGCGCGGGGGGATTCTGGCGGGCCTGATCCTGGGTAGCCTCACCTGGGCGTTCCTCATGTTGCCGGTGCTCTTCTGGCCCAGCTGGGACCCGGGCCACTGGCTCGCTCCGGGGGTGCCGCTGTGGGCGACCTGCACCTATGCCAGTCTGGGGCTCAACGCGAGCGCGGCCATCGGTTTGTCGCTGGCATTCCCGCAAGCGCGCTCAGGGCGCGAAGCTGAGGGGCCAGGGACTGAGCACGATCTGAACACTCTGCACGAACGCCTTTCCCCACTTCTGGGAGCGGCGGCGACGACGCTCGAGCTGCGGCGCGCCTTGAGCGATTTGGGGATGTCTGCCGAGTCGCTCACCCATGAGGATTTCTGCCGGTTATCTGGGCGTGTCGAGCGAAACCTGACGGGTCTCATCGGACCTCTGATGGCCAGCACGCTCGTCGGGAGTGCCGGCCGCGATCCGTCCATGAGCGACCTTGCCGAGCTGGTGTCCTCCCTCCACGTGTCGGGTCAGAAGGCGGAGGACTTGGTTCCAAAGGGGCCGGTCCGTGCGATCCTCGAGAGGGTGATGGATGAGTTGCCGGTTGGGGTCTGCGCTCTCGACGAGGCGCGACGGGTCGTAATGTGGAACCAGCGCCTGGTGCAGCTCACGGGGCTCTCCTGCGAGCGCGCCCTCGGCGTCGACGTGCGGGAGCTACCCCCACCCTGGAGCGAAATCACCTGCGCTGTTCTGCGACAGGCCGTCGCAAACGGGCAGGGGACGCTGGAGACAGTGGTGAAAGAGCAGCGGTTCGGTGTCACCCGCTGTAATGGGAGCGCGGAGGACGGTGTCACTGTGCTGATGCTCGAGGATCTGAGCGAGAGGCATCGTCTGGAAGCGCGGCTCGCCCACCACGAGCGACTGGCCTCCCTCGGCCGACTCTCGGCGGCGGTGGCCCATGAGATAGGCAACCCCTTGACGGGTCTGTTGATGGTAGCCCAGAATCTGCAGAACGACGTTGACGACGCGGACGTCCGAGACCGCCTTGCCGTCATCGTGAGGGAGGCGAGGCGCGTCCAAGGGATTCTCGAGTCGCTGGAGGACTTCAGTCGGTCGGGCAGCGACACGCCGACGGAGGCCATGCGTCTCGAGCTCGTGAGCATCCAGACGCTCTTCCAGGATGCCCTAGACCTCGTGAGCCTGAACGGGCGAGCTCGCCACGTGACCTTTGCCCTGAGCGGCAGCCTCGAGGAGCGCGTGGAATGCGATCCCCGGCGCCTGGCCCAGGTCATCACCAACCTGGTCACCAACGCGTGCGACGCCTCGGACCCGGGGGGCAGGGTGGAACTCTCGGCTCGGACGCAGGGCGGTGCCATCGAGCTCGACGTGATGGATGCGGGGCACGGCATCCCTGCCGCACATCTGGAGCGCGTCTTCGAACCGTTCTTCACCCGCAGCCGCTCGGGTGGGGGGACGGGGCTCGGTCTCGCCGTCGCGAGGAGTATCGTCCGGGAGCACCGTGGCACCCTTGACGTCGTCGAGACCGGCGCCACGGGGACGCGCATACGTGTTCGGCTGCCGATCTTGCAGGCGCCCGCCGCCGCCTTCGTGCACATCGGGACCCCGAACCTCTCGGAGCCTGCCCGTGCCTAGCTCACCCCCCGCACCGCCCAAGATCCTCGTCATCGAAGACGAGGGAGTCATCCGCCAGGAGCTCCGCCGCTCTCTCGAGCGCTCCGGCTATGTTGTCGTCGAAGCTGGCAGCCTTGCCGAGGCCCACGCCGTGGCGCTCGACGAATTCGATCTGCTCCTCTGCGACCTCCGCCTGCCGGACGGCGACGGGACCTCCCTCCTGGAAGCGTCGACGGGGACTCCGGTCGTCATCATGACGAGCTATGGAACGGTGAGGTCCGCCGTCGAGGCGATGAAGCAAGGCGCTGCCGACTACGTCACGAAGCCCTTCGAGGCTCGCGAGCCACTGGAGACGGTGCGGCGCGTCCTCGATACGGCGGTGGGGAAGGGGTGCTTGTCGCGGCGACCTGTCAGTCTCCAGAACTCGACGAGCGGCCTGGTTCGCGGCGGCGGGCCGCGGCGTCCCACTGCCGGCTCCATCGAGATGATCGGGACGAGCGCTGCCCTCCAGGAGCTGCGCGCCCGTGTGGCCAGGGTGGCTCCGACGCCGGCAACCACGCTGATCCTGGGGGAGTCTGGCACCGGCAAAGAACTCGTCGCCAGGTCCCTGCACGAGCAGAGCCGACGTCACACAGCTCCGTTTGTCGCCGTCAACTGTGCGGCCATTCCCGAGGCGCTCTTCGAGTCGGAGCTCTTCGGTCATCAGCGAGGCGCCTTCACGGGTGCCATCGAGAACCACGTGGGACTCATCCAGAGCGCGGAGGGTGGTACCCTGTTTCTCGATGAGGTTGGTGAGCTGCCGCTCTCGGCGCAAGCACGCATGCTGCGTTGGCTTCAGCAGTCGGAGATTCGCCCCGTCGGAGCCAATCGCCCCCAGCGCGTCGACGCGCGGCTCGTGGCCGCTACCCATCGCCACCTTCCGCGGATGGTCGCGGCGGGCACTTTCAGGGAGGATCTCTACTTCCGTCTGTGCGTCGTCCAGCTTCGGATACCACCCCTTCGCGAGCGGCCCGAAGACATCTTGCCCATCGCTGAATACCTGCTGTGCTGCAGCCGCCAGAGGCTGGGCCGCGCCGAGCTGCGGTTTGCCGCCGACGTACCCGAGGTGCTCCGTGGCTATCCGTGGCCCGGCAACGTCCGAGAGCTTCAGAATGCCATCGAGCGCGCTGCGGTGTTGACGGAGGGCTCGTGGATCGATGCCAGCGCACTCTGTTTGGATGAGCTCGGGCGCGATGGCCCGTCGCTGGCCGCTGCCCGTGGAGGCACCTCCATCGAGGCCTACGTAAGGCGCTTCGTGCTCGACAACCAGCAGGAGCTTCCGGACACGGAGATCGCTCGGCGTTTGGGGCTCAGTAGGAAGGCCCTCTGGGAACGTCGCCGCAGGATGGGGATCCCGCGGCCGCGAGCGTCGTGACGCGGGTGGTGTATCGCCTCAGGCGAGCCCTGCCCCGGGGTGGCGGCGTGATGACTCAATGACGGGGGACCCGAATCTGCGTGACGAGCTGCCGGATCTCCTCGGGTGGGGGCGGCGTGACGCGGGACACGATCAGTGCGACGGCGAAGTTCAACAGCATGCCCACCGTGCCAATGCCCTCTGGGGAAATGCCGAACCAGTAGTCGTCCGGAGTGCCTCCTAGGAACCTGAAGTAGACGATATAGGAAGCTGTGAAGACGAGGCCGACGACCATGCCGCTGACGACGCCTTCACGGTTGGCAGAGCGGGAGAAGATGCCTAGCGTGATCGCAGGGAAGAACGACGACGCCGCGAGGCCGAAAGCAAAGGCGACCACCTGGGCGACGAAGCCGGGGGGATTGATGCCGAAGTAGCCAGCGACAAGGACCGCGCCGGCAGCGGAGATGCGCGCCGCGACGAGCTCGCCCTTCTCGCTGATGTCTTTGGCGAAGACTTGCTTCAGGACATCGTGGCTGATGGCGGCGGAGACGACGAGCAGGAGGCCAGCGGCTGTCGAGAGCGCAGCCGCGAGGGCTCCCGCGACGACGAGCGCCACGACCCACGCCGGAAGATTGGCGATCTCCGGGTTGGCCAGCACCATGATGTCGCGGTCGATGTAGAGCTCGTTCTCGTTGTCGGTCGGCGGGTTCCTTATCAGGCGCTGTCCGAGAGATCCGCGCACCGGCTCGCCTCCATTCTCCTGGAACGCCGGCTTGCCCTCGAAGGCCGGACCGCTCCGGTACTGGATGCGACCATCGTCGTTCTTGTCCACCCAGGCGAGGAGCGCCGTGTTCTCCCAGTTCTTGAACCATTCCGGGACGGCCTTGGTCGTGGTCTCGCCGCTGTTTTGGTACTGCGCCTCGTCGACGGCATCGATCAGGTTTGTGCGGGCGAAGGCGGCGACGGCAGGCGCTGTCGTGTAGAGGATGGCAATGAAGACGAGCGCATAACCCGCGCTGAGCCGAGCGTCCCGGACACGCCGCACGGTGAAGAACCTCACGATGACATGGGGCAGGCCCGCCGTCCCCACCATCAAGGCCATGGTGATGAAGAAAATGTCGATCATCGGCTTCGAGCCGTCCGTGTAGCTGGCGAAGCCGAGCTCGCGATGGAGGCCGTTGAGCTTCTCGAGGAGGTAGGCCGAATCCCCTCCCGCGATGCGGGAACCCACCTCCCCGTCGAGTCGGCTCCCGAAGCCGAGCTGGGGGATGGGATTCCCGGTGAGCATCAGGGAGATGAAGATGGCCGGGAGCATGAAGGCGAAGATCAGGATGACGTACTGCGCCACCTGGGTATACGTGATGCCCTTCATGCCTCCGAGCACCGCGTAGAAGAAGACGATGGCCATGCCTATGATGACGCCCCTCTCGACATCGACCTCGAGAAAGCGACTGAACACGACGCCCACACCCCGCATCTGTCCGGCGACGTAAGTGAAGGAGACGAAGATGGCGCAAACGACGGCAACCAGGCGCGCAGTGTTGGAGTAGTACCGTGCCCCGACGAAGTCCGGCACCGTGTAGCGGCCAAACTTTCTGAGGTACGGAGCCAGGAGCAAGGCCAGGAGCACGTAGCCGCCGGTCCACCCCATCAGGTACACGGACCCGTCATAGCCGAGGAACGAGATGATACCCGCCATGCTGATGAACGAAGCAGCGCTCATCCAGTCGGCGGCGGTCGCCATGCCGTTGGCGACTGGGGGCACGGCGGAGCCCGCCACGTAAAACTCACCGGTCGAGGTGGCGCGAGACCAGATCGCAATCCCAATGTAAATGGCGAAGGAGAGCGCGACAGCGATGGCAGTCCAGATTTGGAGGGACATAGGTTTCGGTCTGTGCTTTGTTGGGCGTGCGTGGGAGGGTGACCCTGGGTCTATCGTTCCTCGACGTCGAAGCGCTTATCGAGGCGGTTCATCAGCCACACGTAGATGAAGATGAGGACGACGAAGACGTAGATGGAACCTTGCTGAGCAAACCAGAACCCGAGCGGAAATCCGAACACGGTGATCGTGTTGAGAGGCTGCACCAGCAGGATCCCAAAGCCGTAAGAGACGACGAACCAGACCCCGAGCAGTACGACGAGGTACTTGAGGTTGATCCGCCAGTACTCATCACGCTGTTTCTCCCTCTGTGGGTCGTTCCTTGACTCGCTATCCATGAGTGCACCCTCTGCTGCCAGTGGCGCCATCCCGGTGCGACGCCGCTACGGGGAGGCTCTGCCTAGCAAGGCACGTGCCCAGGCTCGGGGGCGCAGGTATCGCCAGGTTTCTTCGTCGGAGGATGGTCCCGCACGCGTTACGAAAGGTAACACCCCTGCTACCTTTCGTAACGCGTCTTGCCGGTGGTCAGGGAGTCCTCCGCGATTGGCAGAGGTCTTCCCTCATCGTTGTCCGAGCCGCGCCGCGCGGTGCTACCCTCGAGGTTGACATGTTGGACCGGAGCGATCTCGACCCCGTCCTGGACTTCCTGCAGCGGCACGCTCCGTATTCTGCCCTGGACCCGCTCATAAGGGAGAGCCTCGCGCGTTTGGTTCGCATCGAGTACCTGCGGCGAGGAGCACGGCTCGCGCTGACTTCCAGCGAGGAGGCCCGGATCTACTTGGTACGCTCGGGCGCCATTCGGGAGGCTGGCGAGGGGGGCGCGCTGCTCGCTCACTACGGCGAGGGAGACACGTTCGGGGCCTTTCTCGTCATGGCGCAGGCCGCCGCGCCCGACCCTCCGCTCGTCTGGCAGGCCATGGAAGACACGCTGCTGTACTCCGTGGCCTCCTCGGAGTTCCGTGAACTGGGCGCGCATGCGCCGCTGCTCGGTGCCTTCTTCGAAGGTCAGCGTCTCGGCCTCCGAAGCGGCGAGGCGATCTTTCGAGCGCGAGAGCGCTTGGAGACGGGCGGCTTGGCCGCGCAGGTGGACGCCCTCTCCACGCGGGTCTCGTCGCTGCTCCAGGGCAGTATCGTGCAAATCGCCGCGAACCAGAGCATCCGGGCGGCGGCGCGGCGCATGAGCGAAGCCCGCGTCTCGAGCGTCGTCGTCGTCTCCGCCGCGGAGCGAAGCTCGCGGGGCGAGCTGCTAGGTATCGTCACGGATCGAGACCTGCGCAACAGGGTCGTCGCCGAAGGGCGCAGCGCGGACGACCCCGTACGCACGATCATGAGCACGCCGGTCGTCACCATCACGCCCGAGGCATCGCTGATGCAAGCGCTTGTCGTGATGGTAGAGCACGGGGTTCACCACCTGGTCGTGTTGGAGGAAGGCAGGCCCGTCGGGGTGGTTACCCTGACGGATTGGATGCGCGCTCGCGCCGAGAACCCGGTCTACCTGCTCAACGACATCCAGCGTCAGAGCGAGCTGGGAGGGCTGGTGGCGGTCAGCGCGCAGCGGCCACGTGTGCTCGTGCAGCTCGTGGAAGCGGGCATCGGCTGCGGGGAGGTACACGCCGTGCTCACCTCTCTGGAGGATGCGATCACGCGTCGGCTCATCGCGTTGGTGAGTCGGGAGCTTCGCGACGAAGGACTCGAGGTGCCTCAGGAAGGCTGGTGTTGGGTCGCCTTTGGGTCGCAGGCACGGCACGAGGGATCCCTCCATTCCGATCAGGACAATGGCCTCATCCTCTCCGACCACTTGGAAGGCGCGGCTCCTGGCCTCGTTGCCTTGGCGGAGCGAGTCTGCGCAGGTCTCGATGCGTGCGGTTACTCGCTCTGTCGGGGAGGGACCATGGCGAGCCGGGAGTCTTGCCGCAAGCCGCTGCACGCCTGGCGCAGGGAGTTCCGCGGCTGGATCGACGAACCGAGCCGCGCTGCCGTCCTGCGCGGAGCCATATTCTGCGATTCGCGTGCTATCGACGGCAGGGGGGAGCTCTTGTCCGGACTCCAGCGGAGCGTCATCGAGGGAGTCACACGGCGACCACTGTTCGTGGCGCACCTCGCCCGCGATGCCCTGGCGAGGCGCCCGCCTCTCGGGTTCTTCCGCCAGCTGGTGGTCGAGCCGAGCGGCGAGCACCGAGAGACATTGGACATGAAGCGGCGCGGCGTCATCCCTATCGTTGATTTGGCGCGCGTCTATGCCCTCGAGTCGGGTTGTGCCCAGCCAGGGACTCGCGCGAGACTCCGATGGGCGCGCCAGCACGGTCGCCTCAACGAGAGCAGCTACGAGGAGGTCTCGGAGGCGCTCGATATCGTACAGCGAGAGCGGTTGCGCCATCACGTGCGTTGCGTGAAGAGCGCTCGCCCGGTCGACGATCATCTGAGGCCGGCGGAGCTCTCGGGCGTGGAACGGCGTCAGCTCCGCGACGCCTTCCGGGTGGTGGGGATCTTTCAGGGAAACCTGGAGCACAGCCATCAGCTGGGGAATCTGAGCGGATGAACTGGCTATGGGTGTTCGCGCGGCAGCGCCTACTCCGGAGGGCGCCCCCTGGACCCCTACGGACGCTCCTGGCCGAGCCGTGGCCCGAGGCAGCCAGCGACGCGAATGCCGCGGCGCTGTTGGCCGTCGACTTCGAGACGACGGGGCTGGATCCGTCGAGCGACGCTCTTGTGAGCGCCGCGTGGGTGCCGATCGACTCGGGGCGCATCGAGCTGTCGAGCGCCAGGCACCATGTGGTTCGAGCGCCCGAGGGCAAGTTGACCGGCGACTCCATCCGCGTGCATGGAGTCAGCCATGACAGAGCCGCGCGCGGCGTTGCTCTTGCCGACGTCCTGGAAGAGTTGCTGGAAGCGTTGCGGGGAAGGGTCCTGGTGGCGCACCACGCTCCTCTGGATGCTGCCTTCTTGTGCGAGGCTTGCCGCGCCGTGTTGGGGGGGGCCTTGGCGTGGCCGTGCATCGATACCCTGAAGCTCTTGGAGGTTCAGGGGCGACGGCGCCAGCAGCCGGTGCGCGCCGCCGAGCTCCGATTGAGCGCTGCTCGGGCGCGCTTCGCCCTCCCCAGCTATCCGCCTCACAGTGCCCTTTGGGATGCTGTCGGAGCCGCGGAGCTGTGGCTCGCGCTCGCCGCCGCGTGGAGCGGGACAGGGAAACTGCCCCTCGGACGAGTTGCCCGGGTGCTGCCCCGCGGGTTACGGTCCTGGCGCTAGCGTGCGCTCGAAGGCGGCGCTGGCCCGCCGTCGCGGGCGCGAGCTTACGGGGCTCCGCTGGTGCCGCCGGTGGCTTGTGCATCGCAAGTGGCGGGGAGTCCCGCGTCCACCCAGGCCTGGAGCACGGCGATCTCCTCACTCGTCGGCGGCGGGAGAGGGGCGGGAGGCATTGGTGCCACTGTGCTTTGCATGCGCGCCAGCGACGCATCCACGACCCGGATTGAGGCATTGCTTACCGCGGGCGCCGCGAGATCCTCATGGGTGACGAGCGGCATGGGCACGCCTGCCTGGGGTGGGGCAGAATGACAGCTCTGGCAACGGCTGGCGAGCAAGGCTTGCACATCGCAGAAGGAGCCCGTCGCTGGGCCTCCCAAGCCGTTATTCCCTCCGGACGCCACGGCGCCACCGCTTCCGCCGAAGGAAGAGGCTTGCCCTTCCGGATCGTCGTCGCTGGATCCCGAGCAGCCGGCGAACACGGCTCCGATGATGCAGGCTGCGGACAAGAAATGCTTCGTCATGGAGTCGCTCCTGGATTGTCACAGTTCCGGTTCGCGAGAAGGGACATGCGTCAAGGTGGATATCGCGGCAGAACACAGGGCGCAGTCGTTGCGGCGCGCAGCGGGTGCGTTTCCGTGCCACACCAGCGTGCGAACACCCCACTGGTTGGGGCCTGCGCCACGCTGATATGGCGACTCAGGTAGTGGAACCGCAACCCGTCAGGACGTGCGAGGGGGTTCACTCGATGCCGGAGCGTCCCGCTCCCAATAGAAATTTCCCGTGAACACGCTGATTGGCGGCGTTCTTGCGGTCAGTCTACTGTCGACGATCGAAGCGCCAGGGTGCTCTGTCGCTGCCGCCGTGCAGCGGCCAGCGGTCGCCGCCCGGCCCCTGAGTTCGCGGTCATGGAGCCTTCACTCGTGGTGACGGGCCGCCGTACTGGCGATGCTGTCGGAGCGCGCGCGCGGACGCCAGCCTCGCCCGAAACCTGATCCAGCTCTGCTCATCCCATTATGAAAGTGTACCCTTCTACAGCCGTCCCAGAGCGTTCGGATTCCCTGGGAGATGCGACGGAGCTCGTCAGTGAAGATGCCCGCCAGGTCGCCTCCGGACGGCGGATACGCAACGCTCTGGTGCTCTTCACCGTGCTCCTTCTGGTGGGACTGGGTGCGATGATGTTGCTGCTCGTCTCCAGCATCTTCGACAAGCTCACGCCATCGATACGCCAGGACCTCGAGTGGAAGGCGGTTCACGGCGCTTTAGAGCTCTCCCAGGCGATGGAGGTGCCGATAGCGGCGCAGGACGTCAGCCTCATGCTGCCTCTCGTCAAGGCTTACGTCGCCGACTCGGACGTCGCGAAGGTCGTCGTCCTCGACATCGAGGGCCGCACTCTCTACGAGACCGGGGGCAAGCTGCCCCTCGAAACGGCGAGCCTCTTCGCTGTCCCGGAAGGAAGGGCGCACGAAGCGAGCAGCGTGCTTTGGAGCTGGTCTGAATCTGCGATTGAGTCTGCGACCGTCGGCAAGGTGGGACTCGTCGTCTCCAAGGCGCGGCTTCAGGCAGGCATGGAGCTCAAGCGGAACGTCATCATCCTCTCTGCGGCCGGGTGCCTAGCGGGGCTTCTGCTCAGCATGCTCTTCTTCAGGTACAGGATCGGGCCGCTGCTTCGCCTGATCGCCGCCGCCTTCACCTCCCTGGAGCGGACCACCGCTGTGGCTCTCGAATCGACGCGCCTGAAGAGTCAGTTCATCGCCAATATGAGCCACGAGATTCGCACACCCATGAACGGCGTGATCGGCATGACCGAGCTGCTGCTGGGGACCGATCTGAGCGATCGACAGCGACGCTATGCCAGTACCATTGCCGCCTCGGCGAACTCCCTGCTCACGGTGATCAACGATATCCTGGACTTCTCCAAGATCGAGGCGGCCAAGCTCGAGATCAAGAGCTTCGAGTTCTCACCGCGGGACTTGGTCGAGGACCTCGCGGTGCTCGTGTCGGAGCGCGCTCACGCCAAAGGCCTGGAGATCGCCACGTATGTCCATCCGGACGTGCCCGCTCGGCTCGTCGGTGACGGGGACCGGCTGCGGCAGGTGCTCGCCAACCTGCTCTCGAACGCGGTGAAGTTCACCGAGTCCGGGGAAGTCGTGGTGCGCATGACGCCTCGCGGCGGCACCCAGCAGCGCGGCGTCTATCGCGTCGAGGTGGTCGATACCGGGATTGGCATCGACGCCGAGGACCTCAAACGGCTCTTCCAGGCCTTCTCCCAGATCGATGGCTCCCTCACCCGCAAATACGGTGGGACGGGGCTAGGCCTCGCCATTTCGCGGCGCCTCGTGGAGCTGATGGGCGGCAGGTTGGAGGTGGACAGCACCCCCCGCGAAGGTAGCTGCTTCTGGTTCGAGGTGCCCCTCGCGCGGAGCTCCAGCGTGAGGCCCGCCAAGCAGTTTCACGCTGAGGACGAGCACGTGCTCATCGTGGACGACAACGAGACCAACCGCATGATCCTCGAAGAGCTGCTCGACTCGTGGGGCGTCCGCCACGGGAGCGCCGATCGGGGGGAAGCGGCGCTGACGATGCTCCAGGATGCTCACGCGCGTGGCGATCGGTACACGACAGTGGTGCTCGACATGCAGATGCCCGGCATGTCGGGGCTCGACGTTGCTCGGCGCATCCGCCAGAGTGGGACGCTCCAGCACCTGCACATCATCATGTTGACATCGCTCGGTGTCGACGCCGTGCGGGCGGAAGGGCTGCCCCAGTGGGTCGAGAAGGTGCTCGTCAAGCCCATCAAGCAGGCCGACCTCGAGGCTGCTCTTCCTGGCTTGCGCACCTCCGCGACCTCGGCGGCGCCCCAGCCGGAGAGCGCTCTGCGGGGCGAGGCCGGGCCGAGCGACACCAAGAGCTTTCGGCTGCTGCTTGTCGAGGATCATCCCCTCAATCAAGAAGTCATGAAGGACATGCTGCAGGCCATGGGGTTCGACCACGATCTGGCCGCCGACGGGCAGCAGGCCCTGGATGCCTTGAGCGCCAAGGAGTACTCGCTAGTGCTCATGGACTGCCAGATGCCCGTGCTCGACGGTTACGAAGCGACGAGGCGCTGGCGATCCATCGAGGCCGATCAACACCGCGAGCGGACGCCCATCGTAGCCGTGACCGCCCACGCCCTCGCCGACGAACGCGACAAGGTGCTTCGGGCGGGCATGGATGACTTCCTGACCAAACCCGTGCAGATAGCGGCCCTGAGGGGGCTTCTCGCCAAATGGCTCAGCACCGCGAGGCGTTTTCAGGGCGCTCCGGCGTCGTTGGCTCCCGACGACGTATCCACCGTGCGGCGTTCCGCTCGTCCAGCGGCTGACACACAATCGAGTCGTCGCCTGCTCGATCCCGACACCCCGAGGTCGCCGCGTATGCAGGAGCTCTTCGCCGTTCACGCCCAGGAGGATCTCGATGCCATCGAGGAGGCGGCGGCCGTCGGGGACGGTGACGTGTTGGCCAAGCGGGCACACCGGCTCAAAGGCGGCAGCTATAGCTTCGGTGCGGAGCGCCTGGGTGACACGGCCGCCGAGGTCGAGCGCATGGCGAAGGCGGGGAACCTCGACGTCGGCCCACAGGTGGCAGAGCTGGTGGTCCTGTTTCGAGCAACGAAAGCGCACCTGGACGGGGAGACCGAGACAGCCTCGAAGGAAGCGATGTGATGGTGGGTTCTCGAGCCGCGAAGACGGTCCTGGTAGTGGACGACAGTGAGCTCGCCTGCGAAGCGGTCACCCATTCGCTGAGTGGCACCGGCGTCAAGGTAGTCGCCCTGAACAGTCCCTTCGGATTCATCAAGGCCATCCGGGAGTCGCGCCCCTGTCTCATTCTGCTCGACGTGGGGCTCGGCTCCGTGAACGGCGCCAAGCTCGTCGGCCTAGGACGCCGCTATGTTCCGACGGGGTGTGCCATCCTGCTCTACTCTGGTCGAGAACCGAAGTTGCTGCAGCAAGACGTCGTGCAGAGCGGCGCCGATGGCTACATCGCGAAGGGGACGACGGGGGCCGCCTTGGTTGCTGCGGTCGAGCGCTGGATCGGGAAGACGGGAGTTTGAGCGACGCTCACCAGGCCACCTCGAGTATCTGCCGCGCGACGCATGCGTGAAGCTCAACGGACACTACTCGGCCGCGTAAACACGTGCCTCGTGAATCGTCATGGGCCGGCCCGGGACGGGTTGGCCTAGGGTGAGCCGAAGCCGATCCGCAACGACTGGCGCTGGAAGCACGATGCGGAAGACGAACGTCTTCGGAGAGAAAACGAAGTCCCGGTAGACGCGGAGCTTCGGCTGCTGGGCGACCGTCTGCCAGCCCGAGCCTCCGAGTGCGGTGCTGAGCTCGAAGGACATGGGCAGGTGTGTCAGCGTTTGCGGGTTCTCGATCTCGAAGGCGATGATGGGCTGTGGCCGCTCCAGAGCCAGCTCGAAGTACTGCCCGGGAGCTTGGGCGAGCCGTCCCGACCACGCCGTGTCCAGGTTGCCGTCGATGGCGTGAGACGCCCAGCGCCCGTCCAGGTTGCTAAGGGCGCGGAGCTCACGCCCTGGAATCGCCTTGGAGGCGGCAGGGAGCTGCGGAGTGCTCGCGAGCTCCAGGGACGGGTCCTTGGGGGCGGCGAGGGTAAAGACGCTGTCTCCACCGCGCTGGAAGATACGCCGATAGTGCTCGGGCTGCCGCATCAGTTCTTCGGGGAGGCGCTGCCTGTGCGCTTCGAGAGCCCATGCGTGCACCACGAGGTGACGAGCCTCCAGGCTCTGTAGGATGCGCCGCGCACCCTCGTCGGGCAGGTGGAGAAGGGCCAGATTGACGAGCTCCGTCACCGGGGGCTCCCAACTCGATTGGCCGTTGAGGGAGCGGTGCTTGTGGTAGAGCATCAGGTAGTTGTGGAGAGTCAGGCCGTGATCGCCGCGGAACAGCCGAGCTCCCGAGTTCTGGGGCAGACCGACGACGAGGTCGTCCTCAGGGAGCGTCGCCATGAAGCGATAGGCTTCTGGTACGGTCGGCCCCGCCCACACGGCGCGCAGGGGATGGGGGAAGGAGCGCAGCTCGTAGGTGCTCAGGGCCAGCAGCCCAGCCAGGACGACACCCTTCGCCCAAGGGCGCGACACCTTCGAGAAGAGCCAGGCAGCGCCGAAGCTCGCCACGATGGCCGTGATGAAGGTCGTCATCACCGCCTGTCGACTCACCTTGCGGATGCCGTTGAAGCCGGGGAAGTAGGTGTGAAAGTAGTAGTAGAGCCCTCGCACGGGCTCGCCTTCGTAGGTCATGGGCTGGAGCCCGAGGAACATGACGACGGCGAGCAATAAGAGGGCCAAATACAGGCCGCGCTGACCGCTGAAGGGGAGCGCCTGCGCCTGGCGCACCTCGAGCCAAGCTCCCAGCGCGAACACGAAGGCACCGAAGAGCATGCTGCCGGTGAGCACGGACACTGTGAACGTGAGGGCGAAGACTGCCGCCCAGCGCCAGGTAGTGACGGCGATCCGGCGCCAGCCCAGCTGCTGGATGGAACAGCCCAAGGGCACCCCGAGCGCCAGCAGCAGCAGAGCCAGGACGGTGAAACCGGGAAACGCGATCTCCTCGTGGGCGCCCCGCAGCTCCGCCTGGTGATGCATGCCGGTCAGGGTACGGTTCGTCTCGTGGACGTTGCCGAAGAAGCTGAGCTTGCCGTCGTAGCTCGAGGCGAAGGCCAGGCTGCGCTCGAGGGAGAACGTATCTCGCGCCGTGAGGTAGGGATACACCATGAGGAGCGCGATACCCCCCGCCACAGCACCGACGGCGGCGAGCTGCACGTAGAGCTGACGCGGCGGGCGATGACGCACCAGGAGGACGGCACCCGCTACCGCCAGGAGCGGGACCAAGAACATGGCGTAGTAGAGGGAGGTGCCGATCTGCAAGAGGTAGCAGAGCCACAAACCGATCACGTCACGAAGGCGCCGTTCCTCGATGGCCCGGTGGAGCATGAGGAAGCAGGCTGGAATCCACTGGGTCGCGACAAGCTGGATGCGGCCGATCTCGAAAAGGGCGTACGGACTAAAGGCGAAGGCGACGCCAGCCAAGATGCCAGCGAGACCGCTCCCCGTGAGCCTGCGCACCAATAGATAGGTGAAGAAGACAGAGAGCGCCAACGAGCTCAAGAGCGTGACGTTGTAAGCCCACAGAGGATTGCCGGTCGAGAGGTAGAGCGGTGCGAAGATGAGGGAAAGCCCGAAAAGGTTCTCGTTATAGACGATCGTGTCGGGCAGGGGCGCGAAGAAGTAGTTGTCGTAGAGGGAAAGCGGACCACGACCGAGGGCGGCGTCCACACGGCTCCCCATGATCATCGTGTTCGTGTAGGCATCCCAGTCGTAGATGGCGCCCAAGATGTGGTAGCCTGCGCTTCGGGCCAGGGGCCAGGTCATCAAGATGGACATGGCGACGGCCGCTAACGCGGCTGCAAGATGGGCGTGATTACTCCTGGCTCTGAGTCGCATGGCGGCCACCGTGGCGGCGCGCATTCTTCGCTGCTACCGCGCAGCGGTCAAGCCCACGCCCCGCCGCGCGTCGGGTTTTTGGGACCGGATTCGGCGGACGTTCGACAATCGCGCGCTTTGACCTACTGTGCGTTCTGTGGCCGAGTCAAACACTGTAGTTTCCATCATCATCCCGACCTTCAACGAAGCCCGTACCATCGGCGATGTCGTGGCGGCCGTGCGCGCGGTGGAGGTGCCCGGAGTCGCCTTCGAGATCGTCGTCGTGGATGACGGCTCCAGCGATGGCACGCGCGCCCTTTGTCGCGGTGCGCTGGCCGACACGATAGACGTCTTCGTCGAGCAGCCCGAGAACCGCGGCAAGGGTGCCGCCATCCGCCGCGGGATCAGCGCCGCGTCGGGGGACATCATTCTGGTCCAGGACGCCGATCTAGAGTACTCCCCGAGCGAGTATCCGAAGCTGCTCGCGCCAATCCTCGCCAACAAGGCGGACGTCGTGCTGGGCTCGCGTTTCGCCGGTTCCGAGGCGCACCGCGTCGTCTACTTCTGGCACATGGTGGGCAATCGCTTCCTGACGCTGCTCTCGAACGTCTTCACCGACCTGAACCTCACTGACATGGAGTGCGGCTACAAGGTGTTCCGGGCCGAGTTGCTCAAGCAGATCGTGCTGACGGAGAACCGCTTCGGCTTCGAGCCGGAGGTCGTCGCGAAGGTCGCGAAGCTCCAGTGCCGAATCTACGAGGTAGGCGTCTCCTACTACGGACGCACCTACGCCGAAGGCAAGAAGATCGGCGTCAAGGACGGCTTTCGCGCCATCTACGCCATCGCGAAGCACAACCTCTTCACGAAGAGCTGACGTCGCCTCGAGGCTCCGGACCGTTGACGCCGCAGCGCCGGTCAGGCTCTCAGCGACGGCGTCGGCTTCAACGACCGAGGCTGGAGCAACGCGCTGCGTTGGCGCTGAACGACCTCGACGAGGACCTCGACGGAATCGGCAGTGCCGAACGAATCGCCGATTCCGTCGCGCAGCCAGCGCACGGCGTCATCGAGGCGGGTGAACGCCTTGTGCGGCTTGGTCGACCGTGCCAGCATCTGGATGCCTACCATGATGCTGGCTGCCGTGGACGCAACGAAACCCTGACCCTCCCTCACGACGGCGATGCTGGCAATGCTGGGCTCGGAATCTCGGATGACGGCGGCCAGGGCCTGACGGGCCTCCATGCTCGGTGCCTTCGCAGAAGGGAGCGCCACCGAGAGCACGCCGACGCGCTGGTTCGTGAGCCCTCGAGCTACCTCCCTGGCGATGCGGGGCAGGTTTCGACAAACAATCGGATCGATCCGATCAATCCAGAAGAGCAAGATCAAGGCTCCCCGCGCGCCCACCCAGTGGTTCGAATCCGCGCGGATCTCTCTCAGTACTGGCATGCGAGCTCCTCCAGCCGTCGACGGGGCACTGGCGCTTCTCTGAGCGACCGGGGGCTGCCCGAGATAAGAGGGGGAAATGGCGATGGCTCCCTTTGGGTTGGTCCCTGTGACGGGGCTGGCCAGTTGGCGGAAGAGGGATTGCAGTCTGGGGTCGGAGAGGTCTAAAGTGGGAGGCTACGCATGAAGCTTCGCGAGGACTCGCCTCAGTCGGGGGACATCATCCTGGCGCCCCACTGGCGCGTCCGCTGCCATTCCTTTGGCGTGTCGGCAGGCGCCACGGACCGTGAGCCCTGCACGATTCAGGTGGAAGCCGGGCCTGGTTTCGGCAACGGCTCTCACGAGACCACTCAGCTGTGCCTCCTCGCGCTCGGCCACCTCTTGCGGGTTGGTCCGCCCGAGCCGCGCGTCCTGGACTTCGGGGCGGGCTCGGGCATCCTCTCCGTGGCTGCGGCGAAGCTCGGCGCCCTCGTCGAGGCAGTGGAGATCGACGCAGCTGCTCGCGAGCACGCCAGGCGAGTCGCCGAGCTCAACGGGGTCAGTGCGCGCGTGGCAATCCGCGGGTCCCTCGCGGAGCCCGCTGAGCGCTTCGATCTGGTCGTGGCGAACATCCTCCGTTCCGTCCTCGTCGACTTCGCGGAGGCACTCGCTGTCCGGACCAGCCCCAAGGGCTCGCTCGTCCTCTCGGGGCTCGTCGCGACGGACGTGCCGCACATCCTGGCCCGCTACTCCGGCCTTTTCGTGCGCCGGACTGCTCAAGTCTACGAGCGCGGTGTGTGGCGGGCCGTGCTCTATCCGCCGGAGGCGGCGGGGTAATACTACTGCCCCGAGTACGGCCGCGCGGCGCGGCCTGTTTCCAGTTCGCGTTGCTAGACGGCGAACGTTGCACGTGGACGGACGAGCACGGCCGCCGTTGCAGCGGAGCACACACACCCGAGTGTCGTGCCGCCCCGGCCGAACTGCAAGGCGTAACCCAACTCTCATGGTAGTAGTAGAAGGGGGCGCGCCACGGGTTGCCGGGTTCCAGGCGGGAACCCAGGATCGAAGGAATGGCGACGCTGCTCGTGAACATCGACGTGCCTGATCTGGAGCAGGGCATCACCTTCTACACGGCCGCCTTCGGGCTGCACCTCACGCGAAGGCTGGGTTCGGGATTTGCCGAGCTCCTAGGCGCTGACGCTCCCATCTATCTCCTTGAGAACTCCGCGGGGACTCGTCCGTTCCGCGTTGGGGATGCGGCACGGGAGCAGACCGCTGACTCTCACGGGCTTCGCCGGTATTCTCGCCACTGGACGCCGGTCCACCTCGATTTCGTCGTTCCAGATCTCGAGGCTGGGCTCGCGCGCGCGCTCGCGGCGGGTGCTACTCAGGAAGGCGCGGTCAGCGACCACAGCTACGGACGCTTGGTCCTGCTCAGCGATCCGTTCGGCCACGGCGAGTGCCTGTTGGAGTTCAACGACCAAGGCTACGACGCGATCGCAAGCGTGCCGTAGTCTCGAGCGCCGTAGAGCCGAGGTGGCGCTGAATCGTGCGACTAGTCCCTTACCGGGCAGATTGATGGCGGGGTTGGCAAGACTTGGATGGCTGTTGCCGACTGGTGCAGGCAATCAGCTTTCAGTTCTCAGCCGTCAGCATCTGCGGGAGCACCATTGTGCGGATG
>JAEWRL010000218.1 GCA_023398955.1 Pseudomonadota bacterium
CTCGTGCTCCCGTCGCAATCCGCGGTGAGCCTGGCGCGAGCCTCACACTCGTCATCGACTATGTCGATGCCAACACGCATCTCCCTATCGTTTCCCTGCGCGCCGCTTGAGGCCTAGCTTCACTCCAGGCGCAGCGGCTCCTTCGAGCCGCCGCGCGGGGGTGCGGCTTTCGCTCGAACCCAAGCCGGAGGGCCGTACGGCGCGCCGTGTGATCCATATCACGTCTAGACATTCGTTATCTCAATCCGAGCCGTTTTCTCCCATTCAGAATCGCTGGACCGCTGCACCGGCGCGTACTTTCCGGGGACACCGAGCGCTTGCAGCTCGATCACGTCACCATCGGCGTGGCCGAGGAAGCGCAGGAAGCGGGTGATGTTGGCGGACAGGTCCTCATTCGCCGCGCTGTCCAGGCGCTCGCGCAGGGCGAGTGCCCGGTCGGAAGAGGCTACTTGCTCGGCGGGCGCTCGGGGTGCGGTCGGATTCGGCACGCCATGGCAAAGAGCCGTGGGGGTGGGGCGAGGGGACGGCGACACGCACGAGGGCTGAATGCAGCGCGGACACCACTACACGATCGACCTCCTTGAGGTGTCCAAGAGGTCCGGATCGACCGACTCTAGTACGCTTTCAAAGGCGTCTCGCCCTCGCGTTCGCGCAAATGCAGCTTCCGCATCAGTGATCGGAACCATCCAGGCGAACACGACCGGCTCGGGCGTCGACCGACATACGTGAAAGGAGTCCGGTAGGTAGACGGGCACCGCGGCATAGAGCGCTGACACGGTTGCGCCTGCGCGCAGCTCTCCGCGAGGCCCAATGACATCACCGAGAGCATAGGCAGCGTCCTTCCCAAGGCCCTCCATTCCGAGTTGCTGCAGAAGGCCGGGCAGATTTCCTGGGCCGTTGGTCTCCCTAAACATCGCGACCAGCTCTTGCCTTAGCCTTCTTGTTCCGAGGCCGACGCGGAGCGCAACGTTGCTCAGTCCCAGGGTGCAGAGGACTCGAACACCAGAGATTGGGCTCTTCTCGAAGACTGCTACCTGAAACGGCAGTCGCGCGCCCGCGGCGTCCGTCGACCAGCCCGAAACGATCGAGCCGAGGTGGTCCTCGCAGTGCCTGATCAACGGAGGAGTCATCGCCGATTCCCGGCTGACCGGTTGCAGGTCGGGCACTCCAACCAGGTGCCGTCCTGGTAGTTGTCGAGCACTTCCTTTCGAGTCACATCCGGCGGGAACTCTCGCTTGGTCCACGGCGGGTCGTGGTTGATGTCCCAGTCTCGCGGTTGCCCGCTGCGAGGCGGGACCGTGACTTCCTTGCGGCACGTCGGGCAGAGCCGCCCCGCTGTCGGCCCTGGTTCGGCGCCTTCCCACGCGCCAACCTCTGTCCCACGTCGCCAGGATCCTCGACTGGTCACCTGACCAGCCTCGTTGGTTCCTCGAAGAACCGCTCCCCCCCCTGCGGCCTTCCGCCCCGCACCAACGTAGACCCCCTTGTTGTGGACGAGTACGCCTGTGTCGCCCACAGCATAGGTCCGATGCGTCTCCACCTCGAGGTTGAACACCTCGAGCTCTCCGTAGGTCACCGCCACGCCACATACAGTGGCCTCGCCGCCGCCGACCGTCGCGACGACATCGCCGACCTGAACGTCTGCGGCTTGAACCCACCTGCCGTACCATTCACCGTCGTAGGCGTCTGCCCCGGCGTCCACCGGTACCGGTCGCTCCTCCAATCCTTCGCCCGCGACGACCCAGATTGGATGATTGCCGGTTGCTTCGATCGTCTCTTCGTCAATCGTCAGCTCAACGATTGAGCCTTGGTACTCGTGAGTCAGCCTTCTCGCGACCCGGCAGATGTCCCATTCGCCGCTCTGCGTGTCCAGGCACGCGATTTCCTCGCCGGCCTCGACTTCCTCGATTCGCTCCGACCCGTTCTCCGTAACAACCAATGTGCCTGCCGGGAAGCAGCCCTCCATGCCCTTCAGGTCCTTCAGACCTGCCCATGCTTTCGCAACCCGAGACCACAGCTTGCTCGCTCCCCACCCGAAGAATCTCCCCACCGCTTTGCCAGCCGACTTGAGCGCCCCGCCAACCACGGTCGCTACGTACGCCAGCTGGACTCCCGTTCCCGAGATGCATCGACTATCGCCGCGCGGGCAAGCTCCCCCAGGAATCCCACCTGACACGCCGCTACCGTCCAAGCGAACCGCGTCAGGCGCCTCCGCCGCAGCGAGTCCTGCCCCCGCAGCCACGTTGTCGAGTATCGTGTTCGACGGGGTCAGGTGTGAGCTATCGAACGGGTCGCTCGCATCTGGCCGATATGTCCCCTGCGACGCGGGTGCCGAGTTCGCACGGCTTGGCACTGAAGCATTGCTCGGTGCGCCTGCTCCGTTCGGCGTCGCAGCGCGGGCCGGATTATAGTCCAGGCTTCCGTCCCCCGAGGTGCCTCTGTGAGCTCCTGAATCGGCATATGGCCCAGGATTCGCCATATCCTGATCTTGGAGTCCCACCGGATCGACGCTTCTCAGCGCCTGCCCCGACACATACGCATACAGATTGAAGTCCGCCTCCCCCGGCACATGCACAGCCAACGGATCCGGACTCACCCACCTCCCTAAGAGCGGATTCAAGAAACGCTTCCCGAAGTAGACTAACCCTACCTCGACGTCCTCTTCCTTCCCAGTAAACCGGTAGTCCTCGCGGAAGCCCGCCCACCTGTCAGGCCTGTAGTCGCTCTCCGTCGCGCCGTACCCGTAGTAGCTCGCCCGCTCCACGAGCTCTCCCGTCGCTTTGTCCAGCACGACGCTGGTCGACCCTAGGTGGTCCCCAAGCTCCAAGAACACGTGCGGCGCCTCGCCGCCGACGCTGGGCAAAGTGCCCGCTGACGAATCGCTGACGACTCGCGCCAGCCGCACCCCGTTCGCCATCAGGTACGGCACTTCGTTCTCGTCGTTGCGCGTGAAGTCCGTCCCTTCGAAGCTCGCCCGCCGGAGCTCTAGCGTCGCGAAAACATACGCCGTGTGCCGCTGGGCGCCGTCGGCGTTGGCTGTCTTCAGCACCCGCTGGTCGCCTGCGTCGTAGCTGTACCAGAGGTCGGCTACGGTGGCCCCGCTCTCCCTCCGCTGCGCACGGACAAGGCGCCCCACTTCGTCCCAGGTGTAGTCAAACGTCTGGTTGCACGACCCTGTGCCGAGACAGGTGCCGGAGCGGTTCACGACAAGCTGTGTCAGATTCCCCGTGGCGTCATAGTTCGTCTGCAGGCTGCCGCTTGGCTGCTGCGCGGTGCTTAGCTGGTACGGCTTGGCCGCGCCGCCGTTAGTGACCTCGCCGAGCGACCTGTCATAGAAGCCGTGCGCGTCGTCGTCGGTTGCGCTTTGATTCCCGAGCCAGTCGTATTCAAAGGTTTGCCACTTCGTCCGTTCCGCAAATTGGATATGCGGGCTCGGCTGCGCCAACCTCGCGTCTATCTCGGAGCTCGTGTTCTCGTGCTCGAAGGGCGAGGTCCACGGATCTGTGCCGCCCGCGTACTGGTAGTCCATCCTCCTGACGCGGTAGAGGTCGTCATATTCTACCTTGCGGCTCACGGGCTTCGCGCCGCTGGGCCACTCTTCCTCAAGCCTCCAATCGCGTATCTCTGTGGGGTTCCCGACGACGTCGTAGGTGTAGTCCTCGTCCTGGAGCAGCATCTGGAAGGTCTCCGGGCTGCTCGAGTCGGGCGTGTACGTGGGCGCGGGCGTGTATGTGGGACCGGGGCTCGTCCAGAGCGTGGGCGGGCCGCGGTAGGTCATCGTGTGGCGGAGCCGGCGGCGGTCGTCGTAGTCGTTTGCCGTCGTCGTGTTCGCGGCGTCGCCGTACTGGATGCGCGTGACGAGGCCGTCCGCGGTGCGGTCGATGGCTGCGACGAGCGTGCCGTAGCTGCCGCTCACGCTGCCCACCGTGCCGCGGCTCGTGTACGTCGTTGTTACGACGCTGGACTGGTGGTCAGCGGGGAAGCTCGCTGCGGCCGCGTCGGGTTGTCCTTGCAAGTCGCTTGTGACGGCGCCGGTGCTCGCGGCCACCTCGCGGTCGGCTTGGTCGTAGCTGAAGTGACGCTGGTACCAGCGGGGCGCGTAGCGGCTCGCGAAGTCGCCGGGGACCACCAGCGCCTCGCCCACGAGCTGCGCGGGCTTGGCCAGGCGCTTGGCGACGGCTACGGTGCGGCCGCGCGCATCGACGTTCGTGAGGAGCTCGCTGCCGCGATCGCGCACCATCACCATGCGGCCCACCGGGAAGTCCACAGGGATGGGCGGCGTCAGCCCGCCGGGGAGCGCGTCGTAGTAGTACGCCACCTCCATGCCGGTCCCCCCAGCGTAATCGGGGGCCGTGTATCCCTGATGCTCGGGCTGGCACGGGATGTAGTCTTCGAGAAGCAGCCTGCCGGCGCCGTCATAGTGGAAGTTCACGCCGCAGCCGCGGGCGTCGGCGGTGCCAACGAGGTCCCCGGCGTCGTTGTAGGCGTAGCGCCACGCCGTGGGCCAGCTGCTGGGGTCGCCCGGGGCGCTGCCACGCGGCGGGGGCGGCTGGTAGTCGCCTGTGGTGTTCGGCTCGACGTTGAGCACCATCCTCCCGAGGGAGTCATACTGCATCCAGCGCGTGACGGCGTCAGCGCCGCGGCGGCGCGTGATGACCCGCGGCTCGCCAGTGGGCAGGTACTCCGTGACGACGTGCCGCGCTTCTACCGCGCCGCCCGCGTGCGCGCGCTCCGTCGTGATGACCGCGCGCCCATGGCCATCCTTCCTCGCGCTCGCGTAGGTGTTCTGGTGGGGGCCGGGCTCGAGGTCCGCGGCGTCGTAGAGGTCGGTCGAGAGGGCGTGGTAAACGCTCTGGAGGGTGACAGTGCCGTCCACGTCGTAGGTCTGCACCTGCCTTCCGAAGGCGTCGTAGCGCTGGCTGCCGTAGCGGCTCGTGGCAGGGGCGTTGATGTCGAAGGTCAGGGGATCGGCTCCGGCTCCGGCCCAGTACTGCTCGATGTACTTCCGCCGCACGGCTCCCTTGGCGTCGTGCTCCAGACGCCCGCTCACTATCCAGGCATCAGCGCCGCCTGCATCCTGCCCCTCGCCCTCGGTCAAGGTGGCGAGCGTGCGCCCGAAGCCGTCCACGAAGGCGTAGGCCTCCATGTAGGTCGTGGCGCTGCCGCCCGGAGGGCCATCCTTCGTGCGCGTATAGATGACCGAGTACTCGGGCGGGATTGTCATCGCCGGCTCGGCGATGACGGTGCCAGCCAGGTAGTACTCGATGGCTACGTCGGGATTGGGATCGAGGGCCGCAAGGCTTGGCCCGTAGTCGCTCGGGGTGCCGCCGGGCGGCGGCTTCCACATCGCCGCCGTGCGCCCGAATGAGTCATAGGCAACGTGCGTCCACTGGGCGTTCATGTCCTGGACGCCGACGGGCGCGCCGAGGCCTCGGTCGTAGTGGGCACGGGTGGTGAGGCCGCCCGTGCCGCAGCCGCCGGTGTAGATTGTCTCCGTGACGACGAGCTGCTTGAAGTCGTTGTCCCAGGCTTGCGCCGCGCAGCGACCGTTCGGGCCGCTGCTTTGTTCGACGTTGCCGAATCCGTCATACACCGCAGCGCTGACGAGAATCGTCGGAGCGCTCGAGGCCTCGCTGGCGTTGATGCCCCCGCTTCGCGCCCCTGAAAGGTCCCCCGGGCTGCCCCAGAGCTCCGCCCTCGTCTCGATGGGGTTGCCGTAGTCGTCATAAGTAACGCGCTGCTCGCTGCGCCGGAGCGCGTCCTCGCTGCCCTCGACGTAGCTGTGCGTCGTGCGCCACAGCCACGCGCTCTCACTCCCCGGGACCAGCGCGGCTTCGGTCACCTTCGTGATCGTCTCGTCCTGGGCTGACAGGTAGCCCCAAGGGTCCTCGCAGCCAGCGACGCAGCCGTGAGAAGTGGCAAGCTCCTGGTTTCCGAAGTAGTCGCTCCAGCTCGCGCTCCGAATCACCGTCGAAGCAGCCCGGAGCGGCACCGTCGCCAGCGCTGGCGTGCCGCCCACGAGCTCGCCGATTTCTATCGGCCCAAGCGCGTCTTCGGCGCTCGCCGCCACGAAGTCCACCGGGGCGAGCGCGGCGCTGGGGTACGACACCTCCGCCACCGGGACGGTCGCCTGCGTCGCTTCTGGCACGAAGCGCGCCGTATCATAGAGGTGCGTCTCCGTGCCAACGGCCACGGCTTGCCGCACCGCGCGGCCGTCTTCGCCCGTATAGAGGTGGCGCAGGCGGTACTTGGTGATCTCCGTCGAGAGGTATTTGCCCGAAGCGTCGTACTTCTCCGTCACGACCGGCAGGCCCTTCAGGGCCTCTCGCGGGTTGTCCCGCCAGCGCTCGGGGGTCGAACAGTCGTCCGTGTCGTCATCGGTTTCGTCCTGGCACTCGCCAAGCAGGAACTGCGTCTCGGTGATGTCCGTGGGGCTGTTCGCGTCGCCCAGGCGGATGGCTCTCGCGCGCTGAAAGCCACGGAACTCTCGCTGCCGCCCCTCGAAAACGGGGTCGCGGTACTCGTACTCCGTGACGTAGCTCCGCGCGCCGCGCCCCGCCTCGTTGATGTCGTCGCTCTCCGTCACGCGCTTGACGAGGTGCGTGACAGTCGGCATCACCCGGCACCAGGCATCACCCCACGGGTCAGAGGCCTCCGGATTGGAGCACAGGTCATCCCCGTTGCCGCCCGCCGCCAGCATCTCCTGCGCGCTCGTCGAGTACTCGATGCTCGTCGTCTTACCGAGGCCGTTGTAGACGCCCGTCAAGACCCAGGGGCGCTTCCCTCCCTGAAGGTCGATATACTTGTAGTCGATGCCGTCGCCCCACAGGATGTCCCGCGTCCCCGAGCCGTTCACGTCCACCAGCCGCACGCGGTTCGCGTAGCTCGGGCTCGCAGGGGTATTCTCGATGATGGCGCGGTCCGTCCAGCTCCGCCCGTCCACATTGAGAAAGACGTCCACGTCCGTGAAGCGCACCTGCACCAGGTCGTCCAGGCCGTCGCCGTTGATGTCATCCAGGCGCAGCGTGTTGCCCTCGATGTCGCTGTAGTACGGGCTCGTCTCCATCGCGATGGCGCGATTCTCGCTAAAGGTCCCCTCCGGACACTCCCCGAGCGGGCCCGTGCCCCACTCGCCGTTCCCGCGCCCCGGCCAGTAGCGGATATCCCCCCGCCGCACCCGCACGATGTCCGGCAGGCCGTCGCCGTTCATGTCACCGACCTTGATGTCGGGGTCGCTGAAGCGCACCGGCTGGGCGCTCCACGGCACGCACGTGCGTAGCGGATCCGTGTCGATGACCGCCCTGTCCGCGCTCGACCACACAGCTGAGCCAAACTGCCCATCACCCCCGGCATAGCGCCCCAGCGACAGGAAGGTCTGCACCTCCGTCCCCGTTGTCGAGACCACGTCCACCAGGCCATCGCCGTTCACGTCCATCACCTGGATGTCCAGGGTGTCGCTCCCGAAGTCTATCTTGGCGTTCTGACGGCTCGCCTCCTCCACAGTGCGCCCGAGCCAGCGCCACATGCCGCTCACCTTTCGCGGCTCATAGAGCGCGTAGGTCTTCACCCGCGGCATGTGCAGCAGGTTGATGCTGCCGTCCCCGTCGAGATCGAGCGGGACGAGGTTCATGTTGCTCAGCTTGATGACCGTGGGATTCGCCCCGTCGATGCCCCCCGACACGCCGATGGACGTATCGCTGCCGAAAGTATCTACGGCTCCCAAGGGGCCGTTGAAGAACACAGCGTGGCCGTCGCCGTAGAGCCCCGGAGCGGTGACGAGCACGTCCGGAAGGCCATCGCTGTTCACGTCGAAGAGGTCCGTCAGCTGCTCGTCCACCGAGTGAGGCGGGCTCCCGCTCAAGGCCTGGATGCGGCCGTCGATGGCCTCGAAGCCCTCGAGCTGACGCTCCGCCGGCTCGCCCCTCGTGTCGAAGCCCTCCACGTGCTCGTAGTCGAAGACCATCGCCGGCAGCCGCCCGCAGCCCGTCGCCTCGGGCAGCCTGCCGCTCTCGTCCTCCTCCGGCGCGCCGGCTTCGCTCTCCGCGCAGCGACCCTCCACCTGCACCGCCTGAAGGAGCGATACGTGATAGCCGGGATCGTAAGTCAGGTGATAGCGCCGCACCATGCGCCGCCCAGAGCTCGCCGTGGTGTCGAAAGGCGCGCTCGTGATGTCTACCCGGCTCAGGCGCAGGTTTTGCTGCAGCTCCCAGCCGCTCCGGTAGGAAAAGGTGCGGTCGCTGCGCGCTTCATAGACGAGCCGCGTGTGCTGCGCGAAGGCGCCAGGGTCGCCCGTCGACGGGTCGCTCACAGGCGTCGTCGCGTAGATGTCGCTCAGGTACGCCGCCCCTCCGTCCTGCAGGTAGTGATACAGCACCTTGTTCACCGGCTGCCCCGCCAACCGCTGGGCGTCGTACTGCCGCGTCAGGTGCCATTTGTAGATACGGTCGTTGCGCTCGGGGCTCACCTCCAGCGCCTCTGCGTAGCTTGGATCATCGAGGGGGACGCCAAGCTCCATCGTCACCCCGCTCTTGTCCTGCACCACCCAGCTGCGGTGGTCCGGCGCCCAAAAGAAACGCAGGAAGCTCCCTTCCACCCGCGCCCGGAAGTATTGCCAGCCCTCGAGCCCCTCTGGAAAGCTCTCCGTCACCGGCGCTCCGTCGTGCTTCGGCGAGGTCAGCGCCCTCTCGCAGCCGCCCCCCGCATCGATGGTGCAGATGGGCACCAGCTCCTGCCCGCCGTTGAAGACGAAGCGATCCTGATTGGGATGCCAGCCGCCGCGGTCGTCGTAACCGGGCAGCCCCCGGTCCGTCTCCCGCGCGATGAAGGGCACCCCCACGCTCCAGCCAGCCCCCGCCAGGCCGTGGCCGCCCGAAGAGCTATAGCTCAAACCCAGCGACGGCTGCGCCGCGCCGCGCGCCGCCGGCAACGCGAAGGGCACGCTGAAGGTCGCAATCCCCGTCGAGAGCTGCGCCGAGAAGCTCTCCCCCATGCCGTCGATCGAACCGCTTCCCTTCGGCACGCTGATCGCCTGACTCGTCACCCCGCTCTTGTCCGCGCCCGTCGGCAGCGCCACGAAGTCGAGGCCGTCGCCGGCTTCGCCGGGTCCGTCCGCGCGCGCCACCGCGCCGCTCGAGGCGTCGCCATCGGCCCGGCTTTCGCCGACCTCCGCTCCCTCCTCGAGCCCGAAGGCACTACTTCCTTCGGACCCGAGTGCACGCCGGGTTTCATTGGCGCCCTGCGAGTCACGGGTTGACCCGCCCCCTTGCACCGAGCGCACCGCTGCCGCCCGTGCTGCCTCCGAGGCAGGCTCTTGGGAGCCCACCTCGACAGCAGCGGCGACCGGCGCCTGCTCCCGAGCCTCCCCTGCCCACGCGCGTGTCGCGGGCAAGAGAGAGCTGCAGAAGCTCAGCAGCGTCAGAATCGAAACAGGGGCGCCTCGACGGCGGAGGGTACTGAGTGGCATGGGAGCGGGCCCTTCTTCGACTTCTTCCTGAATACTTGCGTTCCTTCAAGCGGGCTGCTGTCGCGTCCCTACTGCGCCCGTTCCACCCGTGACCAGTAGCGGTAGCTTACTGCAAGCTGTACATCCTGGATCCGCTTCCACTGCAGGTACGGCGTGTCGTACAGGCGCAGCCGATACTGCCCCGAAAGCGGCCGCCCGTACAGCTCTCGCTTCGTGAACTCCGGAGCACTGATCAGACCACGGTCAGCACTCGACATCGGGACGGTCAGGAACCGCTCCGTGGCAAGCGCCTTCGCGCCCCGGATCCCCGCTCGCTCGAAGTTGAAGCACCACGAGTCGCCGCTGTAGTCCTCGAGCCCCACGCTGTAGGCGCTGTGCTCGAGATCGTACTGCACGAGACCATTGCCGTAGCAGCTATCGGTGCCGTCGCTGCAGTCGAGTACCCCGGTTCCCACGACGTTCAGCGCCAGGCCCACGTTGCGGTAGTTGAAGTTCCCCGCGGCGATCCGGTTCGCGATGGGCGATGAGTGGCCATTGGCGATCATCCCCAGGTCGAAGGTGTTCTTCAACTCATAGAAGCAGCGGTACTCCTCGCAGCGATAGTCGAACGCGCTACGCATGAACTCCGCATTGCCGCGTCCACAGCCGCCAGACACAACCATTCGGGAAGAGTCCGTCGATTCGTAGCTCGCCGTCATCACTGTCGACTGCAGCTCGGCGAGCTGGACGTTGGCAATCGCGACGCTTCCTGTGGTCGATCCGGGGAGCGACGGTCTGAGCGCCAGATGATAGATGCCGTCTTCGAAGGCGCTAAAGCCGAGGGTCCGCCGCTCGCTCCAGCCTTCCTCGGCGGCAGACTCCTCGTTGGCAGGGGCGAACCTTTCCGATGCAATCGTCGTCCAGTCGGAGGCGTACACCGTCACCTGATAAGGCTCGCCCGCTGTATCCACGAGCAAGTCGCCCGTCGCGGGGTCGAGTCCCATGTCCCACCACGTGACCTGGTACTCCTTGCCTCCGCGGAGGTTCACGCTCTGGTAGACGCTGCGGTCCGGCGCCCCAGTCTCGATGGGCTCGCCTTCACCCGCTTCGCCCAGCAGAATCTCCTGATCGGCTGCGGAAATGGCATAGGGGTCGCGGTCGCGCAGCCACGAGACGGCGCCGATGCCTCCCGGTGGTTCCATATCCACGGATACCCACTCGTCACCCACCAGAGCTTCGGGGCCCGTCACGTCGATGCACGCTTCATCGCCTGCGTCGCAACCGGCGCGCCGCCAACCACCGAGGGATATGTCCGTGGACTCTTCATCCGTAGAGCCACTGGCCCCGCGCATCAACTGATCCGAGAAGAACAACAGGTTCGTCGACTCCCGCTCACACTGTCCGCCGCTGCCCAGGATATCGTCCCGGAGTGACACGACGACCAGATCATCCGCCTCCTGGAAGGGCGCATCGATATTATAGAACTCGACGAACTCGCGCAGCTTCTGCACGTAATCGCCGATGTAAGCGTCAGCAAATTCGCCGAGAAGAATCTCTTCCTCTTCGTCCGAGCTGCCTTCCTTGCGCTCCCGGAGCGCTTCGTAGTCGATACCCTGAAGACTGCAGAGATCATCCGCCCACAGGCTAGGGGCCTCCAGGGCGCCGACCTCGACGTTCAAGTCGCTCATCCGCACGCCAATCCGCTGTTCAATCGCCAGGCGTGCCATGTACGCCAAACGCTTCGCGCTTGTCAGTGAGCGCTCGTAACGCCGCTGCAGGATATCGTACTGCCGCCGAAGCACGGTATTGACTGGGAGCGCGACGACCTCGCCTTCGATATTGGCGAAGTCGGCGCCTGCCGCCTTGGCCGCCTCGAAGGCCGCTTCGTTCCGCGACGACCTGTCGCTCTCCAGCGCTGACAGAACCTGGGCTTGGGAGTCTTGGACCATCGTCACCGAGTCCTGCATCGCCGTGTTCAGGCCCTCCACCTGCTGGTTGAAGTTCTGAAGTGCCTGGTTTATCGCGTTCTGCGTCTGGGCGAGGGCAACCTGCTCTTGCTCGTTGAGGTTGTCCATCTGCATCAAGCTGAAGGCCATGTTGGCCGCGCCGGATCCTGCGTCTCCTACGACCTCGTCCCACTCACCATAGACAGCCTTCACTAATCCAGACGCCGCCTGGACGGCTCCGAGGGTGAATTGCCGCCACTGCTCCGTTCGCTGGAACGCGAGCTGCAACCGGTCGCGTTCACCCTGGAGATCAATCCCCTCGAGCTCCAGCTTGAGCAGAGAAATCGCGCCACGCAGCTGGCGCAGCGAGGAAGCGAGGTGATTCCAACCGGTGTTGATGCCTCGGAAGCCCGTGCCCATCGCGAGTTGGTGCTGGCCCAGGGCTCCACGCCCGACCGCGTCCGTGCCTACAAGACCGCTCTGGAAGTCAGTCACCACGACCTTTGGAACGTCCTCGATGAACGTCTCATTCGCCAGCCGATTCATGATCAGCGCTACTGCCTCGAGCCAAGCGGCAAAGTACTCGATGTCGCGCTCGCTACGGATTGCCGGCGGGGGCCCATCGACCCTCACCGTCGTGGAGTTGTAGCGAGCCACACAGCCAAGCAAGAAAGCATCCGCCAGGGCCTGCCGCGCCTGACCGGGGTCGTCCACGGAACGATTCACGAACATCTCGACCCGGTCGTCAGGGGGACAGAGCTTAGCGCTGAGCACCCGGGGGGCGTAGAACCGTACGAGCTCTTCCCGAGAATTGGCGTCTACGGTTTCGCTATCGCTATAGCCAGCACACTTCCAATGAACCAGTGGCTGATTGATTGGGTTACACTCTCCCACGTTTGCCCCCGACAGACTCCTCGTGCCACTCCACTGATTGATGGCGATGGCCCGCGCAGTCAACTTGTCGCCACCGCTCATCAAGTACGCCGTGAAAGGATGGTGTCCCTCATCCACTACCCACTTATCCGAAAACAATAACGTATTTCCGTCGCCAATGTCTCTGTCATCCTCATACCTATTGTCCGTCATCAGTCCTATCAGTCCGGGCACACACACGTGCCGCGACGAGTACACGGTGTCCTCCTTCCGAGCATCGAAACCGCTCAGCGACTGCACGGCAGCGACCGCCCTGCTCGCTTCCTCCGCACCCTGACCTAGAGAGGCAATTGTCGATGCAATCCAGCTTCCGAGCGATTCGCGATTCACGCGCTCGCCCCGCACATCCCGCACGTGACCATTGAACCGCATCGTCGAGCTCCTCCCCGTTACCACGAGGTACTCGCCCGAGTTCGCGGACACGGCCGAGCTGAACAGCCCCTTACTCCATTCGGGCCCGAGCCCCGCCCGCCTGCTCGCATACGTGCGGGAGATAGGAGAGAGTCCGCTCAGCTTCTCCAGGTCGACGTTCGTCACCTCGGGCGAGGACCCCGCATGGATCGTGTACTTCCCATTCGCCTCCACGAAGCGCCCGTTTGCGTAAACCGCTGGTGCCGGGGCCCGTTCCAGCAGAGCCGTGCTATTGGGGTCCGCGCCGTAGTTCGCGACGGGAACTGGCATGACGATCGCCCCGTCCGGCAACCCTCCGGCAAGCGCTCCCAGGTGCCACGCTGCCGATTCTACCCGGTGGCCCAGGTTCCGGAGCCATTCCTGATCCTGCGGGTTGCCCAAATCTAAGCTGTCACCCTCGGTGCCGAAAGCCCGATCAAAGGTCGCGGCAATCCCACTGCAGCAGGGCGCGTCACCCGAGAGGACCGCGCTCCCGTCTTCGTTGAGGTAGTTGCTCGCGTTGCAAGTGCCGGCGGTCGTCACCAGCTTGCATGTCGGATAGGCCACGCCGACCACGCTCTGCAAGCCACCGATGTCCTCGGCCGTCATCAGCTCCATCAGAGGCGCCGGGCCAGCCTTCAGCACCCACTTGTCCGGATTCTCCTCAATGATGAGTTCCAGGCGCATTGCGGACAGAACGAGCGCGTTCGGGTCGATTTCTCCGCCGTTCATCGCATTGGTCCAGGTTGGCCCGTCCCACCCGTCAGCACTGTGCTCGTAGGCACCGTGGGCGGTAGTCACCTGCTCACAGCCACTCAGCACTCCGGCATCCGCGTCCGCGAGCGGTGGAAGGCCGAGAAACGCCACTTCCAACTGATCAACCGGAGACTCGCAGAACGGTGGCTGCCGCCCATACTCGTTGCAGTACAGCTGGTACACATTCGCCGCCGCGCTTGACGGATCGTCACCAAACTGTGAGCTCTCACCCAATACGACGACATCGAAAGTCTCGGCCTGCAGACACTGGTTGAGCTCACTGTCCTCCTCCGACGGTTTGATTTCGCCGTTCTCGACGTTGATGCCTTCGGCTGCCGTGTAGGACCCGCAAATGGCCGCCAGTTCCTCCTGCGCCGCCTCACGCCGGAAATCCTTCTGCAGACCCGTTTCGATGATCTGCTGACCCAGCCCGTCCGTACGGGCCGCCGCCTGCTCGGCGAGCATCAGGTAGTGCTTCCACGAATCCTCGACTTGTCCGCCGGACTCGGAGGTCAGCTCGTTGGCAAGTGGGACGAAGAAATCCCGAGCCACGCCTGGGATACAGTAATTGCTGGAGATACCGACGGCGTTAGATTCCCGACATATGCGCGGGATAGCCGACGGCTCGCCGATTCCAAACAGTCGTTCCGCGAGCTCATCACGGTATGGACTGTAGAAGTCCATGGTCGGATCGGGACGGGGCTCCAATGCACCGATGATCTCTCCCTTGCTCCCGTTCACTCCTCGGATGACGACATAGTACCTGTCGTCAGCCTTCTCCGACCAGTCCCGCGCTACGACGGGAGCTGACGGAAAGTAAAGAGCCACCCGGTGTCCTTCGTATGGTGCGGCTGGGTCGTCCGGGTACCATGAGACGCTGCTCGGGGTGAGCACCTTGCTCTGGAGTCCAGCGTCACTCGGACACGTCTCCCGAAGTCCCGCAACGCACTGGGGCACCCAGCGCTGTCCGTGCGCAACCACGATCCGGTCGGTCAAATCGCTCGTTGACGATGCCCCGAAGTCCTCCGGGACTACCCCCAAGAGCTGGACAACCAACGGTGAACTCGCGCCAGTCAAGCTTAGTTCGGTCACTACTGGGGTGCCCCATGCACGCATCTCCGCTGCTCCGGTCGAGACTGCATCCAAAGCACTCGCCACGTGTGTGCGGGCTTCCGAATGGACCTCAACACCGTCGAGCTGCCGCCGTATCAGCGTCATTGCTTCGCCCAGCGCCCGAGCCAGGCCGAATGCGCCTTGGAACGCTTCCATCTGCGGGTGCGGCTGCCCCTCTACTCCGCCAGTGCCACATTGTCCCGCCGCTCTCGCGTTGATCGTTCGCGCGGCTCCCGATACTGAAAGGTCGCGACGCATTCGGCTCAGGCCGGCATCGACCACCAGCGCTTCGCCTTCCAGCCCAGCAACGACACCGTTCGATGAATTCCCGACGCTGGAATCTCTCAGCTCGACCTCGAGCTCACCCAAGGCAGAGGTCAGGGCTGCCAGCGTCGCCGCAGGACTCTCATCGGTAGCCAACGCAACAGTGCGTAAGTTTCGTTCCAGGCCGAACGCAAGGTCCTCCGACATCATCGCTGTGGCTGACTCGCGCGCCGCCACGCCACCGGGCGTTGCCTCGAAAGCAGGCAGATCTACCTCGTCAAAGCTAGCGTCCGCACCAAGTTGCGCAACCGCTGCGTCCAAGACCAACTGATCGCGGACAGCATCCGCAAGCCCGGGTTGCTCGAACCAGGTATCCAGTCGCTCTCTCGAAAACACGATTCCTGCACCTTCAATGGCGTTTGCTACAGCAACCTGAGAGGCACTCGCTGGAGGGAGATCTCGCCACAGGGCAGAAACCGCCGGACTAACAGCCGACACGATAGTTGCACCTACGAGACCCGGGACACCCTCCTCAGCGTCCGGCGAAACCGGATAGCTAGGCGGCACAATGGGAGAGTAGAACGAGTAGTACCCACCGCACCTCATGTCAGTGGAACTGGGCCCACCGACGACCGGCACCTTTCCATTAGTAGGAGCTGGATATGTGTTTAGCTCTAACCTTCCATACAAAACCTGCAGCCCGTGTGACAGTGAACTGTACCCAGCATCCAACTCGTTACTGACACCCCACATTCGAATCAGCCCCAGCCTCGGATCGCCCGCACTCCCACGCTGCCTCTCCGCGCCAGCAGCATCTTCCTGGACGGACTTGTCCACCATACTGCGCAAGGCCCGCGCGGCGCCTTTCAGGACGTGCGCGTGATAGTCGATCCTTATTGCCGCGGCCCTCGCCGCCTGTTCGCCTGATATAACCGACATGGCGCCAGGCCGAAGATACGAGCTGACGCCGTTGAACTTGCTGAACGTCGTATCATTCCAAGCGGTCTGAAGCGCTGGATTCACGGCAATGTCCCGCCAACGCTGTGAACATCGAGGGGCACCTGGGGCCGCTGGGAGGTCTTCCCCCTCCAAACGACCCAGGTGGGCGAGCAGGTTCACTGCCATGTCGCGGGCAACAAAGCGGTCCCGCGTCGCTTGCGGGGGAAACTCAAGCACGTCTGACTCCCCACCCCCACTGGAGCCACCCAAGTACGTGAGATACCAAGTCACCGGTGCCACGGCATCCGCGAGTGCTTGTAACTTCCCCGCCCCGCAGAGAAGAACATCCTGCAGATACAGAAGCGCATCACACGTCTGGATTTCGAGCGGCATTCCATCCACTCTCTCAAAATAGGACCACTTACCATCCACCCACGGGAGACCGCTAACTTGTACCACCACACCGAGCACATCTTCCGCTTCCGTCGGATGCTCATTCATGCAGGCATTCAGCGCGTAACTAGCCAACGCCCTATCGGCACCATTGTCCTCCAGCACGGTCTCTTCCACATCCGCTCCGTCTTGCTCATACACCGCCATGAACGGCTCGGCGTACTCGAGAGCGCTTGTCGCGGATGGACTCTTCCCGCTGGCCAATGATCCGGCACCCCGGAATCGGTTCTGCGGACTAAACTCAACGGGCACGAGTTTCCCTTCCCTCCTCCAGTACCCCTTGATGGAGTACTGCGCCGTACTCTGCGAAGGAGGCTCGACCTCTGGACCTTTCGTGGCTTTGTCTCCGTCACCACATCCCGCAAAGGCCAGCGTTGCCAGCACACCGCTTGTCAACCATGCGCGTCTCATTCGAATCCACCTTTCCGCGAACAAATAGCTCTACCGCTGCGATCTATCGCAGCTCTGCTCCACATGCAGATCTCATTTTCCAGGATGCTTCCCGCCACCATTACCACGACACTCCTATTCGTCCGACTCGGCACATTCCTCACCCTCGGCTGCCGGACGCAGGAGAACGACCGCTCTAGGCTGGTGAGCATCTCGCGTCGAAACAATCACGCGTTCGGGGTCCTCCGCCACAACGCACCGACGCGAGCTCAAAAGAAGCTCACAACGCTCTGACATGGTGTTGCCGTTTCTGATATACCCCACGGCCGCTCCGAAACCCGTTATTGCCATCCATCGCCCCGAGAGCGCGGAGATGTCCCAACCGCTCATCATATAGTACGGCTCGTCTGCGCAGGACCCGTATCCCTCGTATGCATTCTCGCCCCAAGTTCTCATCAGCACTGGGACCTGCCCAATTCCATCAAATCCACCCTCGCACAGCCCTTGCCCAGCACAAACGTCACCAACCTCATTGGCACACGAACAGTTACAGTCGTTCCAGCTCGACACCATCGAGTCGCCGCAGGTGAGAGGCGACTCGACGCAGCGGTTGCCAGAGCACTGACCGTCGCACAATTCCACAGCGCCAAGCGTTTCGCCGGTGCGGCATGTCCTCAACTCATACTCGCTGGCGCAGTACGTTCCCTCGGGATGGCTCACCTCGCACCCCGAGTCTTCGGGCACACAGACTCCCGTAGCGCCGTAACATACCGTTCCGTCCGGGCAGGCGTCATGCAATCCCCAGCTCGCGGTTTCTGCAAAGCACCGCGCGCGCTCTCGAGCCCTACCCGCGATGCACGCCACGAGTGAGGGATCCAGGCATGTGGCTCCTAGCTCGCTGATGTCGATCACGGCGTCGCCTTCCTCGCTGACAGCCCCGCCGTAACCACCTTGTCCACCGGTCAACTCCGCAGCACCGCCCCCCGCTCCGCCACTAGACGACTGCGCCCCGCCAATGTTGTCGCGCCCACCGACTCCGTCTGCGGAACCACCAGAACCACCCTGAACCTCGTTCGATCCTCCGCTACTCAGACTGCCTCCATCACTCGCAGTCAAACCACCCAATCCGGCGCCGACCGCACCAGCGCCACCCTCGCCGCTTCCGGCCGCGTCAGCGCCTGGTAGCCCAGCCTCACCTCCGGCGCCAGCGCGGCCGCCTGTGCTCCCGGCCGTGCTGGCACCACCATGCCCGGCAGCTTCCTCAGAGCCACCGCTCGGCGCCGAACCGCCCAGAGCTGTCGAACTGTCTCCACCCGCCCCTGCCCCCTGACCGCCGATCGAGGCGCCTCCTGCGCCGATGTCGTCGCCGTCGTCGTCCGAGTCCGACGAACAGGCGACCACGGTCGCGATGGCGGCCAAGAGTAAGAGGCTCAGCTTGATTCTTCCGGTTCCCATGATTCGGTCTTTCTTGATCGAGGTACCGCGCGCAGCGGCGCGCTCGTCAGTGACGTCCAATCCTGCTGCGAGTCCGTGCTTCACCACTCCGTCCCCCAAACGAGCGTCCCTCCGACATAAAGGGCGACGCGGGTCGCCGCGGCGTAGGCGGAGCTGCTCTGCGTGTTCGAGTAGTCGTTGCTCTCGTTGAAGTTCTGCCAGTCCGTCTTGTTGACCCGGATCTGGATCGGGCCGGAGCTTTCACCCGGGGCAAGGCTGGGGGCACCCGCGCCGAAGGTGAGGTCCAGGTAGTGGGAGGCGGACGTGTCCGGCGTGCCCACGGCGGTGACGCTGCGCTGAACGATGTTGCAGGAGTTGATGCCGGTGTTCGCTTTGAGCTCTGCCCAGTCGCAGTTCGTCGCGAAGCTGGGGCTCGTCGCCTCGGCGCTGAACCAGTACCGCAGCCGCACCTGCGTCATGTCGATCGTCTGGGTGCCGTTGTTCTGGACCTTGAAGTACGGCGCAAGGGCGTTGTCCGTCGCGCTGCCGCTCATCTGGTGCAGGGCGCCGAAGCAAGTGGCCAAGGTGGTGCAGCCGGCGGGCGCGTACCCGGAGCAATCCGAGAGGCAGCCGGATTCGAGACCCGGGTCGCAGACCTCTACGCCGGTGCGCAGGTAGCCGTCTCCGCAGCTCGCTGCCTCACAGCCCGCGACACAGGCGTCTGAGTTGCTGGCATTGCCGTCGTCGCATTCCTCCCCGGCGAGCGGGTTTAGGGTGCCATCGCCGCAAACGGGGAGCGTGCAGTCGCCGTCGCAAGTGGCGGACTGGGCGCCCGTGTCGCACTCCTCGCCCGGTTGGTTCACCACGCCGTCGCCGCAGTAGGGGGTTCCGCCGCCGCCGGGCTCTTCGCCCCAGACGAGCACGCCGTTGACGTAAAGGGCCGTCTTCGGGTGCGCCATCGCTGTGGTGTTGCTGCGGTAGGAGAAGTCGTCGAGCTCGTTGAAGTTCTGCAGGGTGTCCAGGGTCACGGCGCCCTGCACGGGGCCCGTGGCCTGGCCGGGGGCCAAGCTGGTGCCGGAAAGGTAGCGGAGCTCCAGGTAGTGGGTCGCGCCTGGCGCCGCGGGGGACATCGCGTAGACCTGCCCGTTGATATTCGAGCAGCCGAGGGCGGCTGTGCTGCAGGCGTAGCCGAGCGTGCCGCTGCCCTCCTTCGTGAACCAGTACCGCACCATGACGGCGCTGAGCGGCACCGTTGTGGTGCCGTTGTTGCGCACGCCGAAGACGGGGTTGATCTGGTTGTCCGTGGCCGTGCCCTGCGCCACCGTCCATACGCTGAGGCAAGAGTCACCATCGGTGCAGCCCATGTAGCCGCTGCAGGTGCTATTGCAGCTGCTGTCGATTCCCGGGTCGCAGACCTCCCCCGGCTCGAGCACCCCGTTGCCGCACTCGAGCTGGCATGTCGGGCTGCAGCCATCGTAGGGCAGGGTGTTGCCGTCGTCGCATTCCTCGCTGGGCTGGTTGACGGTGCCGTCGCCGCAGAACGCCGTTTCTATCTGGCATGTCGCGCTGCAGCCGTCGCCTGGTGTCGTGTTGCCGTCATCGCACTCTTCCCCGGCGTTCAGAATGCCGTTGCCGCAGGGGCCGGGCTCGCGCTGGCACTCCTCGTCGCAGCCGTCGCCGGGCGTCGTGTTGCCGTCGTCGCACTCCTCCCCAAACTCCAGCAGGCTATTGCCGCACACGGGGGTGTTCGCTACGCCCGGCTCGGTACCCCACACGAGGGCCCCGTCGAGGTACGCCGTAATGTGCGGGTTCGGCACCATGTGACGGTCGCCGTTGGGCGCGAGCGTCCACGAGTAGTCGTCCCACTCGTTGAAGGTGACGTAGTGATCGGGGTAGTTCGAGATGAGATTGACGATGGCCTGGTACTGCGTGTAGTCCGTGGCGCCCGCTGGGATGACGGGCGCCGAGCCGTTGAAGTCGAACTGCAGGTAGTGGTCCGCGCCGGCGACCGGCGTGATGGAGACCAAGGTCAGGGTCGCGATGTCGCAGACGCCGCCCGTGGCGCCGCCGTCGCAGCCGGTGTTCATCGGACGGTCGTGGTCCCGGGTGAACCAGTAGCGCACCTTGACGCGATCGAGGTCGACCGCCTCCGTGCTCTGGTTCACGAACATGATATGGGCCTGGATGTGGTGGTCCTCCGTGGGGCCCAGCTGCATCTCACTCCACACCGAGAAGCAGGTGGCCGGGTCGGTGCAGGCGCCCGGGAGGGTGCAGGTGATGGGGTCGCAGCTCGGATTCAGGGAAGGCTCGCACTGCTCCCCCGCCTCGGCGTTCACCAACCCGTCTCCGCACTCGGAGAAGCTGCAGCTCGTGGTGCACTCGGGGCTGAAGCCGCCGTCGTCGCACTCCTCCCCCAGGTACTCCGAGTGGATGCCATCGGGGCAGTGGCAGATACCGCACTGCCCAGTGCCGCCGCCGCAGATGACGGCGTCCCCCTGGATGCAGCTCGGGGGCACGCACACGGGGAAGTCCCAACCCCACCCGTAGTTGGGGCCGGCGTCGCTGCGGCAGATGAGCGTGTCCGCGCAACCGTCACCGCCGATGCCCCCGCTGGGATCGCACCGGCCCTCCCCCACCCCGCACTCGAGCTCGGTGCTGTCTTCCACGCAATCCTGGTGCCGCTCGCGACGATGGCTCGGCGTGGGCGAGAGCTGAACGATCACATCGGGGTTTCCCTGTTCGTCCCCGAACTGGCCGCCGTAGTCGACCCAGGCTGCCACCAGGGCAGGCGTGCCCAGCCAATGCCCCTCGGGCCAGTCCGGCAGGGCCGCCAAGGCAGGCAGCCGCTGATCCCCCCCGCTGTGCAGGGCGGGCCAGCGCGGCAGCTCGCGCGCCTCCGTCCCGGTCAACACGAGGTCGCCGCCGCCGTCGAGGGTCGTCGTGACCTCCATCAGCCACACGTCCTCGCCCTCGACGCTGCCCGGCTCGGCTCCGCTGCGCCAGCTCAGGTAAACGGCGTCACCCACGCGCACGGCTCCCGGGTGCGAGGCGCCGCGGCCCGCGCTCCCGGTGTAGCCCAGGGGGAAAGTCACAGGCTGGAAGGTCACGGCGCCAGGCGCCGCCGTGTCGAGGAGGGCGTACCTCAGCTCGGCCAGCGTCGCGACGCCGTCCTCATCCATCCCCGACGGGCCGCCCCCGGCGGTGTCCACGCCGCTCGTGAAGAGCACGAGGCGCAGCTCTTCCGTGAGCTCGACGAGGGCCGGACGATCCTCCGCGAGCCCGGGGAGGTGCTCGGCGATGGTCCACTCGAGTCCCGTCGAGAAATCCCGGATCTCGATGGTCTCGAGGCCATCCTCCGCCGAGGCACGCCACGCGGCGCCCCAGCTCGCGCCAAGACGCGCCAGCGCTACGTTGCCCTCCAGGGCCGGCGTCGCAGCGAGAGGCTGCTCGTCCCCTGGGGTGAGGCCGGGAGGGGGCTCGGTCGGCTCGCCGCCGTCATCTCCCCCGTGCGCCGCCGCCGGTGAGCCGATGACGCGGTAGTAAAGGTCAGGACCGTCCACAGCGTCACGATCGTCCGTCCACGCCACCACGAGCTGGTCGCCGATGGCCAGGATGTCCGCGTCGTACTGCGAGAACTCACGGGTCGTGTTGGCGTAACCCATCGGCACCGCGCTGCCCGCCTCCGGATCGATCTCCGTCAAGGCAACGCCCAGGACGTCCTCGTCCCCTTCGAAGTCCGTGTACGCCACGACGAAGCTGCCGTCGAGGCGCCCGGCTACGACGGGGTTCGCGAAGAGCACGGGGCTGGTGAAGGCACTGGCGTCGAGCGGAGCCTGGGGGTTTCCGCTCGCGTCGAAGACGCTCACCCCGACGCGCGCCACGTCGCCGGGTTCTACATAGGCTACCGCGAAGCCGTGGCCATTGGCACCAACGGGGTGCCTTCCTTCGCCCAGGCTGCGCGCTTGGTTGAGCCACGGCATGGAGCGGCCCGAGCTTGGCTCGACATAGGGCACTTGGAACTCGACCAGGGTGTCGCTGACCTGACAAGCAGCGGTGCAAAGGTCCCGCTCGTCGTCATTGCCGTCGTCGCACTCCTCCTCGACGACCCAGGTGCCCGGGGCCTGACCGGCGGGCAGCGCATGGAAGCGTCCGTCGCCGCAAACGGAGGAGCTCATGGCGGGGTTTACCGCTTCGCCATCCGCGAGGGACTGCAGATACGCCTGGACGTCGAGCTCGAAGCCCTGGCCGCCCTCTGTCGGCAGGGCGGGCTCCTCCGGGCCGTCGACTCTCGTCTCCGGATCGCTGTCCCCCTCGTCCCCCTCGTCGCGGACTCCTGGGTCCGCATCGGGCGCCTCCCGCTTCGGGGCGACCACCGCCGGCGTGCCCGGGACCCGCTCGGCGCGGCGTAGCGACGGACGGTCCCCATCGCCGCAGGCAACGCCATTGAAAAGGACGAAGCCGAGTAGGGCCAGCCACGCGCGGCGTGCCGCAGCGCATCCGGTACCGCGGCGTGCCGCAGCGCATCTGGTACCGCGTCGCGCCTCGCCTCCGAGGCCGCGTCCTGTTGCTTGCCCCATGCCGTGTCCCGCCTCGCGAGCACGCTTGCGCCCTACGCCGCACCTGCCCGCGGCGTTCTCTGTACTCTCTGTATAGACGTTGCTCATGCGGCCCTCGATCGGCGCGCACGGGAACCGTCAGCACAAACGAAGACCCGTTGAAGTGAACGACCCGCTCCCCCTGGCACCTCGACGCGCTTGCTTCCAGGTCCGACCACGCAATGACACCGACTCTGCCCAGTTTTGAGCCGATCGCGTGCTCCCCTGACGCTTTCCCTGATGCGAGCCTTTCAACCTCCGACCCGGCGAACGCCTTCATGACGCCGCCCACGACCATCCGTATGAGAACATACGCCGCCCGCCCTCGGCAATCGCAAAGTGTTAACGAGCTGACGTTTTCATAAGACCGCGCCGCTTCACCGCGATCGAGATCCAGAATTTGCTGTGACGGAAGTCGGGCAACGCAGATCTTGCAGCGCCGCCGAGCGCTTCCGCGAAGCGCCCCTCAAGCATCTCCGGTCCTGCGTAGCTAGCGTTTTTTCCGGGGCGCCGTCAGGCCGAACCGAGCCGCTCCGCGATGAGTCCGGGGCGCCGACGGATTTCATTCTGAAAACCCCCGAAGGATTTGCGGGGTGCACCGTCTCATCGCTCCGTCGTGCACCGTCTCATCGCTCCGTCGTGCTCCGTTCAGCCCTCCGTCGTGCTCCGTCTCCGCGCTCCGGCGCAGATTTTTCGCACCGAGTTCGGTTGATTGTTTGCGGAGGGCCACGTGTGGCATCCTCAGCGCGAACCGTCCTGCTCGCGCGCTCGAGTCTTCCCGGGAGAACGAAGATGCCAGATTGCCCGAAACGTCCGATCTGTTCGTTCTACGAGAAAGCCGAGGACCGCGAAGCCGAGCGCGCCACGCCGCTCCTCGAGCGGTACTGCCGCGGCAACTATGCAGCTTGCGCTCGCTACGCCGTCGCCAAGGCCCTCGGCTACGCTGCCGTCCCGGCTGCCCTCTCCCCGCACGATCACGCCGAAGCGCGACGCTTGCTCCGAAGCCACTGAACCGGCGGGCGCAGTCGTCGAGCACGCTTCGACGACTCCTCCCCGGCATGAGCTCGGCATGAGCTCGGCATCAGCCCTGCGCGGCCCACCAGAGCCGTAGCCACATGGCCCAACGGAGCGACATGCCCACGGTCACCGAGCTGACAGTGCCGTCCCGCCGTAGATAGTAGGTAGTGGGGAACGCGGAGACGCCAACGCGAGACATGGCCTCAGCATCAGCGAGCAACACGGGGTAGCCAATGCCATGCTCTTCCATCACCCCGCGTACCCTCGCGGCGTCTTCGCCATCCGCGACGATTGTCACGACGGCGGCGTCACTGGGCGGCGCAGCCGCCAAGGCCTCGATGGCGCCGAACTCCTGCCGACAAACAGCGCACCAGGTCGCCCACACATGCACCATGGTTGGCTGGCGAAGGGTGCCCACCAGGTCGACGGGCTCTCCCCGCACGTCGCGGAGGGGAACATCTGGAAACGCTGCGTCCACGCCTATCGCATGCCGGGTCTGATAGAGCGAGACAGCAAAATAGACGCCAACCACGAGCGCCAGCTCCAACGCCCAGCGCACGGCACGCGACCGGAGGATAGGGGCGCGTATAACCCTCAGCAACCCCCGTGTAAGCCTTGCCCGCGTCCCCGCTGGGGCCCGAGGCGTCGCCCGCAGCCGCGACATCATCGCGCCGCTTCGTCGTTGAGCCGCGTCGCTTCGAGGAGCAGCGCGCCCACGGGACGTCCGCGCTCGAGCCGCTTCGTCGCTTCCACCGGCTCGAAAGCAAAGCTTCCCCGGCTCAAGGAGACCACGCGCCGCATGAGGGCGAGCGGCTCCTCGCTCTCACCATCTAGCTCTGCGGCGGCGATCGTCCCGTCCACGAGCAGGAACACCATCTCCTTCGCCTGGGGCGGTTTGACGCGCAGGCGCCCCGTGCGCCGCTCCATCTCGAGCATTGCCAGCAGCGTGGTGACCGACAGCTGCGCCAGATCACCCCGCAGGGCCTCGATCTCACCGCCATCGAGCAGGCTGCGGCCGTCGTGGGTCTTGGCCCGAATCCTCTCGGCCATGCCGACGAGCGCCGTCACCTGGGCGACCACCTCCTCATGGCGAAAGGGCGGAGAGATGAAGACGTCCGCGCCGAAGGCAAGGCCCTGAAGCCGTAGCTCGGGGTTGTCCTCCTTCGTGAGAAAGGCGAACGGGGTCGTGGCGAGGCGGGACCTTTCGCCACGCACGCGACGTGCCACCCAGAACCCGTCGATATCCGGGAGCAGGACGTCGCACACGATGCAGTCGGGCAACAGCTGGCGCGCTAGCTCGAAGCCCTCGCGGGCCTCGGCAGCCACGTGACACTCCAAGCCTTCGGAAGTGAGAAACTTCACAAGGAGGGCCGAGAGCCACTCGTCACTCTCGATGATGAGGACGCGAGTCACGGCTCGACCATACCACGTGTCCTTTGCGATGAGGTGCCAGGCGCACCCTCCTCGGGGCGAACACCCGGTCGCGCGCCCACTCCCGAGCCCAAGGGGCCTGAGACCGCTCGGCGCCCTGCGACGGCCGGCCCGGTTTCCACCCGAACGGCCCCCCACCGTGTCGCCACACCACCCAGGCGGCCGTGGGCGGCTCTCTCTGCGGCGAAAGCGTTGTCGCGCCCGTGAGAACACGCTAGGAGCGAGCGTGGCTCGAGACAAGCGAACCCCTCTGTACGATGAGCACGTGTCTCTAGGCGCCCGGCTGGTTCCATTCGCCGGCTGGGAGATGCCGCTCCAGTATTCGGGCATCGTGGCCGAGCACGAGTCCGTCCGACGCGCGGCGGGTCTCTTCGACGTCTCGCATATGGGACAGCTGCAGCTTTCGGGCCCCGCGGCGGTGGACGTCCTGAACGGCTTGGTCCCCAGCGACGTCGCGAACCTGGCAGACGGCAAGGCGCTCTACACGTGCTTCTGCAATGAAGAAGGTGGCATCCTCGACGACGTCATCGTGTACCGCCGAAGCAGCGACGATCTCCTCGTTGTGTGCAACGCCGCGAACCACGACAAGATCGCCGCCCACTTGGCCCGTCACACCGCCGACAGTTGCGGGTTCGCGGACATCGGGGGAGAGCGCGGCCTGCTCGCCTTGCAGGGCCCCGCGGCAATGGAAATCCTTGGCCGTCTCGGGCCTTCGCCCAGCCCTGGGGAAGGACTTGCGCGGTTCCAGTGGCGCGACGTCACCATCGACGGACGGCCCTATTCGGTGGCACGAACCGGCTATACCGGTGAGGACGGCGTCGAGCTCTTCTCGAGCGCCCAGGATGCGGTAGCTCTGTGGCACGCGCTGTTCCAGGCGGGCAAGCCTCTGGGACTGGTGCCCGTGGGCCTGGGAGCGCGCGACAGCCTGCGCCTGGAAGCAAGCCTGCCGCTCTACGGCAACGAGCTCGACGAGACCACGAATCCTTTCGAAGCGGGGCTGGGCTGGATCGTCAAGCTCGACGGGCCCACGTTCGTGGGGAAACCCGCCTTGGAGCGCGCCAAGGCCTCGGGAGGCACTCGAGTACTCGTTGGCTTCGAGATGGTGGGGCGCGGTGTGGCGCGCCACGGCTACCCCATCCTGGACGCTTCAGGGGAGAGGGTGGGGACCTGCACCTCAGGGGGACCATCCCCAACCTTGGGCAAGCCCATCGGCTTGGCTTACGTCTCCCCGGGCGCGAGCGCGCTGGGTAGCCGGCTCCTCGTCGACTGCAGGGGCAAAGTGATCGAAGCGCGGGTCGTGCGGCCCCCCTTCTACAAGAGGGTCGCCCAGTAAGCAGCCCGAGTCGCGAAGGTGGAACGTGGCGGGCCCTCGAGCGGCCGTTCAACGCGCCGAACCCCGCCTGGATGTGGAGTACATGCCAATGAGTACAGCCAAAGAAGTCAAATCCGATCGTCGATATACCAAGGACCACGAGTGGGCGAAGCGTGATGGCGATGAGCTCGTCATTGGGATCACCCCCTTTGCCGTCGACCAGCTCGGAGACATCACAATGGTCAACTTCGACGTCGCTGTGGGTGACGAAGTCTCCGCGGGGAAGCCATTCGGTACCGTGGAGAGCGTCAAGACGGTGAGCGATCTCTACGCGCCCGTCTCGGGCAAGGTGACGCGCATCAACGCCGACCTCGATCCGCGACCAGAGCTCGTCAACGAGGATTGCTGGGGTGCGGGCTGGATGATCGCCATCGCCACGTCGGAGCCCGACGCCCCAGACGGCCAGCTCCTGGACCCGGCGGACTACGGCAAGCACTTGAGCGACGAGGTAGTCTGATCGATGTCGGCCGCGCAGTCTCCGCAATCCGCCACGTTCGCCGATCGCCACATCGGCCCCTCGCCAGAGGAGGTCGCAGCGATGCTCGATCAGCTGGGGCTTCCGTCTCTCGATGCCCTCATCGAGGCGGCCGTACCGGAGACCATTCGTACCTCGACACGCCTAGCCCTCCCCGATTCGATGTCCGAGCAGGGAGTGCTTCGGGAGCTGCGCACCATCGCGTCGCGCAACGTTGTGTGGCGCTCCTATATTGGGATGGGGTACCACGGCACGCACCTCCCAGCCGTACTGCTGCGGAACGTCCTTGAGAACCCGGGGTTTTACACCCAGTACACACCGTACCAAGCGGAGATTGCTCAGGGGCGGCTCGAGCTGCTCTTCAATTTCCAGACCGTCGTCTCGGACCTCGTGGCTCTGCCGCTTGCCAACGCCTCGCTCCTGGACGAAGCGACCGCCGCAGCCGAAGCAGTGACGATGTGTGTAGCCGTGGCGCGGGGCAGGCGCCGCAAGTTTTTCGTTGCAGACTCCTGCCATCCTCAGACCCTCGCAGTCCTCCACACTCGCGCCAAAGCTGCCGAGATCGACATCGAGGTCGGTGCTCTCGAGCGGCTCCCCGAGGACCTGACTGCCTACGCGGGGATCCTCGCTCAGTACCCCGATACGAATGGTCTGCTCGCTCTCCCAGGTGACCTCGCCGCGCGGATTCACGATGCCGGAGCCTTGCTCGTCGTTGCCACCGATCTCTTGGCCTTGACCCTCGTCGTGCCACCAGGAGAGCTCGGGGCGGACATCGTCGTAGGCTCCACCCAACGGCTCGGCGTTCCGATGGGATATGGCGGACCTCACGCTGCCTTCTTGGCGACGCGTCACGAGTACAAACGCCAGCTGCCGGGACGAGTCGTCGGGGCAAGCCGCGACGTCGCTGGCAAGCTCGCGTACCGCTTGGCGATCCAGACCCGCGAACAGCACATACGCCGGGACCGCGCGACAAGTAACATCTGTACCGCCCAGGTACTGCTCGCGATCCTGGCGGGCCTGTACGCCGTCCATCATGGGCCAGAGGGGCTCCGGCGCATCGCGTCGCGGGTGCACCGCTATGCAGCAGCGCTCAAGAACGGCATCGAGGGCTGCGGTGGGCGCGTCCGCCCGGGCGCGTTCTTCGATACCTTGCGGATCAGCTGCAGCGCGGCGCAGCGAGCCCAGGTGACGGCACGTGCGAGCGAAGCCAGGATCAACCTTCGCTCCCATCCGGATGGCGACTTCGGCATCAGCCTCGACGAGACGGTAACGGACTCGGATCTCGCGGAGCTCCTGTCGCTCTTCGGTGCGAGCCCCGCTCCGGTTCCGTCGCTGCTCGGGGAGGCGGCGAGCCAGATCCCTGCCGAGCTGAGCAGGCGGTCCAGCTTCCTCACGCACCCCGTCTTCCATCTCTACCACACCGAACACGAGATGCTGCGCTACTTGACGCGGCTGCAGACCCGGGATCTATCCCTCACCACCTCGATGATCCCGCTCGGCTCCTGCACGATGAAGCTCAATGCCGCAGCGTCGATGCTGCCGATCACCTGGTCCGAGTTCGCAGACCTGCATCCATACGCGCCCGCAGAACAAGCCCAAGGCTATCGGCAGGTCTTCACGGATCTGGAGAGCTGGCTCGCCGAGATCACAGGGTTTTCAGCCGTATCACTGCAGCCAAACTCGGGCGCCCAGGGCGAGTACACGGGGCTCCTCGCGATTCGTGCTTACCACGACGCGAGGGGCGAGGGCTCTCGGCGCGTCTGCCTGATCCCCACCTCTGCGCATGGCACGAACCCCGCGAGCGCCGTCATGGCCGGATTGGAGGTGGTGCCAGTCGCCTGTGACGAGGTCGGGAACGTCGATCTCGTCGATCTTCGCGCGCAGGCCGCCAAACACTCCGCGCGTCTCGCCGCATTGATGCTCACCTACCCCTCGACCCATGGAGTCTATGAAGCGGGAGTCCGAGACATCTGTCGGATCGTGCACGAGCACGGCGGTCAGGTCTATCTGGACGGTGCCAACATGAACGCGCAGGTTGGCCTCTGCAGGCCGGCCGAGTACGGCGCCGACGTCTGCCATCTCAACCTGCACAAAACGTTCTCAATCCCCCATGGTGGAGGCGGTCCTGGGGTGGGTCCCATCGCTGTCGCGCCGCACCTAGCGAACTTTCTCCCCAGCACGACAGGGAACCCAGCCGAGAGTCATTCCGTGGGCCCCGTCGCCGCCGCACCCTACGGCAGCGCCTGCGTCCTGCCCATCCCTTGGATGTACATCCGCCTAATGGGCAGCGATGGCCTGCGCCGAGCGACGCAGATTGCGATCCTCAACGCCAACTACATGGCCAGTCGTCTCGCGGAGGCCTTCCCTATCTTGTATCGGGGCGACAAGGGCTATTGTGCCCACGAGTTCATCATCGACCTGAGACCCTACAAGAAGAGTGCTGGCGTCGACGTGGATGACGTCGCCAAACGCCTGATGGACTACGGTTTCCACGCCCCTACGATGTCCTTCCCGGTGCCGGGCACCCTCATGATCGAGCCGACGGAGAGCGAGACCAAGGGTGAGCTCGACCGTTTCTGCGAGGCGATGATCCGCATCCGCCAGGAGATCCGCGATGTCGAGCAGGGCGCCACGAAGCTCGAGGAGAGCCCGCTCCGCAACGCTCCACACACGGCTGAGACCGTGACGGCCAGCGAGTGGCGGTGGCCCTACGATCGCCAGGTCGGTGCGTTCCCTGCCCCCTGGACCCGAGAACACAAGTATTGGCCCCCCGTCAGCCGCATCGACAACGCTGCAGGAGACCGCAACCTGGTGTGCACGTGTGGGGCGGTCGACAGCTATGCAGCGGTGTCCGCTCGTTAGTCCCTCGACGACGCGCTCAAAGCCGTCGTCGAGGTCGTCCGGACGGCGAGCGACGGCCGATGGCCACGCGCCGCCCCATTCCTTTCTGGTTCCGGCTCTACCCGCTGAGGGCTATTGGATGGCGCTCGCGAGTCAATCCGCGCCCGCTGCTTCCGGGCGGTATGCGGGGAATGAATTCGGCCACCATGAGCTCCCGCTTCGGCGGTAAACCGTGAGGCGCGCCAAGTCCACTCCCAAGACGGCGCTGAAGCCAAGCGGCTCTCGTTCGGCGGCCACACCGCTGACGGCGATGCCGATGCCCCACGGCCCTCCCAGGTTCACCGAGCCCATCGCAGCCGTGGCGCTCTCTCCCCACCACCGCTGGAGGAGCCCAGCATCGAGGGCGACACCCCATTCGCCGTTGGCGTAGCCATGGGTGGCCCCTCGCAGGAGGAGGCCCAGATCCGATCCTTCACCGAGGAGCGGCTGCAGGCGAGCGACGCCGCCCACGACGAAGTCGTTAGCCGGATCCGTTCCCATCCCGACGTCGAACTGAAGGGCAGAGACCCATTTCTTCTGTCCAATGCCCGGCCGTGCTGGGCCGCCGCCCACGAACAACCATGAGGAAACGTCGGCGAGCGCGGTCGAGCTAGAGAACAAGGTGACTGCGACGACGGCGCGCCTCAAGGCTGCGCCGACCGACCGTGAGCTCGAAAGGTTATACGGGTGCACTCGCGCTGGCTACCACGGCTTCGTCAGCCGTACCAGGCTGGATCACCGTCGACGACGCGCGCGCCGCCCAACCCGGGCCTGGGCCAGGTGTAGCTGGGGCCGCTAGTGCGTGGCAGGTCCTGAGGCAGCGGTTCCCAGCGCGGCTCATCCCAGCGCGGCAGACGCTAGCGCCGCAAATCCTTTGGCTCCCAGGATCGCGAAATCCCGGACGCAGTTATTGAAGACGACGTGGACCTTCTCGGCTTGCTCGGCCATGCTGCGCACTGGCGAAATCCACTCCTCGAGCTCCTTCCGGCTGTAAACGTAGTTGAACCGCTCGTGAACGCCCGCTCCGCGCCGCCACCCGGAGCGGTTACGCCCGTGCATCCGGAGCACCGTGAGACGTGGGTTGGTGACGCAATAGTCGCCAGGGACTCCACCCACCTGCCCAGCTGGTTCGTCCACCGCTACATAGCTCATCGCGAGCTCTGCGAGCAGTTTGAAGACCCTGTCGCGCCGCTCGGGGGCGAGCCAGCTGGGATGGCGAAACTCGATGCTCATCGGCAGCGAGGGATGACGCGCGCGCAGAAGCTCGAGCTGCCGCGCCGCACCGCGCGTCGCCCGGAACCAGGGCGGAAACTGGTACAGCACGGCGCTCAGCTTCCCGGCACGCGAGAGTGGCTCCAGCGTCTCGAGGAAGCGTCGCTCCACCTCCTGGAGGACCTCGTTGCTCAGGCTCGCGGCGGGGACCCGCGGGCGGCCCGCTCCAACAGCGACCTCGTCGCGGAGATCCTGCGGCAGCCGCGCCCAATCTACTGGGTGCCCCGTGAGCGCTGCGTGGGCTTTGACGGACATCTGGAAGTCTGGGGGCGTCGCGTCCACCCAGCGCTGCCCGGCGGAGACAGGGAGGATGGCGTAGTAGGTCGCATCCACCTCGACCATCCTGAAGTGTTGGGCATAGAACGCCAGCCGTTCCGCCGCCGAGAGCTGTCCGCGGGGATAGAAGCTACGCGACTGAATGAGTGTCTTGTCGGTCCAGCTCGCGGTTCCAGTGAGAATATTGCCAACCGCAGCTGGCTCCCTGGCACTCCCAGCCAGAGCGTGGGCTTGACTGATCAGTTCATCGAGGTCACCACCCTGCTCGGACACCCTGGGATGCTGGCGTGGACCCAAGCGAGATTCAATGCTGCAGGTGCCCGCGTGGCTCGAGACCGCCACTCAGGGCCGCGGGCCCGTAATGCTGCGGAGTTGACGCTCGATCTCGCCTGCCGCCACGAAACCTTCCTTGCGCCACCTTGGACGCCCCTTGGCATCGACGACGACGAGGGTGGGAACGCGACGGAGGTCACCGAACGGGCCAGCGCCCGTCCTCGTTGCGTAGTCGGCGATCACGACGGGGATGCTGAGCCCTAGCGACTCCGAGTAGACGGGGAGCAGCGGCGCGTACTTCGGTGCTTCCACGACCACCACGAGCGCATTGATCCGCGGCGCGTGGCGACGCACGATAGACTGGAGCTCCGAGACCTCCAGCTGCGACGCGGAGTCGAAGGTCGTGACGAAGACGATGGCGGTGACCCGCCCACGCAGCGACTGTCCGGTGATTCGCTCGCCTTCAGCCGTGTAGTAGGCGAAATCGACAGGCCTGGCGCTGAGCGGTGCTCGAGCGGGCGCAGAGCGCGACGAGCAACCCAATGAGACGAGCAGGAGAACCCCGAAGCGCCACCACGTGGCGAGACGTTGGCGAGGGCGCTCCTTTCTCACGAAGCACCTGCCGCCTCAGACGGGGCACTCGGGGCGCCGAGCTGCGGTCGCAGAGAACAGGTGCGCGAACGTTCGCAGCGCCTCAGGCAGCTCCCGACCACTCCTCGTATGCGCCACGATCGCGTGGGCGAGCTCGTCGATCAACACACTCATTGGCACCCGCTCGAGCTGCACGCCCTCGAGCTGCTCCCCTGCCTGAGGTATCCTGTCGCGCGCGAGGATGGGATCGTGACGGACCCACTCCACGCCATAGGCGGGACGATAGCAGCACGCCAACACCTCCACGAAATCAAGGTAGAGAGGCGTCGTGATCGCCGCGATGCACCACCCCCTGCTGTCGTGGCCCCTCAGGGCCCTGAGCGGCCCCCGCGGCGTAGCAGCCACATCCTCTGGCCCCATCTCACGCCGGATGCGGTCGCGACGCGCGGGATCCGATTCGACGGCAAGCAGAGGCGCATAGACGGCGATACGGGGCACGCTCAGCTGCGCAGCATCCTGAGCGAGAACGTCGAGCCAACGTTCGCGACCACCGTCATCCAGCTCACCGTACGCCAGTGACGTGGCGAGAGCCGCTTCCGCGTCGCGCCCCAAGGCCTCGAGCCAATGGCGCCATGCCTGAGCGACGCGCCCCTCGTCCCCGTCGTGCGAGTCCACAGCGGCGGGCGGCGGAGCATTCTCATCGCATTCGCGAGAGTGCTGCCGATCAAGACGAGAGTCTCCCATGGGTCGCGAAAAGTAAGTCATCCCCGTCAGGCGTGCAATGGGCGATTGATGACCCACCATGGCCGTCCACCGTCGTTGTCACGCGACCACGGTGAGCCCTTGACGGCCGGCCTGAGTCAGAAGGTTTCACGGGTGTTGATCTACGAACTCACAACGATCGCATGCGGACTAAACGGACGTCCGCCAGCTCGGACTCACTCGTGAAAAGCAACTACGCCATCCATTCGCATGCACGTTGCGCGCCGTCCTTCGTGCAGCTGGGCGCGGACTCATTCCCCTGCTGCTTCAACATGCAACGGTTCCGGTTCCGGCAACACCCGCCCTGCGGAGTATCACGAAGGGCGCGCGGGCCGAGCCTCGCGCTCAACGCATTGGCGCCAGGTCTGCTGCCAGGCCCCTTGCCGCCACAGCCCGGAGAGGCGCCGACCCGAGGGAGTTCGAAGCGTCGCTCTCGACGATCACGTCGTCCAGCTCCTGCCGGAGATCGGCAATCAACTCATCCAGCTCTGCGAGACGGGACTGCGGAGCGGCGAGCACGACCCAACCATCCTCATCCGCGAACAGAACGCCGACCCCCTCGCTCGCCTCGAACACACCCTTGACGAAGACGATATCCTGGCGGCGCAGATGAACGCGCCGTGCGACGAGCTCCGCTCCGAGAAGAATGGGTGCGACCATGGGGGGCTCCACTAGACCCGCTGGGCTCTTTCAGCAAGCATGACGTGCGAGCGACGCGGACTTCGACCCTGGGTCACCAAGAATGTCGCTTGGCGACTTCCAGCGGGTGCGCAATGCTTCAGCGAAAGAGCCCTCTCGCTGCTCGACGCCCATGAGAGATTGCACCAGCCATCCGACTCGCGCGCACCAGCGCACCACCGTGGACCCCGCCCCGATCCTCTCAGGTCCGGGGCCGGCGGGACGCAGCGCTGAGCCAGATGATCTCGCTGACGACACCGACCCCGATGGTCTCGATCTCGATCCACCGATAGCGCTCGAGATCAGTGACGACGAAGCGATCGACCTAGATGATCGGGATGCTTCTCACCTCGACATCGGTATCTCGATTGAGCAGCTGTCGGGTGGCTCGGGGGAGGAGGGGGCATCCCTGGTGCTCGACGTCGGCGAGCTGCTCGCTCCTCTCGGCGACAGGGGTGAGGAGGGGGCTGCGGAAGATTCGCTCGGCACTGGTTCCGATGACGAGCAGAGCTTCTTGCCGTTCGATCGTCCGCCTTCGGAGCTGATGGGAGACCTGGACGACACGGAGGATGGCACCATGACGGAGCTCGAGGGCATTCTCCCGGCCTTGGACGCCGACGCGGGTGGGGAGTTCGGACTCGAACACGACGGCATCGATATTCCATCAATCAGCGATGACCCGCTTCCAAGCTGGTGTGAGCGGCGCTGGATGGAAGCGAGCATCTCCTCCGACGCGCACCTTCGGTGCCTCTTCTGCAGCGCCGACGAGGTGCTGCTCGGCGGGAGAACGATGCAGTGGATCGACGTCGAGTCGGGCCGCCCCCGGCACGAGGTTCCGCTGGAGTCGCAGGCACTCGGCTGCGTCGCGGTCCCTGGTGGTGCAGCCGTCGTTGCCCTCGCAGGGGGCACCATCGCGCGCATGCTGCCTTCGACCCGGACCTCGGAGACGCAGGTGACCCGATACAAGCCCCACGGCACCGTGGGACCCGACCCAGAGACTATCCAGCTCGTCCTGGCGAGCACGCCAGCAGAACCGACGCTGCTGGGTCTGACACGCAGCGGGCGCCTGATTCGCAGCACCGATCAAGGACACCGTTGGACGAGCATCGAGCTTCACGGCAGGGTGCTGGCCCTGAGCCGCTCCCCATTTCCTTCCGTGGCACTCCTTCAGGGTCGGAGAGGACGCTCCCTCGTCGTCAGCGCGGACGCGGGGACCAACTGGCGCGTGCTAGACACGAACCGCCAGCTCGAGAGCGTTCTCAACGATGTACCTCCCCTGCTCTCGGCGGTGGCAGAGGCGATCCTCGTCGCCCACCCGCTGCACGGAGCCTTCTTGTCCCGCGACGGTGGGGGCACCTTCGCGCGCCTGACCGGCTGCAACAACGTCACGGCGGTATGCTCCGGGGAGTTGGCGGGGGCGCCCAGTTTTTGGCTCGCGCTCCATAGCGACGCCGCTAGTACTTCGTCCATCATTCTGGTACGTGCGCCAACCTGGGAGCCCGTGCGCGTCGCTGAGCTCCGCGCGCCATCTCCCAGCGATGGATACGAAGAGGCAGCAAACCCGCACGTGATGGCCCTCCACTGGCACCAGGACAGCCAATGGCTCTGGGGTGTCGGGGAGTTCGGAGCGCGGCGCTGGGAGCCCTTCCGAACGCGGATAACGAGCTGAGTCTCGCCGACCTGCGACGACGAGCGCTGCCGCGGCCGCGCCCAGCGACCACCTCAACCTCCGGCGGGTCCCTCGCCGCCGTGCGGCTCCGCGCGCCCACGCGCCGCGATGGCCGCTGCGGCACGACGATACGCTTCCAGCACCCGAGCGTCTCGTGGCGAGATGCGAACCGCTGCCGCGAGGTGTCGCTCTGCGGCGACGAGATCGCGCTGCACCTCACTCTCGAACCGAGACGCTTCGTGCAGCCAGCTGGCGAGCTCCTCATGAGCGCCGGGGCTCAGCTCTGCGCTCTCGCGGAGACGTGCGTAAGCGAGGGATGCCCCGGCAATATCGCCGAGCTGCGCTCGCCATCGTCCTTCCAGTGCCCGAGCTCGGAGCGCGTAATGGGTCCCGTCCGGTACCGTGCGGACGCGAGCGATGGCCTGAGGCAGGTCCCGTGCTGCCGTAGCCAGCAGCTCCGCAAACTCGAGATGCAGCGCCGGTTCATGCGTCGCGCGTTCATCGTCGAGCCGCGCCGCGCGCTGGTAGAGGTAAAGCGCCCGCTGTGGGTCACCCGCCTCGCGATAGCTTCGCGCGAGCCCCGAGGTGGCCTCAACGTCGTCCGGCAGGTAGCGCAAAGCTCGCTCGAACGCTCCACGGGCTTCCTGGAGTAATCCGCATGTCAAAAGCTCCCGCCCCACCTCCATGCAGACCGCGTGCTTTGCCGACGCACCGCGCACGGACGCCTCGAGGTGCTGAGCATCGGAGCTTGCCCCCTTGGCGTCGCCACGCCGCACCCGCCAGGAGAAGCGGCTCCAACGAACACGCCGCAGCCCCGGGCACGCCGCCACGGCAGCATCCAGGGCTTGGGCGCGCCAGTGGGCGTCGATGGGCAGCGAGTGGACCTCCAGCCACAGGAGAGCGGCGAGCGGCGCATAGGGTTCGCGCGCGGCGGCCTCCGAGAACGCTTCGCGGGCTCCATCGAGATCACCCTGGCTGGCCAGCAGACGAGCACCGACCCATCCCGCCCGAACTGCCAGCGTCGCTTCGCTGAGCATGGCGAGCGCCGACTCGTCGCGGCCTCCGTGGTGTGCGTCAATCTCGCTGACCAGCAGGGAGAGCTCCGGGTGCCGCGGCGCCGCTTCGAGAGCCCGCAGATACTCCGCGCGCGCCTCGTCCGCGCGACCCGCCGCCAAGGCATCGTCTCCAGCCTCCGTGAGCTCCGCCAGCTGCAGCGCCGCGATCACTCCCGGCTCGAGGGAGGCTACCCGCTCCTCGGCGTCCAAGCGCACGAGCAGCTCTTCCCCGAGCAGCTCGACGGCGCAGAACCTGGCCTCCCCACAGTCGGGAACGCGAGCACCCAAGGGGGGCAGCAGGGCCTTACAGATATGGGCTGCAGCAGTCGGGGCACGCAGCACTCTCCCGGACCGACGAGCAATACCTCGGAAGATGCCATCTGCAGCTCGCAAGGCGTAACCGAGGGCGGCGCCTTGAAGGCCGACGCCCCGCGCCTCCGCGACGAGCCAGCGCGCCTGGTCGCCATCTGGAACCCAAAGAACCTCGAATGTTAGCGCGCGGCAGTCCGCGACGAGACCGATTCGGACTCCCTCCTTGCCAAATGCGAGGTCTATTGGGCGGTCGAGCGAGCCCAGGACGCCCCGCAGTCGTGGCGACAGCCACGCCGCCAGTGGTCGACGAGCGCACCGAAGCTCCATGGTCTGGAGCTGGCCGCGACGGTGCCGAAACTGTGGAACCCCACCGGAGAGGTCCACCGGGAACCTTAGCCCCTTCAGGGAAGTAGCCAGGTGCCGGACTTCTAGGGGCCCGAGTGACTGGGGCTCGTAGAGCTCCAGGCCGAGCTCTCCCCGAGTCACACTGAGTCGAAGTGGCGAACGACCGACCTCGCCATGCTCCAGGGTTTTGGCAGGGGCATGCTCATTGCTGAGTATCGGCTCTTCGGACGGCGAGACCACGGTCTCCCGATCGTAGCAGTCTGCAGCAGCCGCCGGACAAGATCGGCGCGCGACGCCAGCACGAGAGCCTGATCGATCACTCCTTCTCGGCCAACTTCCGCTTCATCCGTGACAACAGCTCGGGAAAGCCGTTCTTGCGTATGACGCGGTTGAACTGACTCTTGTAGTTTTTCACCAGACTGGAGCCTTCGGTGACGATGTCGAAGATCCTCCAATCATTGCCCACCTTATGGAGCGCGTAGTCAATGCTCAGCGGAGCCTCCCGCGGGTCGGTGCGGTGTTTGGCGACCGTCTTCACGAGCGTGCCGCCATCTACTGGGCTCTCGGCCGTTACCTGGACATCGTAGGCCAAGGTCTTCTTCAGGTTCTTCCTGTACGCCGTCTTCACGAGCCCCTGGAGTACAGCGGTGAACTCCTTGCGCTCCGCGTCCGAACGCGAGGCCCAATGGTCACCCAGGGCGCGTTGCGCGAGGGCCTCGTAGTCGAGGATCGAATCGAAAGCGGCAGAGACGCTGGCCTCGCTCTGCGCACCCTCCTTCTTCAGGAGCGCAGTCAATTCACTGTGCTTGCTCTCGACGAAACCTTTCGGGCCCGCGGCGGCAAACGCAGGCGCCACGAAGAGTAGGGCCAGAAAGAATACGATAGAACGAACGGCAACCAGCATGGAGATCTCCTCGAGGAAGGAAAGCTTCCTCCGTTCCGCCCGTTACGCAAGTCACAGCGACGAACTTCCCCAGCGCCCCTTCCCCCCGAGGGCGGGATCGGGGGTTCGCCTCTCCCTGGACCAGCATCCCGTTCGAGCGCTGCGGGCACCGTCCGGGTCGCGCCCCCCAAACGGCCTGAGGACCGCGCTCGCCGCCGTCAACACCGGGCCCGCAGAGCCGGCGAGGGGGGGCTTCAGCAACGGGATCAGAGACTAGGGCCTGTCCCTGAATGCGGTTGGCTATTCCGTAAACGTGCCCGTGCCCGTGCCCCCCAAGTTGATCGACGCATTGCGTCAACTGCACTTTTGCGCCGAGAAACGTCATGGTACGGCTCGGCCGTAGATACCAGGTCTCGCTTTGAACGATTACTTTTGAAGTGCATTT
>JAEWRL010000257.1 GCA_023398955.1 Pseudomonadota bacterium
ATCCGCACAATGGTGCTCCCGCAGATGCTGACGGCTGAGAACTGAAAGCTGATTGCCTGCACCAGTCGGCAACAGCCATCCAAGTCTTGCCAACCCCGCCATCAATCTGCCCGGTAAGGGACTAATACGACGTGGCGACGCCCGCGGGAACGCTGCTCGTCACCTCGCGGCGCACCAAGGCACGAGCCAACGCGGCCACGAGCTGCTCCCTGCTGAAGGGCTTGCGAAGGAGGGGAACACCCGCCGTTCGACCGGAGTCAGCGGGGATCGCTTCTTCTGCGTAGCCTGACATCATGACGGCGCGGACCCGAGGGTCCTCCGCCATGAGTGTCTCGACCAACTGCGTACCGCTGACCCCTGTCATCACGACGTCGGTGATGAGCAGCTGCACGGGGGGCTCTGCCCTGCGAAACACCTCGATGGCTTCTTCCCCGCTGGATGCGTCCAAGACTGAGAAGCCGAGCCCCGTGAGCATGCGATGAATGGGGCGCCGCACCATCTCGTTGTCATCGACGAGCAAAACTTTGATCCCGGACACTACCTCGCTGACCGCATCGGGGGTGCTCTGCATCAGCTCGGAAGGCAGCGGCGGCTCGTGCCGCGGCAGGTATACCCTGAAGCAGGTGCCGGCGCCGACCGCGGTCTCCACGCGGATGTGGCCACCACTCTGCTTGACGATGCCGTGAACCGTCGCAAGGCCCAGCCCTGTTCCGCGCGATGCGCCACGGGTGGTGAAGAAGGGCTCGAAGATGCGCGAACACACCTCCGTCGTCATTCCCTCGCCGGTATCGGCGATGCTGAGCTCGACGTATTCGCCTGGGGCGAACCCCTCCGCCACGGCGTCGTCACCCTCCTCCACGCTCGAACGCGCCACGCCCAAGGTGAGCCTGCCGCCCGTGGGCATCGCGTCGCGGGCGTTCGCCACGAGGTTCACGATCACCTGCTCGAACTGGGCGACGTCCACCTTGACGTAGTTGGACTCGGCGCTGCCCACCACGTCCAACGCGATATTCTCGGGGACGAGCCGCCGGAGCAAGGGCAGCACCTCGTCGAGCATCTCGGCCGAGCAGCGGAGGCGTGGCTCCAGCACCTGCTTGCGACCGAACGCGAGCAACTGAGAAGTCAACTGTGCCGCCCGCCGCCCTGCCTCACGGATCGTGTCGAGGTCTTCGCGCATCACGGGGTCGAGAGGCGCCCCGTCGTAAGCGTCGACGGTACCGAGAATCACTGTCAGGAGGTTGTTGAAGTCATGCGCGACCCCCCCTGCCAGGCGGCCCAAGGCCTCCAAGGATTTCGACTCGTTGAGACGGGCCTCGAGCTGAGCGCGTGCCTCCTGTTCACGCCAGCGCTCCGTTGTATCCCGGAAGGCGAGCAACCATTCGAAGCCGCTGCGGGCATGGGGCACCTTGCTGAGAGTCACCTCGACGCGATTGACGAGGCTCGTACACTGAAGCTCGATGGAGAGGCCTGTCGCGGCTGCGCGCTCGGCGGCACTGTCATCGACCGTCGGAGCTGCGGCAAAGGCTTCCTCGAGCCGCGCCAGTGAGTCCTGAGTCAGCCACTCGATGCTGGCCAGACTCTTACCGAGCACGTCCTCGGCGCGCCTGCCGCTGAGGGCCTCCGCCCTGGCGTTGAACAGACGCACCCGCAGCCTCGTGTCGAGGACGACGATGCCGTCGGGCCCGAGCGCCACCATGCGTCGAAAACTCCGCTCGACCCGTTGCCGGCGCTCCTCCCGCGCCAGCAACAGCGCCGGTAGGAAGAATCCCAAGAAGATCGCGGCGCCATAGGGGGCGGCCATGCGCTTCAACAAGGCCCAGCCCTCGTGGAGCTCTCCCACCAACAAGAAGCCAGGCAAGATGACGAGCGCGGCCACCAGCCCGCCGAACGCGGCCCTGCCGATCGAGTCCAGCGGGCCGTAGTATCTGCGAAGCGCCACGCCAGCGACGGCTCCCAGAGCGACGCCAGTCGTGCCCGAAAGCACCCCCTCGCCACCCAATACAACCCGATAGGCGGCAGCCATGGAACCGCTCACTATGGCCGCCAGCGGTCCCCCGAACGCGCCACTCAAGGCGACGATGGCGTTGCGCTGGTCCACGACCACCCCGGCGGCGACTGGAATGCCGAGGGACATGCAGCCTATTGCGAAGAGCCCGAAGACGACGCCGAGGCTCAGGGCCTTGAAGTGCGACCTGGTGCGGCGCTCCTCGTACTCCGCGACGATACTCGAGTACACCGCAACCAGGGCGATGAACATCGCGAGGTTGCTAAAGAGACTGAAGAAAAGCGTCGCTCCGGAGACCATACGTTCGGGTGCCCCCAGAGCTTACGCGGGAAACTTGGCCGAGCGTTGGGGTTTCCCGGCGAGCCGCCCGTTTCTGCTCGTCCAAGGTGCGTGACTGTCGTATTGCCTTGCTCCAGAGGATGCGGTGCGCCGCGCCGACCACCGAACCCGAGACCGGTTCCGAAGCCCCCACCGAGGGGCCTCAGCAGCGCGGCGAGCGGGCGCCCCTTGCCCACCCGAGAACGACCGCAAGCTCAAAAGTCTGGTAGGCTCCCGGCCTCACCGAGCCCGGGCCCTTGGCCCACCTGACCCGCTCGGAATCATGCAATGTACTTTCAGGAACTCATCCTCACGCTCCAACGCTTCTGGGCAGACCGCGGCTGCCTCCTGATGCAGCCGTACAATTCGGAAGTCGGCGCTGGCACCTACAACCCAGCGACTTTCCTGCGTTCCCTCGGACCCGAGCCCTGGAGGGTGGCCTACGTCGAGCCCTCCCGTAGGCCGACGGATGGGCGCTACGGCGAGAACCCGAATCGGCTCCAGCAGTTCACCCAATTTCAGGTAGTCCTCAAGCCGAACCCGCTGGACATCCAGGATCAGTATCTGGAGAGCCTGGTGGCTCTGGGCACGAACCCTCTCGAGCACGACGTGCGTTTCATCGAGGACGATTGGGAGAGCCCCACCCTCGGAGCTTGGGGGCTGGGTTGGCAGGTGTGGCTCGACGGCCTCGAAATCAGCCAGTTCACCTACTTCCAACAGGTGGGCGGCTTCGACTGCCGGCCAGTCTCGGGTGAGCTCACCTATGGGCTGGAGCGGATTGCCATGTACCTGCAGGACGTCGACGACGTCTACGATCTCGCCTACAGCCCAGGCGTGCGGTACGGAGAGATCTGGCAACGCAACGAGTGGGAGTGGTCGACCTACAACTTCGAGGAAGCGGACGTGAAGGCCCACTTCGACACCTTCGATCACGCCGAGAGCGAGGCCAAGCGCTTGCTCGCGCGCAGCGAGGACCCGCGGCAGACGCTCGTCATGCCCGCCTATGATTTCGTCATCAAGGCTGCGCATGCCTTCAATGTGCTCGACGCCCGTGGCGCCATCAGCGTGACCGAGCGACAACGTTTCATCTTGAGGGTGAGGACCCTGGCGCGGCAGGTGGCTGCCTCCTGGTTGGCGCAACGCGAAGCGATGGGCTTCCCGCTGCTCAGGGAGGACAAGGGCATGGCGGCGGAGTAGCGCCGGAGGCATGCCTGGGCCCCGCTCGCCTGAGTCCGGTGCCACCGGTGCCAGCCGCCGCGAGGCGGTCAATGCCATCTTGGGGCCGCTGCGCGATGCGGATCGGGTCGTGCTTGGCGTGCTGGCTTGTGAGCGCAAGGTCGTGCCGAGTGCCCTAGCCCGCCTCGGGCCGCGCGCGGCCTCGCGAGCTGCCCTCACCCAGTGGATGAACCAGGGCATCGTGCTGGACGCGGGCGTCGTGACGGGCTTCGCCTCGCTTCGCAGCCCGGAACCCGAGCACGCCCTAATGGTCGCTGCAGCCCACCGCCCTTGCATCTTGCGGGCATTGGCAGAGCGCGAACTGCTGGCGGAGGTCGCGCGCATAGGCCGATGGTTGGCGGGTGAGGGTTCCCTCTGCCCGTTCGTGGCAGCCCTCTATGGCGGGGACATGGGAGCGCTACTTCAGGAGCAACGGGCGCTTCAGTACCGCTCCCTTCGCGACGAAGCCGCAACGTACCTGCGAGCCATGCTGCGCGAAGCCGTGAATGCTTCCCTGGCGGACGGATCGCTGGAGCACGTCTGGCGTCACTGGGCGACATCCCTGGTGGAGCAGGTGCTCACGGATGCGCTGCCCACCCTGGAGGCGGTGGAGGGGCCCTACCAGTGGGCCCTGAGTGCGACCGGAGGTGAAGTCAGCGCCACCCTCCCGCGGGTCCTCCTCGACCACGCTTTGTTGCGCGGTGATACTGCCACAGTACGCCGCCTCGCAGAGCGGTTTCCCTCGCGCGAGCGAGCCGCCGTGGACGCCGTCAGCAGCTACATCGAGGGAGACCTCGCGCGCACGGAGCCGCTCCTCGAAGCGCTCGCCCGCGGCAAGGCGAGCCTCGAAGCAGCGACCGCCGCTGGTGTCATGGCCCTCGTCGCCTTGCTCGCGGTCAGACACGACCCGTCGCGTGGCGCCCTGGCGAAGCGCCTGCTCCCACGGGGGCAAACCGAGTTGGAGCCCACTCTTCAGGGATGGCCAGCACCGAGCTACAAGGCGGAGGTAGCCCGCGCCATCCGTCGCATGCTGCGGCGCCTCTCGCAACCCGAGCTCGAACGTCGGCGCTTGAGCGCCCATCAGATGCTGCCGAGCACCCCGTCGTGGGCGACCTTGATCGCGGGCCTCGCCGTCTCCATCCAAGAGGCCGATGGGGTGACGCGCGCCGCCTGGGCGCAACGAGTCCTGCAGGAATCCACGCGAGCAGAGGCTGGCGGCTACTCGTGGTTCGCGCGTCAGGCGCAGCAGCTCGCCCGCTCGCTCGTCTCCAAGGAAGGCGACGAGGAGCTCGCGCCCGAGGGGCTGAACCAGCTTCCCGCGCAGCCGGGCGAGCTCTACCTCTGCGACCTCATCGAACCCGAGCCGGAGTGGCGGCGCGCACTGGAGGCCCTCTCGAGCTTCGTGGAGAACCAGGCAAGAACGGGTGGCGTCACCTCGCGCCGCGTGGCGTGGTATGTCGACGTCGTGAAGGGGGAGCTCGCGAGGCCGGCGCTCGAGGAGTACGTCGACGAGCGTGGCTGGACGCGCGAGCGCCGACTCTCCGTGGGCGAGCTCGCCGCGTTTCGCGAGAGCCTGCCCGTCGAGGATCAGGCCGTCCTCGACGCGGTGGGAAGCGAGCACCGCTGCTTCGGTCCCACGTCTTCGCGGGCCTTCGAAGCCCTCATCGGCCACCCGCGGGTCTTCAATGGAGTCCGCGGACGCCTCCCCGTCGAGGTCGTCCGCGGCACCTGTCGGGTCGAGACGCGACACGAACACGGGCACCTCGTGGTGCGGGTCGAGCCCGCCGGAGCCCAGGAGGGTATCAACATCGTGGCGGAGGGCGAAAGCCGCATCAGCGTCTACCGTGTGGAGCGCCACCTAGCGCGGCTCATCAGCCTCATCCCGAGCGGTCTGCGCATCCCTGAGGCCCGCCAGGGCGAGGCGCTGCCCATTCTGGCGCGTCTCGGCGAGCACGTAGAGATCCGCAGCGCCAGCTTGGAGGCCCGACGCGAAAAGCTCGCTGATGACACCCCCTGCCTGCGGATCTCGGTGGAAGCCGGCGCTTTCTGGCTCGAGCTCGGGGTGCGCCCCTTCGGAAAGAGCGGGCGCTTCTTCCCGCCCGGTCTCGGGCAGAAGACAATCACCTCGCACGACAGTCAGGGCCTGCTGACCGTGGTCCGTCACCTCGATCGCGAGCTCCAGCGCTGCCAGACCGTCATCGACGCTTGTCCCACCCTCGGAGCTGCCGCTCAGGAAGCCAAGGCGGACGACGAGGCACCCCGAGACGATCCGCGCGCGACGGCCTTCACCCTCTCCGAAGACGAGCTCCTGGGGCTCCTGGGCGAGCTTCGAGACAGCGCAGTACCCTGCGCCCTCGAGTGGCGAAAGGGTGAACCACTGCGTGCGTGCGGCACCCTGACGGCATCGAGCATCAGCGGTTCCCTGCGGCGTATCAAGGGATGGTACCTGGTGAACGGCAGCGTCGACATCGAGGCGGTCACCCCCCTCGCATTCAGCGAGCTCCTAACGCTCCCCTTCACGAAGTCCGGGCGCTTCCTGCGGCTGCCGGACGGCGGTTTCCTGGAAGTGGAGCGCCGCGTGCGCCAGGCGCTCGTCACCCTGGCCGGCAGCGCGGTGCGCCCGAAGCACAAAGGCAGCACCGAACTCAAGCTCGCCGAGAGCGCCTTCGCCGCAGTAGAGCACCTCGTCGGGGCCTCGCACCTGACAGTCGAGCCCTCGGCGCGGGAGGAGCTCGATAGGGTGAAGGGCACCCTCGAGAGCAAGCCCACTTTGCCTGCGAACCTGAAGGTCGAGCTCCGTCCGTATCAGGTCGACGGCTTTCGCTGGCTGAGCCGTATGAGTCGTCTCGGCCTGGGCGTTTGTCTGGCGGATGACATGGGCCTTGGAAAGACAATCCAGGTCTTGGCCCTGCTGCTGGAGCGTCGCGGCGACGGCCCTGCGCTCGTCGTGGCCCCCACGTCCGTCTGTCATAACTGGATCCAGGAGATCGAGCGCTGCTGTCCCACCCTCCGCGCCCACGAATACACGGGCAAGCACCGGGACGCCCTGCTCGCTCCCCTAGCCCGTCGCCCTGGGGGGGCAGCCGCGGACGCGGGCTCGATGGCGAGGGCCGAGGATAGCTCCGACGGCGGCGTGGACGTGCTGGTCGCGAGCTATGCGCTATTGCAGCAGGATGCGCAGCAGCTTGCCGGGGTCGACTGGAGCACGGTAGTCCTGGACGAGGCGCAAGCCATCAAGAACCCCCGCTCCCAGCGTGCTCGGGCCGCCTTCTCCCTCCTGGCCCGCTTCCGCGTCGCCCTCAGCGGCACGCCAGTGGAGAACCATCTGGGAGAGCTGTGGAGCATCTTCCACTTCACTAGCCCGCACCTCTTGGGGACCCTCAAGCAGTTCCGCCTCGCTTACCTGAAGCCTACCGACGAGGCTGACGCGAACGAACGGCGACAGGCCCTCAAGCGCATCATCTCCCCATTCCTCTTGCGACGGCGCAAGGACGAGGTACTGCGCGAACTGCCCCCCATCACGACCCTGCGCCACGAGATCGAGCTCTCTCCCGACGAAGCTTTGCGCTATGGTCTCCTTCGCCGCCAGATCCACGAGAAGCTTCGCACCACCACTGGTAAGCGGCAGCACAAGCTCCAGATCCTTGCCGAGATAACACGTCTCCGCCGGTTCTGTTGCCATCCGCGCCTCGTCTTCCCCGAGGCGAGCGGGGAGTCGGCAAAGCTCGACGCGCTGCTGGAGTTGGTCGAGGAGCTTCGGGAGAACGGCCACCGCGCCCTGATATTCAGCCAGTTCGTCGACTTCCTCGAACTTGCGCGGGAGCGTCTCGACGAGCGCGGCCTACGCTATCTCTACCTCGACGGTTCGACGCCCAAGGAGCTGCGCCCCGGACTCGTCAGGGCGTTTCAGCAAGGCGACGCAGGACTGTTCCTCGTGAGCCTCAAGGCTGGCGGTTTTGGTCTGAACCTCACCGCCGCCGACTATGTGATCCACCTCGACCCCTGGTGGAACCCCGCCGTCGAAGCCCAGGCCACGGACCGCGCTCACCGCATCGGTCAGCACAAGCCCGTCACCGTCTATCGCCTCGTGACCCGCGATACCATCGAGGAGAACATCCTGGCCCTCCACGCCGAGAAGCGCGCCCTCGCCCAGAGCCTCCTCGAAGGCAGTGACACCGCGGCCGAGCTCGACGGCGACGAGCTCCTGGCCCTGATCGGTCGCGACCCACCGCCAGACCCGGAACGTGTCGCAACGAGAGATGGAGCCCGCGCGGAATGAGCGGGTGCCGCCCCCTCCGCAACTCACCCAAACGGCTCGGACTCACGGAGGAGTGACTTCGAGGAGCACGCACTCGCCAGGGGCATATCGCCGTCCGCCGCTCGGATATGGTCACCCGCCACACTGATTGCCGTCGTCCGCCACGCTGGCATGGCCGTCCGCCACGCTGATGCCGTCGTCCGCCACACTGATGCCGCCGTCCGCCACTTGGGTATGGTCACCCGCCACACTGATGCCGCCGTCCGCCACAGGGGAACGGGCGACCTCATTGGTACCCATGGACCATTGAAATGCTACCCTTGGGGGAAGGATAACGGGATTGGAGGCGTCTACACTACGGAAGCTCACGTGCGGCGCGGCATGTGGGCAGAACTCCGAGCGGAAGCCAGTTGCGGAGCAATCTCCACGCGAAAGGAAAGCCATGCCGAACGCGATGTTAGAGAAATGGGAGCGCGAAGCCTGGGCGCTGGGCTACGACCCCGGGTCGCCCAAGATCCCACTGCACGTGCTGCTTGGCGAAGCGGTGGATATCGTTCGATTCTTCCATACACACGACGAAACGAGGCTCGATGCCAAGGGGCAAGTGGTGCGTCCCGGCCTCGATCAGGCTTTCCTCGACGGGCCGCTTCATCGGAATCTCGGGCAGGAGATCCTCGAGCTCCGAGAGGCGACGCAAGCTGCGCAGAGCGCCTACCTGTTGACGCTCTCGGTCCGGGAGTCACCCGCCGGACGCGCAAGCTTCGTCCTCAAGGAGCTCCGTGCGGCCCTCGAGTTCATCCTCGCCCATTCAGTCGAAGACGGGAGCGACATCCGGCTCGAACGCTTGGTGCGTGCCCACCCGAACCCAACGTCCCAAGACGCCTTGGCGGCGGCGCTCTCCGATTGCGCGGGCCTCGCGGGGATGCGTCGGGAGCAGCTCGATGCGCTCGGCGCCTTCGAGTCGGGCATGATCGACGAGGCTATCGCTCTGGCAGCCGAGCTGCGCGCAAAGTCGGCCGACAGGCACGCCGGCACCGCGCGAGACAAGCAGCGCCGGGCTCTGAGTCTCCGCAACCGCCTCGCGGCGCTGCTGCACCGGCGTATGCAGCTCGTCCGTGCCCTCGCGCGATACGTCTTTCGCCACGATCCGAAGGTGGTGCGGCGGGTGACGAGTTCGTACCAAAGGCAGCGCAACGCGCGGTATCGCCGCGCGAGCATCGCTGGTCGCCGGGCTGGTCGCCCGGAGCCTGTTCTCACGGCCAAGCTGGGCGACGACGAACGCTGCTGACGAGCTCTCGCTCAGTCCTGCTCGGCCGAGACCCGGTAAACCATCCCGTTGGCGTCGTCGGTGAAGAGTAAGGCTCCGTCCGGAGCGACGACGATACCGGCGGGACGTCCAAACTGCGTCTCCCCATCGTCACTCAGGAACCCTGTCACGAAGTCTTCGAAATCCGTGGGCTCACCTCCGTCGAAGCGGAGTCGCACGACCTTGTAGCCCGTCGGAGGGTAGCGGTTCCACGAGCCATGCAATGCAATGAACGCTTCACCCGTGTACTCGTTGGGGAACCCATCGCCGTCATAGAAAACCATCCCGATCGGGGCACCATGGGCTTGGTATTCGCGGACGCTGGGCGCGGTATCCTCACAGTAGTCTTCTTGGGTGGTATCCGGCGGGTCGCCAATGATGGGATCGACATGCCGCTCGCCGAAGCAGTAGGGCCAGCCATAGTCGTTCCCCATCTCGAGGAGATTCAGCTCCTCAGGAGGGAGGTCGTTGCCCCGCCAGTCGGAGCCGTGATCCATCCCCCACAGCTCACCGGTGTCGGGATGCCAGTCGAAGCCTATCGTATTGCGCAGACCTTCCGCGAAGATCTCGCGGCTCTCGCCGTCCAGAGGAGCACGCAGCATCGTGGCGTGCTCGGGGTTCGTCTCCGGGCAGGCGTCACAGCTCGAGCCGACGGAGATGTAGAGCATCTCGTCGGGCCCCACACCCAGGGTGCGCAAGGGATGCTGGCCCCCATCAGGGAGGTCCTCGAAGACCGGCTCGATCTCCTGGAAGTCCCCCGCCCCGTCGACGCTGCCGCGGTAGAGCACCCGGGGCGTGGCGAGGTAGACAGTCCCCTCATGGAAGGCAATGCCATGCACGGTGGGCATGTCGCTGGCGACGGTAACAGTGGAGTCCGCGATTCCGTCGCTGTCATCGTCGACGAAGCGCAGAACATCCCCCTGCATGGGACGCGTCAGATAGACGTGGCCGTCGTGGGTGGCGAGCATGCGGGCGTCCTGCATGTCCTCCGCATAGACGTCGATGACGAAGCCCTCGGCCACCTGAAGGCTCTCCAGACGCGCCGCCGTGAACGGCACGAGTTCGGGCCTGTAGACGTCACGGTCGATGCCCGCAGCGCCTGCCATGCCCTCTTCTGCGCCACCTTCGCCGCCCGCGGTAGAGGGCACACCAGCCATGCCGCCTTCGCCCGCGCCTCCGCCTTCGCCCGCGCCTCCGCCGTTCCTGTCCGAGTCATCGGAGCACGCCGCAAGGCCCATGGTCGCGCATGCGGAGAGGGCCACTCGCAGAACGGCGGGATGACTGAGGAGACGTCGTTGATTCATGCTGGCTTCCTTTCTCGCTAACGACCACAGGGCGGGCCCGCAAGCACTCCGCGCGAGCCACATCGATGCGGCGCGGGTGCAAGGCACGTACCTCCCTGAAGGCAGCTTTGGCTCTCCGGCAAACCCGCTAGTCCGCAATTCCATGGCGGCCCCCTCCTCCTTCGCAAACTGCGGACACGCGACACAGAGAGGCATCCCGCCACGGGCGTGCTTGGCCCTGTGAACCCGTTCCCGACTCGCGGCCTCGAGCCCCACGCCCTACCGTTCGCAAGCTGGTCACAAGGTGCTGGACGTGCGCGCGGCGGGGGAAAAGAGCCAAGCCAAGGCCCTTCCCATCGTGAGCTCGGAGTCTCGCCCCATCGAGCCATGCCGCGCCCCCGGCAGCTCGATGAACGTGGTCGGCACGCCACGGCTCTGCAGCTTGTCCCTACCCTGCAACATTAGGTCGTGGCGGTCGAGCTCGCCCGCCATCATCACTGCGCTCTCGAGCTGCTCGAGACCCCTGGGGTTCGGCGCGCTCGGCGCTGCGATCTCGATCAAGTACCTATATCGTGATGGGTAGCGGCGCACGAGCTGTTCGGCACGTGTCGCACCCTGGGAGTAGCCGATGACGGCGATCTCTTCTGCGTCGAGTCCGAGTTGGGCGAAGCTGTCCCGAATTCGCGCATCGAGGCGCTCGAGATCCGCCGACCACTTCGCCCCAGGCCCATCCCCACAGGGGACATCACCCTGGGGGGCAACCAAGCGGCCCCAGCGCGCTGCAGCGTACTGAAACGACTGCGCATAGCCTTGAGCGTGACCGCACATGCCATGCAAGAACACGACGCGCTTCGGGCCCGCGGGGCCCCGCGCCACGAAGACGCCCGGGGCGGCCCCTCCCTGACGCTCGACATGCTGCCGCTCGGCGGCACCCGGCACGTCCAGGCCCTTTCCCGCGACAGATCCCCCTCGTGATCCGGGGTCAGGCACGGAGCGGATGACACGCCGACTGGGATCGCAGGTGTAGAACAATCCCAGCGCTATGCCCGAGCATGCGGCGCCGGTTAGGACGACCCGCAACAGCCGCCTCGCCCGCTCGCCCGCGGTTCCTCGCGCCGCCACGACAAGATTCGACTGCACGAACTATGCCACGTCGGGCAACCTGCCCATCAGAACGAGCGCGCGTGTCGCGCTTGGCTCAACGGCAGGCCAGGCACCCAGACCGCGAACGGACCGAGGCACCCGTAATGCATCCCGGGCGAGGTTTTGGCTCCACGGGGTTGCCGAATGGCGGGAACAGGCCCTAGGGTCCTCAGGGACGTGAGATGGGTTCAGTACCGAGAAACAGCCGCGCTCGTCTGCCCGCGGAGTCGCGTCCATTGGCGCCAAATAGAACCGACACTGCTCGCGCCTGCGGTGCCGCCCACGAACCTGGGGAGGACGAGTGCTGGGGCGTAGGCTGAGGCTCCACTGATGCCCGCGGGAGAACTCTTCCGAGAAATGGTCAACGGGCTCCCCCTCATCGTGTGGGTGCACGACGAGAGGGGCGAGCAGATCATGGTCAATGACATGTTCTGCGAGTTCTTCGGCGTCACGCGCGCTGAAATGAGGGAAAATCACTGGCAAGCCCTGATGCATCCCGCGGACGCCGAGGCCTACTTGTCGAGTTTCTTCGCCTCGATCCGCGAGCGGCGGCTCTTCCATGCCGAAGTGCGGGTGCGGCGCGCCGACGGGCAGTGGCGCTGGCTCGAGTCCTGGGCGCGCCCACGCTACTCCGAAAGCGGTGAGTACCGGGGGCTTGTCGGAACTAGTGCGGACATCACGGAGCGCAAGAACGCCGAAGAAGGCCTCGACCGCGCCTACCAGCAGATTGCGCGCCAGCACGCGCACTTGCAGGCGGTCTACGATGCGATGGATGACGGCCTCATCGCCTTCGACGTCAGGGGTAGGCCGGTGGTGGTCAACAAGGCTTTCGAGCGCCTCTTCGGTCCGTTCGAGGCGGGTGGGTCGGGGCGCGAACTCGGGGACTTCCAGGCTCTCTTCGAGGTGGCAGCTCTCGACGGCACGCCGGTCCCTTTCGAGGACTGGCCCGTATCCCGCGTGCTCCGGGGCGAAAGAGTCAGCCATGTCGAACTGCGCACGCGGCGCCGGGACACCGGACAAAGCTGGGTCATCAGCTACGGCGGGGAGCCCGCCCACGACCGCGACGGGAATCAGATCCTTGCTGTCGTTGTCACTCGCGATGTCACCGAGCAGGGCCTCAGGCTCCGACAGCTGCGGGAGAGTGAAGAGCGGGCTCAAGCCATCATTACCAGCATCACGGATGGGCTGATTACAACAGACTCGGATTGGATTGTCGTCTTGGCGAACCCGCGTGCCGAGCGGCTCCTTGGTCCCCTGACGGCCCACGGTGGTCTCGTGGGGCGGTCACTGTGGGACACCTTCCGGGACGTCGAGGATACCCGGTTCGAGCACTGCCACCGGCGCGCGATGGCGGAACGTCTACCGGTCGCCTTCGAGTTCCACTACGCTCCGCTGGACCGCTGGTTCGACGCGCGTGCCTGTCCGGTACCGGGCGGCGGAATCTCCACCTACTTTCTTGACATCACGGAGCGGAAGCGCACCGAGGAAGCGCTACGCGAGAGCGAGCAGCGCTTCCGCACCCTGGCCGACAACATGTCCCAGCTCGCTTGGATGGCCGATCCACAGGGAGCCATCTTCTGGTACAACCGAAGGTGGTACGAGTTCACCGGGACCACCCTCGGGCAGGTGCGCGGCTGGGGCTGGACCCAGCTGCACCATCCCGACCACGTCGATAGGGTCATGGAACGGATGAGACACTCGTGGGCGATGGGGGCTCCCTGGGAGGACCTCTTCCCGTTGCGGGGCAAGGACGGGAGCTACCGCTGGTTTCTGTCACGGGCGTGCCCGGTGCGCGACGCAAACGGTAGCATCGTGCGCTGGTTCGGAACGAACACCGACGTGACCGACCAGCGCGAGGCCGAGGAGCGTCTCCGCGAGTCGGATCGCCGTAAGGACGAGTACCTCGCGATGCTTGGTCATGAGCTACGAAATCCACTGGCTGCCATACAGAGCGCAACGGAAGTGCTTCGCCTGGCGTCGACGCAAGATCCACGGGTCCTACGGGCCGCAGCGGTGCTCGGCAGGCAGTCCGAGCACATGGTGCGCCTCGTCGACGGGCTGCTGGAGGTATCGCGAATCGCCCGCGGAAAGATTGAGCTCCACCGGCTGAATCTCGAGCTCGGCTCGATCTGCCAGCACGTACTGGGCGATCGGGGCTCTCTGCTCGCGGCACAGGGGCTCGAGCTGACTCTCGAGATCCCCACAAGCCCCGTGTGGGTCTACGCGGACCATGTTCGCCTCGCGCAAATCCTCGACAACCTGCTCGGAAACGCCGTGAAGTTCACGCCGCCGCCGGGCCACGTCAGCGTCACCCTGCGCACCGAAGGCGACTTCGCCATCCTCACTGTCCGAGACAGCGGTGTGGGTATACGCGGCGACGTCCTGGAGAGAATCTTCGATCCGTTCCACCAGGAAACCCAAGATGTTGCACGCAACGGCGGCGGTCTGGGCCTTGGGCTCGCGATGAGCCGCGGACTTGCTGAGCTGCACGGCGGTACGATCGAGGCTCGGAGTGAGGGCCTTGGCGCGGGATCGGAGTTCGTGGTGCGCCTGCCGCTCGGTAGTGCCGCACCCGCGGCGCCGCGTGTCGAGCGCCAAGAGACGCCGAGCACCCACCGCATCCTCATCGTCGAGGACAACACCGACACCGCTCAGATGTTCTCTGAGGTCCTACGGTGCCTGGGCCACGAGGTCACAGTCACCCAAGCTGCGCAGGAGGCTCTGACCACGCTGCGCAGCGGGCCCCAGGACGTGGTTCTCTGCGACATCGGCCTGCCCGGCATGAGCGGATACGATTTCGCGCTAGCTGTGCGGGCCGACCCGAAGCTCCAAGGAATCCCTCTCATCGCCCTCACGGGGTATGGACAGCCGGAAGACCGCAGACGCAGCGCAGATGCGGGTTTCGATGCGCACCTCACCAAGCCAGTGGACCTGGCGCAGCTGCGTACCGTACTGCGCGAATCCTCACGCCGGCAGGGCAACGGTCACACAAGAGTCGGGGCAGCCCAATCCGAACAGGAGAAATCCGAACAGGAGAAATCCCCCAGCGGGCACGACGAAGGGGCCAGCCCCTTTCAGCGAGGCTAGCCCCTTGATCAGGTACCCGATAGGCGGGCTATTCGGTGACGACTGCGAACTCGATACGGCGATTCTTCTGACGGTTTCCTTCAGTATCGTTCTCGACGAGCGGCTGGTCGGGTCCGGCACCCTTGGTCGTGATCCGCTCCTCGGCAACGCCTTTGCCTGCGAGGTAGGTCCTGACGGCGTCGGCGCGCTCCTGCGAGAGCTGCACATTCGTCTCGCGATCCCCAACGTTGTCGGTGTGGCCCGTGATCAAGACCTTGAGGTCCGGGTACTCGACGAGGATCTTGGCCGCTCCGTCCAAGACCGGCCGTGACACGGGGCGAATGGTGGCCTTGCCGAAGTCGAACTCAATGCCCTTGATGACGCCCGTAAACTTCTTCACTTCCTCGGGCAGCTCGTCGGGGCAACCATCCGCGTCCTCAAACCCGTTCTTTGTCTCGGGCTGGTCAGGGCACTTGTCCTGGTCCAGCGGGATCCCATCACCATCGGGATCGAGGTTCGGACAGCCGTCGGGCATATCGCCCGGCTCGTTCGGACACTTGTCCTCGGGATCGATGACACCGTCTGCATCGGTGTCGGCGGGGGGCGGGCAACCCTCCGGCGCTGGCCCAGCCTGCTGCGGACAACGATCCACGTCGTCGGCGACTCCATCCCCATCAGCATCTGGTGGCGGCGGACAGCCCGTGGGCGCGGGGCCAGGCTGACCGGGACACTGGTCCGCGAGATCCTCGACCCCATCTCCATCGGCGTCTGGCGGCGGCAGAGCTGGTGGCGCTTCCTTCTTGCGCCCCAAGGTGAAGGTCAAGCCGAGCAGCACCTCCGGATGATGCGTCTGCACGCCGTCATCGGGGACGTTTTTCTGGCTCATCGTGTCGCGAAGGTCCAGACGAACGCTCATCACGTCGTCCACCGGGACCTTCACACCCGCGCCGAAATGGATCGCCGGATCCATGTCGTTGCCAAGTCGCCCGCTATTGGTGCCGAGCATCCCTCCGCCCACGAGCACGAAGGGAGTAATGCTCCAGAAGGGTACCTGACCAATGAGATGGCCACGTACCGCGAACAGCCCGGCAGCCGTACCATCTTCCGTATCTGTGGGCATCACCGCGCCTTCAGCCTCCACTCCGACGTAGGGGAAGGGGAAGTAGCCCAGCCGCGCGCCTAGCTCGAAAGCGGCAGTGTCGTAGGGCATGTGAGGCAACTCCTCATCGTGCAGGTTGTGTTCGTCGCTCGGGAACATCGCACCGACGAACATGCCGATCTCGACAAGGTGCGGCTCCGGCCGGTAGCGGGTCATATAGCCACCATCTTCCGCCGCGGGCGCGGATGCCGACGAGGAGAAGCCGTCCCCCGTCGAGAGCGACATGTCCGCCGAAGCGGAACCCTCCTGTGCCAAGGCCGGGGCACCGACGAGCGTGGCCACGAGCAGCGGGGAAACGATCTGCTTGATAGTCTGCATTACCTCACCTTCCTCAAACGCTGGTACTCGATGGCTGGAAGCTGGTTCCGCAGCGAATGGACATGTCTCCAGCCCAGAGCCAATGCCTTACCGGAGACCGCTCTCCATATCAATAGCCTCACCCGGCGCGGTCCCGATCGAGCGCGCTGGGAAAGGCGTCGGCGCCTCACCTTGCCGGGGCGATGGACGAGAGCCCCAGCGAGCGGCGTGACAATGCGCCGCACATGCTGCGCTACGGCTGCGACTCGACGGACGCACGAGCGCTTCCCGCCGGAGTCCCGCTCGGTCCTACCCACTAGTCCAGCGGGCCGAAGCCCCTTGACGCGGCGTCTATCGGCCTCGACGAGACCGCTGGCACCTCACTCCACCGTCACTGTAGCGGTTACGCTCACGACGCTGAACTCGAAGTCGCCGACCACAGCGTCACCAGCGTGCCGCTCGGGGCTCGAGGAGAGCACCGAGGCCCGCTGACCAGGCATGTCGAGTCGGACAACCTAACCCGGCGGAGCCGGAACCAAACAGGGGAACTGGCAACGCCAAATGCAACCGGAGGGCAGGCTATCAGGTGTCAGCCGTCAGGCGTCAGCTTCTGCATGAAGCTGGCGAGCATCCTGCGCAC
>JAEWRL010000019.1 GCA_023398955.1 Pseudomonadota bacterium
GTGCGCAGGATGCTCGCCAGCTTCATGCAGAAGCTGACGCCTGACGGCTGACACCTGATAGCCTGCCCTCCGGTTGCATTTGGCGTTGCCAGTTCCCCTGTTTGGTTCCGGCTCCGCCGGGTTAGGAATGGGTCCGAGCAGACGACGGCCTTCGAGCTTCTTGCCAAGCCTCCTTGAGGGCTACTCGTCGGCCCCTTCGGGAGGCGTCGCTTCCGTCGGTGGGGGCGTGGAGGACGCCGGCTTTGCGCGGCTCGCGTCCGCCTTGCCTCCGCTCGCTTCCGCTTTGGTGCTCGCGTCCGCCTTGCCTCCGCCAGCGCGCGCTCCACTGCCTGCGCGGTCGAGGATGCGATAGTGGAGCTCACGCTCCTGACCATCGCGGATCAGCAGCACCGTGAGCTCATCCGCCTCCTTCAAGCTCTGGAAGGCGGCGTAAGCCTCGCTGTCCCGCTCGATGGGCAGCGCATTGACGCGCAGGATGACGTCACCCGGCTGAAGATCGACGCCCTCCCAATACTCCGGAGGGACGAGGCGCACGATCCGGAAGCCGCCGAAGGCGCCGCCGTCGATCTTCGGCTCCACCTCGATGTGCTGGAGGAAATGCCCCAGACCCGCGTCGACGGTCCTCACAACGTCCCTGCGCCACAGCGCTCCAGGCGGCGGAGCCGCGGGATCCGTAGGAGGGGGCGGCGGGGGAGCCACCTCGATGGGCGGGGCAGAGCCACCGCAGCCGGCCCAGACGAGACTCAGGAGACAGATTGCACGCTTCACGGGGCGACTATGGGCCCACCTGCCGTGGCAAGGCAAGTTCATGCCGGCCCGCGAACAGGGAGCCCCGGGAGCGCGGCCTCCACGGCAGCCAGAATGGCGCGCGCCACCGCATCGACGCTGCCGCTGCCATCGACGTGGACGATCCTGTCGCCTGGCAGGAAGCGTTCCGCGTCGAGGTAGGCCGCGGCGAGCCGCTCCTGCAGGGGCGCGGCCTCGTACACCTCCTCGGTTCCGCCGCGCGCCCGGCGCCGCGCGAGCGCCGTCGCGGGGCTCACGTCGATGACGAGGGTAAGATCGGGGCGCAGGGCGTGACAGTTCAGCTCGCGGATCCAGGGTAGCGCATCCGCATCGCTACGCGCCGTGAGTGATTGATAGATCATGCTGGAAAGATCGTAGCGATCGCTCACGACGAGCTCACCCCGCTCGAGCGCCGGGCGCACGGTGCGCGCGACGTGATCAGCGCGGTCAGCGGCGAAGAGCAGCGCCATCGTGGTCCAGTCCAGGTACGGATCGCTGGCGCCCGTGACGAGGAGCTGACGGATGAGCTTGCCCACGGGGCCTCCCGAGGGCTCGTTGGTCGCGGTCACTGGGACGTTCCGCGCGGCAAGGGCCCGCCCGAGGAGGTCGCGCTGGGTCGTGGTGCCGCTGCCGTCCGTGCCCTCCACGACGATAAAGGCTCCAGCCAGGGGTTCCCCTGCCTCCCTCACGGCGCCTCCGCCGTCACCACGGGCGCCGGATCCTCGCCGAGCACGAGGTTGTCGATGAGCCGCGTGCTCCCCTGGTAGGCAGCGACGGCCAGGACGTGCGTGCCTTCGAGCTCGCTGCCCGGGGAGACGAGGGTGAGAGCCTCAGCGTCGGCAAGAGCCACGTAATCGATGCGGAACCCGGCGGCACGGAGGCGCTGCTCGACCTCGCCGAGGAGCGCCCCTGCTCGCCGCTCACCCGCCGCGAAGCGGGCGTGGGCGGCGGCAAGAGCCCGCGGCAGCGCCACGGCCCGCGCCCGTTGGTCCGGAGTCAGGTAGGCGTTGCGGGAGCTCATGGCGAGCCCGTCCGCCTCGCGCACCGTGGGGTGGGCCACGATCTCCACCGGCAAGAGCAGATCCCGCGTCATGCGACGGACAACGGTGAGCTGCTGATAATCCTTCTTACCGAAGACCGCCACGCAAGGCCCCGCCACCGCGAAGAGCTTCGTCACGATCGTCGTCACGCCGTCGAAGTGTCCGGGTCGGGAAGCGCCGCAGAGGGCCGTCGTCAGCTCGCGCACGGCGACACGCGTGCGCTCGCCAGCGGGGTACATTTCCTCCACCTTCGGTGCAAAGACGAGCGCGGCGCCAGCGCTCGCGCACTTCGCCGCGTCGCCCGGGAGATCGCGGGGGTAGCGCGCCAAGTCCTCGTTGGGGCCGAACTGGGTGGGGTTCACGAAGATCGTCACCGCCACTTGCTCGGCGTGGCGCCGGGCCTCCCGGATCAAGGCCAAGTGCCCCTCATGGAGGGCGCCCATGGTAGGGACGAGGCCCAAGCGCTGACCGCTGGCGCGGATGGTATCGCAGGCGGCGCGGAAGGCGGCCACCGTTTCGTGGATTGGGAGGGTCACCGGCGCGGCTCCTCTTCCTCCGCGGGGCCGTACCCGGGCTCTTGGCTGGGGACGACGGCATCCGCGCCGGTCAGGAGGGGCGCGGGCTTCGGCGCGAAGGAGTGCTCGGCCGAGGGGAAGCTGCCATCGCCGACCTCCGCTACGTACTGCTGCATCGCGCTGACAATGGCGCTGCCGAGCTCCGCAAAGCGCTTGACGAAGCGCGGCCGCACCTCGTCGTACATACCGAGCATGTCATAGCAGACGAGCACCTGACCGTCGCAATGGGGCCCGGCGCCGATACCGATTGTCGGAACGGGCACCGCTGCGGTGACGCGCTGAGCCAGATCGGTCGGCAGCCCCTCGAGCACGATGGCATAGACACCGGCGTCGACGAGGGCGCGCGCGTCATCGAGCACGGCGGCTCCGGCCTCCTCGCTGCGCCCCTGGATCTTGAAGCCACCCATGGCATGCACCGATTGAGGCAGGAGCCCCACGTGCCCCATCACAGGGATACCGACGCGGACCATGGCTCGCACCTGCTCCGCCACGACAGTGCCGCCTTCGAGCTTCACCGCCTCGAAGCCCCCGGTCTTCATCATGGTCCCCGCTGCGTCGAGCGCGCGCTCCGGGGAGACCTGGAAACTCATGAAGGGCATGTCTCCCACCACGTGCGCCCGCCGAACCGCTCGCGCCACGGCCCTGCCGTGGTAACAGATCTCCTCCAGAGTGACTGGCAGGGTGTTCGAGCGCCCCTGAACCACCATTCCCAGCGAGTCCCCGACCAGGAGCACGTCGGCACCCCCGCGATCGAAGAGCTGTGCGAAGGTGGCATCATAGGCCGTGACCATGGCTATCTTGGGCCCCCCCGCCTTCCTGGCGACGAGAGAGGGAACCGTGACTTTCTCGGATTTCATGTGGGCTCCAGAGCTCCGGCCCGAGCCTAACACCGATGGCTTCGCGCGGCAGGGACGATCGTCCTCACGACACGAGTAGCTGGTCGAGCAACCCACCGAGCGCACGCCGAGCATGGGGCTCCAGCAGCGGCGCGAGCTCATGACCTTGCGCGCGGAGCTCCGGAATGGTGGCCTCTCGCCAGTGGGAGAGCTCGCAGGCGTGTCCGAAGTACCAGGCCTCGAGCGCTGCGGCGGAAACCTCGAGGTGGAACTGAAGCGCTACCGCACGCTGCCAGCTGAAAGCTTGGTGGGGAGTGGCAGGGGTCGAGGCAAGGAGATTCGCGCCCGCTGGCATGTCAAACGTGTCGCCGTGCCAGTGCAGCACGCTCTGGCCTTCAATGGCGCCGAGGGGCCCTTGCCTGCCAGCCTCCGTGAGCGTGAGGGGAGCCCAGCCAATCTCCTTGCGCGTTCCAGGATATACCCTCGCCCCGAGAGCGCGCGCCAGCAGCTGCGCGCCCAGGCAAATCCCTAGGGTTGCCTTGCCATCGCGGAGACGAGCCTCAAGGACTTGCAGCTCGGCCCGGAGCTGCGGATAGACGTCCTCCTGGTAGGCACTGACGGGGCCTCCGAGGATCACGAGCAACTCTGCCTGTTCCAGCCCATGAGCGTCGGGCATGCTCCGGGGAACGTCGATGAGCTCCACTTCGAACCCGCGCTCCTCCAAGAGCGGCTGGAGCAGCCCCAAGGACTCGAAGGGGACGTGGCGGAGGGCATAGCAGCGTTTCGTCATGGGCACCTCGAGGTCAAGCCATGCGGTGGAAATTGTAGGTCAGTGTCTCCAGCACGACCTCTTACCGGATTTTCACCGGCTCTGCTCGCTGACAGGGCGAACCGGACGTTCACCGTCAAACGCCAGACCGACAGCCGTCACGAGGGCTCCGTCGGCCAGCGGTCCTCAGTAGGCACAATTTCGCTGCACGACACGACGAGCCCGGTGCTCGCGGGAGACAGCGGCGTGACGCAGGACCTCGCCACCCCTAGACTCTAGCGAGCGACGCCATGGAAAGCCGCGATGCGAGAGCCGAGTTCCACAGCCAGCTCGCCCCCTGGGCGGCCGCTCTCCGCCGCCGTCTCTTGGCCCGCGAGGTCGTCCGAGCGCTGGCCGTGAGCAGCGTCCTCGGAGCTGCCTGCATCGCTGTGGGCTGGTGGACGCGCGCCGGGCTCGGATGGCAGCTTGGAACGGGCTTGGGACTCCCTCTGCTCGGCGCCGCAGCGGGCATGCTGCAATCCCGGCGACGCCGCTGGACCACCGAACAGGTCGCCCTCTTCCTCGACGCGCGCCTGGCGACGGGAGAGGCCATCAGCGCCGCCCTGACCGCCGAGGCCAGCGACACGACAGACCTGTCCGAAGCCATCTGGAAACGCGCCGGGAGCGCCCTCGCGGGGGCGCCACGCGAGCGGCTCGAGTTGCCGCTCGTCCGTCGGCGCCACTGGGCATTGCTCGGAACCCTCGTCGCGGCAGCACCCTTGCTGTTCCTGCAGCCACCCGCAGGACAGCCCCCCGGCGCGCCAAGCGATGCGAGCTCCGAGAGCGCGCAGCTCCCGGGACTTGCCAACGTGGAGGCGCTCACAGCAATCCCCGGCAGGGATCCCGAGCAGACAGCCAGGCTCCAGCGGCTGGCTGCCGAGGCGCGGACCTTGCGCCAAGCCTTCGAAGCCGGCCTGGAGCGACGCGCCGCGTTGGCGCGCATCGCCGAGCTGCAGGATCGTGTGCGCGCCGAGCGGCTTCGGTTCCATGACGTCGCCGAACGGCCTGGCAGGGAAGCAGCGGCGCTGGCCCTGCGCCGCAACGCGGCGCTCGAACGGGCAGCCGCCGCCCTGGGCGACGGCGATCTGACGGCCTTCGATGCGGCGATGCAGCAGCTTGCCCGCGAGCTCGAGCGCGAGGATCGCGAGCAGGCGCGCCAGCAGCTCGAAGAAGCCGCTCGCGCCGCGGCCAAGGCCGGCGCACCAGAGGCTGCTGCGCTGCTCCGCGAATCGGGCGCTGCGCTCACCGACGGGGGGTTGGACGCGAATCTCCAAGAGCTGGCGAGCGCCCTGGGGGAAGCCGTCGACGAAACCATCCGTCGCCAGCTCGCGCGCCTTGCGCAGACCACTTCGGCAACGGATCGGGCAAAGCTGGCAGAGGCGCTCGCGAAGGCGCTGAGCGAGCTCGACGCGGCGGAGCGGCGCGCGCTGGCCGAGCAGCTGCGCGCCCGCCTCGCCGACGCTGAACACCTCACGCCCATGGGCAAGGACCAGCTCCACGCCTTGGCAGAAACCCTCTCCAACGACCCCGCCGCGCTGCGGCGGCTCACCGATGCCATGAAGCAGCTGGCGGCGGGCCCCTCCGCCGCACGCCAGCGCCGAGAAAGCGCCCTCGCCGAGGCTGAGGGCGGCCTCGACGCTGCACAGCGAGCGCTCGGAGGCCTGCCCCTGCCTGTCGCCGCCGGGCAGGAAGGCGAGGCGCAATCCGCCGCACCGGGCGGCGCGAATCGACATGGAGACGCCACATCGAGCGGAACGGGCGACGACGGCCCCTCCCCCGCGCGTTCGTCCGGGCATGCAAAGGAGGAACACGACGCGGCGACGCGCCCCGACACGTCGCTGCGCGCCAAGGCGAGCCCGCGGCTGTTGCCCGGCACGCCGTTGCGCGGGGCTTCCCTGGGCCGCGCCCCCGCCGCGCCCGGTGAGGTCGCGTCCCTCCCCGCGCCCGAAGCCGCTCTCGATGTCGCACGACCCGCCGCGCTGCGTGGGGTCGAACGGCAGGAGGTCCCGGAGGAATACCGGGAGCACGTGAGCCGCTACTTCACCCCTTGAGCCTTTCGCGCTAGCACGGGAGCGATGGACCAAGTCCAAGTATCGCGGCTCACCGAGGCACAAGCCAGCATGGACGCCCTGCGCCGCCGGGTCGGTGAGATCATCGTGGGCCAGAACGAGGTGGTCGAGCAGGTGCTCTGGGCCATCCTCGCGGGCGGCCACGTGCTGCTCGAGGGCAACCCCGGGCTCGGTAAGACGCTGCTCGTACGGACCCTGGCGGCATGCCTCGAGCTTACATTCTCGCGCATACAGTTCACGCCCGATCTGATGCCCAGCGACATCACGGGAACCCACGTTCTGATGCTGGATGCCCAGGGCCGCTCCACTGGTCGCTTCGAGCTTCACAAGGGCCCCATCTTCGCCCAGCTCGTGCTCGCCGACGAGGTGAACCGCGCCAGTCCCAAGACCCAAAGCGCCCTGCTCGAAGCCATGCAGGAGCACGCCGTCACGTTGGCCGGGCAACGCCACGCGCTGGAGGAGCCCTTCGTGGTCCTTGCCACGGAGAACCCCATCGAGATGGAAGGCACCTTCCCGCTGCCCGAGGCTCAGCTCGATCGCTTCATCCTGAAAGTCCTGGTACCCACGCCCGGCGAGGACGACCTGGTGTCCATCCTGTCGCGAACGACGGGCTCTCCGCAGCAGATGCCCGACCCCTTGCTCGGCGCGAGACAGCTGCTGGACCTCCGCGCGCTCTGCCGCGAGATCGTCGTCTCGGAGCCCGTGCTCCGCTACGCGGCCCGGCTCGTTGCGGCATCGAGCCCAGAGGCTCCCACCTCATCCGAATCGGTGAGGCGCGCCGTGCGGCTCGGCGCGAGCGTGCGCGGTGCGCAGTCGCTCGTCACCGCGGCCAAGGCCCGCAGCCTCCTTGCGGGGCGTCCTCACGCGGGGTTCGAGGACATCCGCGCGGTGGCTCACCCGGTTTTGCGGCACCGCATCCTTCGCTCCTTCGAAGCCGAGGCGGACGGCACGAGCACTGATGCCATCATCGCGACGCTGCTCGAGCACGTGCCGACAGTGACGGGCCGCGTGGCCGCTGCGCTCAGCGAGGCCCGATGACGCGCGGCGCGCGTTGGCTCCCGCTCCTCCTCACCACCGTGCTGGTGGCCATAACGACCTCCGTCCCAGCGGCGAGCCTACAGCTGAAGGCGTCCCTCGTTGCGGCGGAGGGCGGCGACCCAGCGGGCGCCAGCTGGGTCACCTGCGAGGTGCACCTCATTAACGAGCAGCCGGCGCCCCGGCGCGGCACCATCGTGATCGAGGGACGAGGGGATCCGGATCGACAGGTCGTCTCGACCCACGCCGCCTTCGCGATCGAGGGAGAGAGCTCCATCACGCTGCCCATCGTCGTGCTCGACGTGCCGACACGGTTCGCAGCGCTGGACGTCATCGCACGCGACGAGAGCGGCCTGGAGCAGGCGCGCACCACTGTCACGAGCCCAGCGTCTCGAGGCGCCGTGGTCCTCGACATGGATCCCAAGAGACGTCTCAGGCCGCTGCTGCGCGACGCCGAGCTACCCATCTCGACAAGCCGCGGCCCCCGCACCATCGCCATTGGCAGCCCCGCGAGGAGCAGCCAATCGGGGCTGCCTCTCGTCCCCCCGCAGCCAGCCGGCTACGCGCGCGTGACCCTCGTCGTCGCCCCGACCTCCGTCTTGCAGGGATTGCCCGCGAGTGCGTTGCGAACCCTGGGCGACTGGGTCCTCGCGGGAGGCGCCCTCGCCGTCACTGTGGAGGACGCGGGCGCTCTCGGACGCTCACCGCTGCGCGAGTGGCTGGGTGGAGAGGTCAGGACGGGGGCCGCCCGGGCCGACCTGCTCGAGCCTCGAGAGTTCGATGTCGTTCCCGAGACGCTCCGCGAGGATGGCTCGGAGCCGCCCCTCTCGGTCGAGCGCGTGGCACCGAGCGAGCCAGCTGCCGCGCTGCTGCGCAGCTACGACGGCGGCAACCTGCGCGCCGTACCCTGGGGAGCCAGCGCCAGCTATGGCCTCGGGGAGGTGCACCTATTGGCGTTCCATCCCGGTGAGGAGCCCTTCGCGAGCGACCCGTGGACGACACGGAGTCTCGTCCTGCTTCTCCGCAATGCGCTGGAGCGGCGGGCTCAGCTGGCCTTACCCCACGGCCATTTTCGCGAGTTCGGCCTCGATGGCATCCGCCGCGCCCTGGATCCCAACGAGCAGACACGCTGGACGCTACTGGCCGCCGCGGGGCTCCTCGTGCTGTACGCCATCGTCGCAGGTCCGCTCAACTTCAGCCGGGCTGCCCGCTCGGGCCGGCCGCTCTTCGCTTTGCCCGTGCTGCTAGGCTGCGCCGTCATCACCGGCGCCGTCATCGTAGCCCTCGGCATCTTCACCCGCGGTGTGTTCGGCCGTTCCAACCACCTCACTCTGGTGGAGGCGGGGGCGGGCATGCCGCGCGCGGCTGCGACGCGCTTCCGTAGCTTCTACACCCCGCGGGCCCGCGACCTCCGTGTTGCGGCAACCAGCAACCGCGCCGTCCTGTCCCCTGTGGCGCACAGGGAGCCGGTACCTCACCTCGCCGTGGGCGCGCACGGCCTCGTGCTCGAGGGTATCAGGACGCGACCTTGGCAGACGACCCTCCTGAGGGACGACGGTTTTGCCGAGCTCGGGCTCGGCGTCGCCTTGCTGCAGGACCGCAGGGACGGGCTCGTCGTCATCAACCGCGCTGGGCGCGATCTCGTGAGCGTCGTCATCCACGATCCCGTAGACACCTCGTTGCACTTTCATCCTGTCGTGCGCGACGGCCAGCGCGTCGTGGCGAGGCAGGGTCGACGCATCAAGCCAGACGTGCGGCGTTCGCCAACTCCCTTGGGTGTTCGCGCGGCAGACCTCGGGGTGAGCGCCTTCGCGGCGGCGATCGACGGCGACAGCCCTGGCTCTTCTGCCGCGTGGCAGGCGCTGCAGAGCTACTCCCTCGCGACTGATTGGTGGCCCGTCGACGTCCCTGCGTTGATTGGACAGCTCCGCGGTGGCGAAGGCGTGATCGACGATTCAGGGCTGCCCCTCGAGTCCGACATGGTGCTCGTGCGAGTCATAGGCTACGGAGGGCACGGCGAGTGACCAGCGGCGCAGCGCCCCCCGCCATCCGCGTGCGCCACCTTTGGCACCGCTTCGGTAGCATGGACGTCCTGAGAGACGTCTCCTTCGAGGTCGCGAACGGCGAGATTTTTGGCTTCATCGGGCCGAACGGCGCTGGCAAGACGACGACGATTCGCATCATCGCGACGCTCCTGGACCCCATGGCGGGACGGGTCGAGGTAGGTGGCCACGACGTCGCCCTGGAGCCAGAGAAGGTGCGACGCCTCATTGGCTACATGCCCGACCACAGCGGCGTGTACGAGCGCGTCAGCGTCCGCGAGTACCTCCAGTTTTTCGCTCGCGCCACGGGTCTCACGGACCTGACTGTGGTGGAGACCGTCCTCGAGCTCGTCGACCTTCAGCCACTCGCGGATCGCATGGTGGCGGCGCTGAGCAAGGGCATGCGTCAGCGCCTGCAGCTCGGGCGCATTCTCCTCCACGACCCTCAGATCCTCGTGCTCGACGAGCCCGCGAGCGACCTGGATCCCCGCGCCCGCATCGAGCTCCGGGACCTGCTCGTCGAGCTGCGCGATCTGGGCAAGACAATCCTCCTCTCGAGCCACGTCCTCACGGAGCTGAGCGAAATCTGCTCTTCCGTGGCGATCCTGGATGGTGGCAGGCTGCTCGCCTGCGGCTCGGTCGCCGAACTGTCCCGACGCAGCGGCAGCCCTTCGGAGCTCGCGCCGGGCGTCGACACTGGCGCCACGCAGCTCGGCTCCGCGCCGGAATCGGGAGCGGACCCTACCGCTGTCCTCCAAAGGATACCCAGACGTATGAAGCTTCGCGTGCTGGGGGAGGCTAACGCCGTCGTGCCCCTCTTGGCAGGTGGCCGAGGGATCCTCCATGTCGATCCCGCCCCCGGAGGACGACTTCTCGTGCAGTACCAAGGCGACGAAGTCTTCGTCGCGCAGGTGGTCGCCTACCTGGTCTCCCGTGGAATCGGCGTGGTGGGTGTCGAACCGGAGCGAAACCAGCTGGAGCAGCTCTTCCTGGACGCAACGCGGGGGGGGGCCGAATGAGGCTCTCGTCGTCACTGACGAAGCGGCTCTCCCTTTTCGGGTCCACGGCGGCGGGACCCAATCCGGTGTTGATACGAGAGCTACAACAGGCTGCACGACTGAACCGAACCCCTGTGCTCCTGGCCAGCATCACCGTCTTCGTGGGTCTCGTCATGGCCTCCATCGGGGGCATCGTGAGCACACACACGGAGCCCGCTTCGGTCGGCGTTGCGCTCTTTCAGGTCTTCTTCTCGGTCGCCTACGTCCTTGTAGCGTGGCTCGGTCCCGCCGTCGCGGCGAGCAGCATTGCCGGAGAACGCAGCTCGAGGACTTGGGAGCTTCTCCTGGTAACGGGCATGAGTCCAGGCCAGATCGCGCGAGGCAAGTTCCTCGCAGCCCTGCTCTACGTCTGCCTCTATGTTGTCATGCTCTCGCCCGTCGCCTGCCTCTCGTTCCTCTTCGGGGGCGTGACTGTCGTCGAGCTATGGTCCGCGCTAGGTATCCTCTGTCTCTTTGGGGCGCTCTGGGTCGCTTTCGCCCTGAGCATCAGCTCGAAGCTAGCGTCCGCGGGCGCGGCGCTCGTCGTGACGTTGGTCATCGTCATTCCCGCGTCCCTCGTCATCTATCTCAGTCTTGGGGTGGGCGGGTCCATCTTGGCCCATCAGCTCTGGCCTGCAGTCCCGGAGGGTTTTCCGATCTGGCTGCCCACCGCCTACGCGCGCTTGCCTTTGGCGCTGGACTGGGTCTTGCTGCTCGCTGTCACGCCGCTCTGCTTGGCCGGCATCCTGGCGTGGTTCTTCTACGAAGCAACGGTCGCCAACCTCTCCGGCATCGGGGACGATCGTTCCACAGGACTGCGCCGCTGGTTCTTGGTTTCCGCACCGCTGCTCGCCGGCATCTCGCTGCTGCCCGCCGCAGCCGCGCCAACGGAGCCCCTTCCCTTGGCTCTCGCGGCGATTCTCGGCTTCGAAGCTTTCCTCGTCGCGATGGCCTTCGTCTTTGCAGGGGAACCCTTGGGGCCCTCGCGCCGGACGGCGACGCGCTGGCAGCGCCTTGCCGCCTCGCGGTGGCAGCGCTTCCTGGGGCCCGGCGTGCTCGAGGCGGGCTCCAGCCTCATCGTCTCGGGAATCCTCTGCGCGGCGGCTCAAGGGGGGGCTGCCCTCCTCATCCTGAAGGGCGCAGGAGCAGCAGCCGGCGACAGGGAGCTCGCCGCCGTCGCGGTCACGGCGCTCCACAGCGCCGCGCTCGTGATCCTGGTGACGGGCCTGATGACGTGGCTCCGTAGTCGCGCCCAAGGCGCTCTCGCCCCTCGACTGCAGCTGGGGGCGACCCTTTTCGTCCTTTGCCTGGGGCCGTGGGTCTTGATCGCCATCACGGGCGCGCTGGATGGGTCGAGCCGGGACCTCTCAGGCATCGCTGCTCCCTCACCCTTCTACCTGGCCGTCGTGCTCGAGCTCCTCACCGAACCCACGCTCCCCCTCCCCATCCCTGAGCTGTGGATCGGTGGCGCCGCGCTCATGACGTGGGCTCTGCTGGGTCTGAGCCTTTTCGGACTCGCCATCCGCCGCACCCGCGCCGTCGCGGCAGCGCATGCGGCACGCTTGGCAGCCCTGGAGGCCGCCCTCGGGCCACCCCCTGAGGAGCAGAATGCCGGAGGGTGATACAGTCACCCGTAGCAAAGACCTACTATCTCCTGCCTTCCTACGGGAGCTCGAGGCGCTGCGCCGTTGGCTCCTCCTGCGCACCACGTCCGACAGCCTCGGCGACGCGCCAGGTAGGCGTCACGGCGGCTCCGCAGACTTCTCGGACCACCGTCGCTATGTCCCCGGCGATGACCCACAACGCATCGACTGGACCATCTACGCCCGAAGCGGCGAGACTGTCGTCAAACGCTTCCGCGCCGAGGAGGACGTCATCGTGCGTATCGTGATCGACGCCTCGGCGTCGATGCTCGCTGGGTCGCGCGGCAAGGTGCCTTTTGCGCAGCGGGTTGCCGCAGCCGTCGCCTATCTTGCCCTCGCACGCGGCCAGCGCACCCAGATCCTTGTGAGCGGCGGCAGCATAGGGCCCGGGGCTCGAGCAGCCACCTCCGTACACCGAGGGCGCGGAGAGCTCGCGCTCGTCCTACGGGCGATAGCGTCGCTCAACGGCGGCGGCCAGACGGTGCTCTCGGAGTCCCTAGAGAGGATTCTGCTCGCTGCTAGTCCACCCGGTTGGTTCGTAATCATCAGCGATTTCCTTGACACACGACCGGTGCCGGACGTGCTCACCCGTGCGCGCGCTCGCAGGCACGACCTTTCACTCTGCCATATCTTCGATCCGGACGACCTCAACCTCGATGGGATGGGAGATCTCGAGCTCGTTGATAGTGAGACAGGAGAGACCCTGGAGGTCACGGTGACTCCGGAGCTCCTGGCATCGGTGACCAGGAACACATCGCTTCGCGGCGCTCACCTGGGCGCCTGGGCGCGTCAGCACCGTGCCGGCTACGTCGTGGCAGCGAGCGACGCTTCCCTGCGCCATGTCCTCGAGCGGCTCAGTCGCCGCACCGTCGATCGAGCATAGACGCCAGAGCCTGCGTTTCTTGACACAAAACGACACTGGGAGCTCCCTATGCACGGAAGCTCCCAGTGACTCAGGTTGCGACCTCGGGTCGACTAGAAGAAACGACCCGCCGGGCCCGAGCTTGGCCCCTCGTCGTCCTCATCCTCGTCCCGCTCCACAGGGCCGCTGTCCTTCTCGTCCTCGTCGTCAGGAGAACTCAAGGGCGCGCCTTTTGAGCCGTAGGCCGGCTCCTCCTCGTCGTCGTCCTCGTCGTCCTCCTCTTCCTCTTCTTCGTCCTCGTCCTCGTCGTCCTCATCGGGCTGATCGACGAGCTCATCCCGAGGCTCCTCGTCCTCGTCCTCGTCCTCGTCCTCATCGTCCTCTTCTTCGTCTTCTTCGTCCTCGTCCTCATCAGAACGTGGCGGCTGGTGGTCGCGGACGTCGTCGTCCTCCTCGTCGTCGCGCGGGGACAAATCACTCATCGAAACGGATTCTTCCTCCGCAACGCTCGTGGAGAGCGGTTCGTCGTCATTGACCGCGTCGTCAATTCCGGCTTCCACGGGGCGGGAGCGGGTCCCCGTGCTGCCCACTACCGGTTTTTTGGCTCGGCGCACCACCCAGCCTCGGGCGGCAGCGCTGGAGCCGCCCTGTTCGCTCGCCTCTACCTCGCCCTTTTCCTTGGCAGCCCGTTCCGCGGCCTTCGCAGCTGCCTTCTCCTTGGCAGCCTCCTCTGCAGCCGCCTTCTTGGCGCGCGCACGCTCTTCGGCCACCTGCTTCGCAGCGGCTTGCTTGGCCGCCTTCTCGGCAGCCTTTTGCCTGGCCAGCTCTTTCTTTTCGCGAGCCTTCTCTGCAGCCTTCTGCTTCGCCTCTTTGAGCTTTGCCGCACGTTCGGCCGCTCGCTGGCGTGAACGTTCCTTCTGGGCTTTCACGCGCGCCGCAGCCTTTGCTTTCGCAGCCTTCAGCCTTGCGGCTTTGTCGGCTTCCCGCTTCTTGGCCTGCGCTTTCTTGCTCCGCTCGACCTCAGCCTTCTTCTTCGCTCGCTCCGCAGCCCTCTTCTTTGCCGCAGCCGCTCGGGCGGCCTTCTCCGCAGCACGCTGCTTGGCAAGCGCTTTCCTCTCCCGGGCCTTCTCCGCGGCTTCCCTCTTGGCCGCCCGTGCACGCGCCGCCTTCTCTTTGGCTCGTATCCGTTTGGCTCGTTCTTTCTCTTGCTTCGTTGCTTTGCGCGATGCCGCGACAGGCACAGAACCCGCCTGTTTGCTCGCCCGCTTCTTCGTCACCCGTTCGGCGCCAACGTTGCCCGCGGCCCGGGCCCCAGTCTTCTTCGCAGGTGCTTTCGCGGGCGCCTTCTTCGCGGGCGCCTTCTTCGCGGGTGCCTTCTTCGCTGGTGCCTTCTTCGCAGCAGCCTTCTTCGCAGCAGTCTTCTTCGCAGGTGCCTTCTTCGCCGTACCTCCCTGCTCGCTCGTCACAGCGTCCTTGCCACCCGCGACGCCCTTGGCACCTGCAGCCCTCTGCCGGGCCTTCTTCTTCGCTGCCTGGGGCGCGGCTTTCTTCGTTGAGCTGGACGGAGCATCCGGCTGAGGATCACCAGTGACTGTCTGCGCCTTCGCCTTCTTGGGCGCGCCCTTCGAGGCAGTCTTGGCGGGTTTGTTCGAACGCTGAGCAGACGTGTTTGCCGTCTTCGCTGACTTCTTCGTGCGCTTGCCTGCGGCCATGTGCTTCCTTTTTCCTTGCGACGGGCCCGTTGGGAGCACCTCTCAACCGACCCAAACTTTCTGACGTCGCGCGGGATTCGTCAATACAATCGTGTCCTCAGACTGCCAACTCGGGGCGCTAGTGCGCGCTTCGACAACCTGGAGGGAAGGCGCTCAGTGTGGCCGAGCACCACGCGCGAATCAACCTTGGGCAGCGAGATATCTTCGCGGCGGTGGCGACACTATTGCAAGGTTGACGGCGAGGTTGACGCCTCGTAGGGCGCGACCGCGCTGACCCACGTCGGGCCTCGGCCAACAATGCTCCGCAAATCTAGCGTGATTTCCGCCCCAAACGAGGAACTCGACCCGATCCCGCGGGTCTGTCCGCTCCCACCGTCCCCGGGGCAACATTCCCTACTCGGCGGTACGGCACGCGCCGCAGCGCTGTCGGGGTCCGCCGTGTCCGCGGTGAGGCGTAGACCCACCCTGCCCCGTGGCAAATCGCGAGCCCGCACGCGCGGGGGACGGGAAGAGAGGACGCATCGCAGGACTTGCCGCCCTGCGTCCAGTGACGCGCAAATGCTAGTGATCACTAGACAATTCGGCAGTGATACGGATCCAGGACTGGGGGACTCCCGAGCGACTTCGGCATTCTGGTGGCCAACCGCAGGACCCTGGGAGTCGTTGTAGCGGCGGAGAGCTCTCGGCCGCATACCGCTCGACTCGCCGTGGTCGATGGCTCGAGGGTCATGCGACGTCGGTTGGCCATGTCGAACGCCTCGATTACGCTTGTCGGCAGATGCTGGAGCTCGCCCGCCCCCACGGCCTTTGGCTGTTGTCGTTGCTGCTTCCGCTCACTCTCCTCTATGTGCTCAAGGCGCGCGCCTCGCGCCGCGTCGTACCCTCGCTCGTCCTCTTCAGGCTGTCGGCCGAGCAACGTTCGGCGCGGCGGCCGTTCCGCAGATTGCGGGTGCAGGTTCCTTTCGTACTCGAGGTTCTCGCCGTCATCTTGCTCGCGCTCGCGCTCGCGCATCCGCGCTGGGGGGCGAGCCGCAGCCCTGCCAACCACCTGGGCATCGTCGTGAATATCGGAGCATCGATGCAAACCGTCGAGGGCAGCGCCCTCTCGCGACTCCATGTCGCTCGAGACCGCGCTGTGGCCCTGATCGACGCGATGGCACCCGGGGCCGAAGCCTTCATCGTTGCGGCGGGTTCTCATCCCGTGCTCCTCGACGCTCCCGGCCGCGATCGAACCCTACTGCGCGCGAGCGCCGCTTCGCTTGCGGCCGAGGACGCCCCCTCGGACCTCTCGAGTGCCATCGCCCTCGCTGTGCAGCGCCTCGAGAAACACACCGGCTCGAAACGCTTGGTAGTCATCACGGATGGCGAGCTCGAACCCCAGCCAGCCCCACAGCAGTTCGACCTCGACATCGTGACAGTCGGCGCGCAAGCGGACAATACGTCCGTCCGTTTGCTCGATATCCGTCACATTGTGCCGCAAGCGAGCTCCGCACAGCAGGTGCAGGTACTGGCCAGCGTCGCCCATCGAGGGGTGCGCGGCCGCTCGGTGGGGGTCGCTCTGCGGCAGGCATCCAGCAGCGGCACGCTCGACTCCACACACCTGGAGCTTGGGCCGGACGAGACCAAATCCGTCACGCTCTCCTTCGAGCCGGCGGCCACCGATCTCGGAACCGCCCTCGTCGTCGAGCTCACCCCCGACGCGCTGCGGGTCGACGATCGCGCATACGCACGGGTCCCGGACACCTCTCCCCTCGCCGTAGCCATAGCTCCTCCGCGCGCCAGCCCGTGGTTACACCGGGCGCTCCTCGCCGACGGCTCAGTCAGCCTTACAGAAACGCAGCAAATCGACCAACCGGATCATCAAGCCCTCCCAGCGATCACATTCAGCGTCGGCGCGTGTCCCCAAACGCCGCCTTGGGGCGACCTAGTGGTCATCGCACCGCCGCCGGGCCCGTGCCTCGGTGCTCTCGTCGGGGCCGCGCTGGAGGAGCCGCTCATTACTCACTGGGACCACACGGACCCGCGCCTGCGTTTCGTTGTGCTCGACGACATTTCCGTGGCACGCGCCAGACCGCTTGCGCTGCACCAGCGCGGGAGCCCCTTGGTTCAGTCGAATCTCGGGACCATCGTGGCGGATTTATCCGATGGAGCACAGACGACTACGCTCCTCTCCTTCAACCCGGAGGAGTCGAACTGGCCCTTGCGCGCCTCGTTCGTCCTTTTCGTTCGCAACCTGCTCGAGCTCGCCCGTCAATCCCGCGTCGAGGCCCACCCCCTTGGCTTCACCGTCGGGGATCCCGTGCGCCTCCGGATACCCTCGGAGGTAGCGTCCGCGACTTGGTCTCTCCCTGACGGAACGGAGCGAGAAATCCCTGCACGACGCGGCGCGGTGCTTCTGCCCGATCTGCGTCAGAGCGGCCACCACTTGCTCTCGTGGCAGGGCCGCCACCCGGGAAGCATCACGATACCCGCCAACGTTGCCCACGGCGTCGGCCAGCCCGCAAAGGCCGGCGATCGGGGCCACCGCTTCCCCCTGCTCCCGAGCGATCGCTCCAGCCCGTTGCCGGAACGCTCCTTGGCGAACCTGGCAGCCGGACTTGCCGCCGTGGCTCTGGCCTTGCTCGCCGTCGATGTGGCATGGACGACCCGGCGCCCCCATCGACCGCGTCCGCAGCCGGCACCACGTATTCAGAGGCACGGCGCGTGACTGCTGCAGCGCTACTTCCCGTTGGAGCGCTGCTCTCCTACCTGGCGCTCCTGACCGGCTTCGAATACCTGCTGCTCAGGCGGCCGCCGCGACGCCTGGTCCCGGCCTGCCTTGGCGCTCTGGCCGCGCTACCCCTGCTGCACGAGCTGGCTGTGTGGGCGGGCTGGCTCGGAGTGCCGCGCCTCCGAGTCGATTCAATCCTCACAACAGCCCTCGTGCCGCTGATCACCGCGCTCGTCGCTTGGCGGTTGCGCGCCTTGCCGGCCGTGGGTGCGGGGCGACGCCTCCTTGTCGAGGTACTGACGGCTGCCGCAGCCCTCTGCCTCGGTCTCGCTGCCATGGATTTGAAGGTGGCACAGAGCACGGACAAGCAGGCGTTGATCCTCGTCGTCGACCGCAGCCGCAGCATCGACCGCGTCGCTGAGGCTCCGGCGCGTCTGCGCGACGAGCTGCGCGTCGCGGAGCTCGGGATGCGGTCCGAGGACCTCCTCGGGGTGGTGGGTTTCGGCGCTGACGCCGTCCTCGAGGAACCCCTCCGCGCCAGGAGCGGACCGCAACCCTCGGTCGTCTCGGAAGTGGCGCAGGACGCGACGAACATCGAGGCCGGACTCCGCAGGGCACTCGCCGAGGCGCCGACAGATGCCGCGACCCGGCTTGTTTTGCTGAGCGACGGGGTGGCAACGAACGGAGACGCGGAAGCCGGAGCTGCAGCAGCTCTGGCCGCCGGGATCCCCATCGACGTCATCCCTCTCGATCAGGCTCCCGTGAAGAACGTTGGAATCACGAGTCTGCGCGCCCCTGCCCAAATCTCAGCGCACGAACCCGTCGAGCTAACGGTCGCCCTTCGATCGACACAACACCAACTCGTGACGCTGGAGCTGAGCCTCGATGGGCACACCGTTGGCAGGGCCGCCGTGGAGGTTCCCGCGGGCGAAGTCCTTCATCGGCTCACTCGACCAGCCCCTGAACCAGGCCTCCATCACTACGAGGTGCGCCTGACGGAGCTCGAGCGCGCCGTGGACGCCCTAGCCTCCGACAATCAGGCGAGTGCCTTCGTCCGCGTACGCGGCGCGGGCACCGTGCTCGTCGTGGGCGAGTCCGAGGCGCTCCGTGCGGCATTCGTGGCCGCGGGATTGGAGACGCGGGTCGCCAGCGCGTTGACGATGCCCTCAGCGCCGACCGAGCTCGCCGCCTACGATCTCGTCGTCTTGAACAACGTTCCCGCCTGGGACCTGTCCTCGGACCAGCTGCGCGCCATCGCCGTGTATTGCAGTAGCCTCGCTGGCGGCGTGCTGCTGATGGGCGGGGACCGTTCCTTCGGTCCCGGAGGCTACGCCGCCACGCCCATCGAGGCCATCAGCCCCGTCAGCTTCGATTTGAAGCAGGACCGGCGACGAGCCAGTCTCGCCGAGGTCATCCTTATCGACTACTCGGGCTCGATGAGCGCTGCCGTCGGCGGCAAGACCAAGCTCGAGCTCGCCAACGAAGCAGCAGTCCGGTCGCTCGAGTTGCTGGGCCGTGGTGACCGCATCGGGGTCGCCCATGTCGACACCTCTGCAACCTGGACGGTACCGCTCTCCGCGCCGACGGACTGGGGAGCGCTGGCCCCTACGCTCCGCGCGGTCGGCCCTGGCGGCGGAGGCATCGCCGTCGACACGGCTTTACGTGCCGGCTACTCGGCTTTGGCAAAAGAGGTCACGCAGCTGAAGCATGTACTCCTCTTCGCAGACGGCGCCGACGCTGTCGAACGAACGGCAGCACCGCGGCTCGCAGAGCGCGCCTACGCGGAGGGCATCACCACGAGTGTCGTCGCCCTCGGTCACGGCAAGGACGTGCCGGCGCTGGAGCACCTCAGTACGGCAGGTCACGGGCGCTTCTATCTTGTGGAGGACGCCGAACGCCTGCCCGCGGTGTTCGCCCAAGAGACCGTGCTCGCCGCTCGCAGCGCCATCGTGGAGACGAGCTTCCGCGCCCTACCCCTCGGCGATGCGGGCGCTCTGCGCGGCATCGATTTCACCGCCGCGCCCCACCTCTTGGGCTATGTGATCACGATCCCGAAGCCGCGGGCCGAGCTACTGCTCCAAGCTCCCGAATCGGACCCGCTCTTGGCGATCGGGCACGCGGGCGTGGGCAAGGTCGGTGTCTTCACGACGGACTACGCCGGGCGGTGGGGCGCACCGTGGGCTGCGTGGCCAGGCGCTTCATCCCTCTTTGGTCAGCTGGCACGAATCCTCCGGCGCCCTGCAGATGACCCCGGTGTGTCGCTCAGCGCGACCTCGCGCGGTAACCAGATCCGCGTCACAGCCAAGGTCAGGGATGCAAGGGGGTCGCCGGAAAGCGGCCGCGACCTCACGCTGCAGGCGGTCGGGCCCGGTGATTTCGAGCGCTCCGTAACGCTACCGCTCACCGGTAGGGGCGTTTACAGTGTCGCGATCGAGGCGGCTTCCGGTGGCGTCTACGCGATCTCAGCCAGGGATCGTCAAACCGGTCTCCAGCTCGCGCAGACAGCCGTCATGGTGGACGCCCGCGCCGAGCTCGATACCCAAGGCTCTAATCGGCGGATGCTACGCCGTCTCGCCGCGCTGAGCGGCGGCAGGGAGCGCGACACCCTAGCTGGCGTGTTCGAAGAGCGTCCTCCTCGGGTCGTCGCCCAGGTCTCGCTGCTCGATCCACTGCTCATCAGCGGCGCGCTCGCCATGCTGCTCGCTGTCGCAGCACGCCGCCTCGTCGTGCCAAAGAGCTTGTCGCGGTTGCTCGCGCGCAGCCTCACGAAGCGCGCTACCCCCCGCACCCCGAAGAGCTTCGCAGGCTCCGGCTCGGCGGTGGTCCCGAACGGCGCTCCTGCCACGAACATCCTCTCAGAGCCGCGTCCGGCCCAGGACACGCCGGCGACAGAGGTGCCCGAACGGTCGCCGCTCCCACCTCCTCCGGTGCAAGCAGGAGGTGGCGCGCCAGTTGGCCGGCAGTCCCCCAGCACGGCCGCGATACTCCTCGAACGGCGCAGGCGCCGAGGATAGCAGAGCCCGAAGCTCTCCTGGAGAACAGCGTGCTCATCGCCGCATGCTCACGTTCATGAGCAAGCCAAGCCCGATGAGAATCGTCGCCACGCTCGATCCACCGTACGAGAACAGCGGGAGGGTCACGCCGACGACCGGCAGCAGGCCAAGCGCCATGCCGACATTGAACACCGTGTGCCAGAACACGATGGCGCCCACTCCGATGGCGAGCGCGGCACCGAAACGGTCCTTCGCCTGAGAGGCAATGTGGATCGACCAAATGCAGAGGAAGCAATACACGCCGAGCAGCAACGACGAGCCAATGAAGCCCCAGTCCTCGGCGAACACCGCGAAGGGGAAATCCGAATGCTGGTCGGGCAGGAAGTTGAATTGGTTCTGCGTGCCCTGCATGTACCCCTCTCCCCAGATCCCTCCGTTGCCGATGGCGGTACGCGATTGCAGAGCATGCCAGCCGGTACCCGTAACATCCGCTTCGGGGTTCAAGAAGCTTGTCACGCGCGCCTTCTGATAATCGCGCATGCCATACTTCCAGAGCACGAACGCCGCACCACTGACACATCCTAGGCCGGCGATCCAGCTCCGCCGACGGATCTTCGTCATCGCCAGGATGGTCCCGGAGGTCAGGATGTACGTAATGGAAGTGCCGAGGTCGGGCTGGGCCATGACCAACCCGACGGGGACAAGGGTCAGGAACACGGGCGGAAGGAGATCGAACAGCGTGCGCGGCTCGATCTTCGGATCGTTATGGTGGTACTTCGCGACCACCAGCACGACGAGGATCTTCATGAACTCGCTCGGTTGGAACGTGAAGTTCCCGAGCTGGATCCAGCGGGAAGAACCGCGTATCGCGCCGCCTGTCAGCAGCACGAAGAGCAGGGAGAGGATCCCGCCGATGTAGACGAAGTAGGCGAACCGTTCGAAGTGCCGGTAATCGATGGCAGCCGCCAAGATTGCAAGTAGGCTGCCCACCACGATCCAGTAGACCTGCGAGACGTAAATGTCCGCGAGCCCCGAGCGATGTCCGGCGTCGATGTAGACGCTCGTGGCGCTGTAGAGGTTCAGGATGCCGGCCGTAGCGATAGCAACGATCGTCACCAGCAGCGGCATGTCTATCTGGGGCCCGCTGCGAAAGGAAACCCTGTCGATGGCGCGCATCAGTGATCCTCCTCGGCACGAACCTTGGCCTGGACCGCCGTCGCCGTGAGTCGCTGCGACTTCAGCTTCATCCAGTCCCGAACCACTCGGGACGCGACTGGCACTGCGTTCTTGCCGCCGCCGCCGCCATGCTCCACCAAGACCACGATGGCGATCTCGGGTCCATCCGCTGGGGCATACCCGGCGAACCAGGCGTGATCCCGGTTGTAGTACCAGCCTTTGTCCGGATCGACTCCCTTGGGTGTGACATGGCTGACCTGCGCCGTGCCCGTCTTACCTGCCATGTCGACGCCCGGCAAAGCCTCCTTGAAGGCCGTGCCTTCCCGCTCCACGACGACCCCGTGGAGGGCCTGCTGGATGTGCCACAAGTCTCGCGGGTCGATATCCACCACCCGTCGAACTCGAGGTGGGAACTCCTGAACGATCGTCCTGTCGCTCGTCTCGATGCTGCGTACGATTTGCGGCTGATACAACGTGCCACCGTTCGCCAGCGCTGCGTAGGCGAGCGCCTCCTGAAGAACCGTCACGGTGGAGGCACCCTGCCCAATGGCAGCCAGCAGCGTAAACCCACCGCGGAATGCTCCCTTGTAGCGACGGGTATACCAGCTGCGCGTGGGCATCCGTCCACGCGCCTCGGGATTGAGCCCGAGGCCCGTCTTCGCCCCCATACCGAAGTCCATTCCGACCTGGGCGAGCAGATCGATGTGCATCGTCTCGGCGGCGCCGATCTCGTAGAAATACGTATTGCAGGAGCGCACGATGGCCTCGTGCAGATTCACTCGGCGGTGAACCCCCGTACATCGGAAGTAGCGTTTGCCGTACTCGAACCCTCCCCGACAGTCCGTCTGGTGACCGTAGCTGACGACGCCCCGCTCCAGCGCTGCCAGCGCCGTGAAGGGTTTGAACGTCGACCCAGGCGGGTAGGCCGCGGACATGGTCTTGTCGAGCGTGGGCTTGAGGGGGTTCGAATAGAGCCTCCGGAACTCGTTCCTGACGGCGTCCTTGCCGCTTCCGCCCGAGACGATGTTCGGGTCGAAGCTGGGCTTGGAGAGAGCCGCGAGGATCCTCCCTGTTCGCACGTCCACTACGACCACGGAACCAGCCAGGTGCCCCCGCATGGCCCTCTCGATCGCGGCCTCCAGCTCCATGTCCAAGGTCAACGAGATATCGCGGCCGGGCACGGGTGCCAGCTGACGCGGTGGATCGAGGTACTTGGCCTCCAGGTGCTCTCGCTCCTGAGACCTGCGTAGGCCGGCAATCACCTTCTTCCAGCCGCGCCGGCCGCGGAGATAGCTCTCCCAACGCCTCTCGACACCAATGGCCCCGAGCCGGTCCCCGGAGCGGTAGCCCTGACTCTCCAGCGCGGCGAGCGTCTCCCTGTCAATCTCGCGCATGTACCCGATTGCATGCGCAGCGAGCGACTTGTACGGGAAGAACCGCACCGGAACCGGGGCCACCTCGACACCGCGCAGCTCGGCCTCGTGGGTCTCGAGCGTGGCGACGACGTCTCGATCGACGTCGACCTTGAGCAGCCGCTGTTGCTCAGCCCTCTTGCCGCCCTTTCTGCGCCGCTCCAGGATCGTCTCCTCGAGCTCACTCCGTTCGGCATCACTCAGCCCCATCAGCTGAACGACCCTCGGCCAGGTGCGCTCCATGTCAATCATGGAGGGGACCACGTAGACATTGTAGGAGGGGCGGTTGCCCGCGACGATCCTCCCCTCAGCGTCGCGAATCACCCCGCGGCGGGTCGCCAAGCGAATGTGCCGGACGATATTGCTGCGAGCTTGGGCTCGATGTGCATCGCCCTCGATGACCTGAAGCTGGACCAAGCGTCCCACGAGCACGCCAAAGGTCGCCACCACGACGAGCACGAGCCAGCGATACCTGCGCCGAAACTCTCCGACGTCAGAACGCTGAACGAGAAAATCGAGCGCTGGCATGTGTCAGTGGGCTAGCGTTGCGCAGCACCGAGGTCCGCGCCAGGCCGGGTCGGCGCGGCGCTCTGGTGCAGCCGCTGCGCCAACCGAAAGACCGGTGAGGACACGACTGCGGTCGCCACGGCGTGTGGCAGCATCAGGGACACCATCTCGAGCGGCCGGCGATTGTCGCTCCCGAATATTGCCAGGAGTATCAGCACGATAGCGGATTCTACAAGGGTGAACGCAAAGGCCAGAGACATCCGGGTCAGGACGGTCTGCGCCGTCAGGCGAACGCCTACCACGCGAGCGAGCCACCATACGGCCACCATCACGAACGCGAAGAGCATGATGGGGGCCGACGCAAGCAGGTCTTGCAGGTAGCCCAAAGCGAAAGCCAAGCTGGCCCCTCGAGCCATCGAGGGCTCGTGCACACCGAGGTACACCACCAAGGGGAGTAACAAGCTGGGGGTGGCGCCGTGGAGCCCCAAGGGACCGAGAATCAGGTACAAGTTGGACTGCAGGAGCAGAAGCAGGAGACCAACCACCAGCAGGGCGACGTTGCGCATGGTCATCTCGCTAGGGTCCGCGGCGGGCGGACGCTTCGCGCGGGCTGCAGTCCTTGGTGTCCGTCAGGACGATGAGTACGGCGTCGAGTCGCGAGAAGTCGACGGTCGGCTCGGCCTCCACCTCCTGATAGATGCCGAAATCCCGCTTGATGACCTTCGTCACCCGCGCAACAGGCACGCCCTTCGGAAACCGGCAACCCACACCACTCGTGAGCAGCAGGTCGCCAACGGCAACCTCGTCGCTCCTTTGCACATACTCGACCCGAACCTGGTAGGAAGAGCGGTCACCCGTGCCGCGCACGAACCCCCTCGCCTGCGTCCTGTCAACGACGACGTCGACGCCGAACCCACTGTCGACAGTGAGCTGGACGTCTATCCTGTCGCCTGCTGCCCTCCGCACCGTCCCGACGGCCCCATCCAGAGAGAATACTGGCATGTTCTCACGAACCGCAGCGCCCGGGTGATCCAAGATTACCTGGAAGACCCGAAAATACTCAGTCGTGTCCTTCGAGATGACTACCGCACTGACGGTCTCGTCGGGAATCGTCTCCTTCAACCCTAGCAATCGGCGGAGGCGCCGGTTCTCCCCTTGGGCAGCCTCCAGCTTCTTGAGTCGCGTCCGCAGACGAGCATTCTCGTAGGCGAGTTTGTCGTTGTCCTTCTTCACCTCCACCAGGTACGCGTACTCACCGACGACTCCGGACACGAGACGAGCCAGGGCCGCAGCGCCGTACTGAATGGGCGCAGCGAGCTTAGCGACCGTTCGGTCGATCGCGTTCATGTCCTGCGGAGCCCGAATGCTGGCGCGTAGAAAGAAGAAGGGCACTGCCAGCAGCAGGATGACCAGAACGATGTCTCGGTATCGGCGGAATGATCCCACGGTGACCGTAGGACGAGCCGGCCACTAGCCGATCGTCACTTCCTTCAACAGCTCGATGTGGTCGAGGGCCTTGCCGCTACCCAGCACCACTGCGCTAATCGGATCATCGCTCACCATGACCGGCAGCCCCGTTTCCTCGCGGAGCAGCACGTCCATGTTCTTGATCAGCGCCCCACCCCCCGTCAAAACGACGCCCTTGTCGACGATGTCAGCAGCAAGCTCTGGAGGGGTGCGTTCGAGCGCGAGGAGAACCGCCTCGACGATCGCATTGGTCGGCTCCGAGAGCGCCTCTCGGATCTCGTCGGAGTTGACCACGACGGTCTTCGGTATTCCGGCGACCATGTCCCGCCCCTTGACTTCCATGGTGGCCTGCTGGTCGAGGGGGTAGGCATTGCCAATCGTCATCTTGATCCGCTCAGCCGTTTGCTCGCCGATCGCCAGGTTATACTTGCGCTTCATATAAGCGACGATCGCCTCGTCCATCTTGTCGCCGCCGACGCGGACGCTCTGTGAGTAGACGATCCCGGCCAACGAAATCACCGCGACTTCGGTTGTCCCTCCTCCGATGTCCACGACCATGTTGCCGCTTGGCTCAGTAATGGGCAGGCCGGCACCAATCGCCGCAGCCATGGGCTCCTCGATGAGGTACACCTCGCGGGCGCCTGCACTCTCAGCGCTCTCCTTGACCGCACGCTTCTCGACCTCCGTGATGCCAAACGGGACGCAAATAATGATCCGCGGCTTCACCAGGGTTCGGCGATTGTGCGCCCTGGCAATGAAGTAGCGCAGCATCGCCTCCGTAATTTCGAAGTCTGCGATCACCCCATCGCGCAGCGGCCGGATCGCCTGGATGTTACCGGGGGTGCGGCCAAGCATCTCCTTGGCTTCCCGCCCCACTGCCAAAACACGCTTGTCGCCCCGGGCGTCACGCTGCACTGCCACCACGGACGGCTCGCAACTGACAATGCCCTTCCCTTTGACGTAGATGAGCGTCGTCGCCGTGCCCAAATCGATGGCAAGGTCGTTCGAAAACAGGCCATATAGCCAATCGAAGATCATGAGTCGCTCTCTGAATTGCCGCGTCGTTCGCAAGCGTCAGCGGGAAGAAGCGTCTCCCAGGAGCAGGTCTTCGCCACCAACGTTCGGCGGAGTGAGGTCCTAGCACGCCGCTGAGCGCCCACGCAATCCACGTTGAACCAAACCGTCACACCTGACCGGCCCATGGGCGGCCCCGATCGCTGGCTCCGTGGACTGCAGCTATTCGCGCACGGAGGTGGCAGCCCGGGTCCCAACGGCTGCGCGGGGTGCACGCCACGTGCGCTCGCCAGTGCAGGGTTCCCGAACCCCGGGAAGGGGCTCAGTCGTCGTCCCAATCAGTCCACCGCTGCCAGCTTCCCGCGCCACCCCGGTCCCGAACCCGCCGGCTAGGCTCAGCTGCTGCCTTTTCCTTTTCTTTCTTCTTCTTCTTTTTCCCCTCAGCCGGGCGGGCACGCCTGCCCTCTACTGGCCGCGCCGAGGGTTCGAAGGCTCCCCCCGAATCTGCCAGAAGGGAATCCGGACGGGGCGGTCGTGCATCGTCGCCGGAAGCGTCGGATCCGGGACGGAGGCGGCGTGGGCCGCGGTCGGCCACCATTGGCCCACCGCCCGATACTCCTGGGGCACCACCGGGAGCGCCACGCGGGTGCGCAATGTTGACGGTGAGCCGGCGCCCCCGCACCTCAGTCGACCGCAGGAGGTCGACGGCGGCTTGCGCTGCCTCGGGGGAAGCCATGGTGACGAAGCCGAAACCCCGCAGGCGACCATCAGGCTGAACGGGAAGGTGTGTGCGGACGATGCCCTCGACGCCGACCTCGGCGAGCACCGCCTCAACCTCTTGGGCACCCGTGTCGTACGGCAGATTACCGACGTAGAGAGTCTTGTCGCCCCCGCCGGTGGCATCCGCCGGGGACCGCGGCGCCTCCCGCCGCTCGGTCGTACGGTCCGGGCGGCGAAGCCCTTCCGCCCCCTGAAAGGGCCGGACCGAGATCGCGCGGCCCGACTGAAGAGAGCCGTCGAGCGCCTGCCTGGCCTGCTCAGCCTGCTCGGCACTACCGAGGGTCACGAACCCAAAGCCCCGAGCGCGCCCTGTCATCCGATCCTTCGGCAGGCTGACGTTCACGACTGTTGCCCCCGTCGCTTCGAACAAGCTCTGGAGCACCGATTCGTCAATGGACTCGGGCAAGCCCGCGACAAAGAGCTTGCTGGCATCCTCGCTGGTCATTTGGTCCTCTGGTCGCAGCTGCCGCTTCGTCGTCCCTCCACCATGGCGCGCAGGACCTGAACAATATCTGCGCCGCTGCCCACGTCAAGAGCGGTTGGCAGGCCTTTCTCGGTTTCTTCGTGCCTCCGCAGCTTTCCGAAGCGCCCACGCCACGGCAACACGTTGAAGCCCGGATGACCAATCGCTCGAATCTGGCGCACAGCCAGGCATCGGCCTGGTGGCCACCGCAGAAGCCCGGTGCCCTGCGGCGCGGCAGCACGGGTGACCCCTTCCGAAGTCGATAGCGTCAAACCCTCGCCGCGCAAACACAGGCCTCCTCCACCTCTGCGATCTCCTTCGGGGCAGCCTGGGTGAGGACAAGGGGCTCGCCACCAGTGACGAGGACGTCATCTTCGATGCGAATGCCAATTCCGTGAAACGCCTCCGGCACATCCGGCAGCGCATCGATATAGAGCCCCGGCTCCACCGTGAGGACCATGCCCTCCGCGAGCTCGACGTGCTTCCCATTCTTCATGTACGGGCCCACGTCGTGAACGTCCATGCCGAGCCAGTGGCTGGTTCGGTGCATGTAGAACTTCTGGAAGCTCTTCTGCTCGAGTATCTCCGACCGCGACCCCCGAAGGAGGCTCAGTTCCAGCATGCCATCGACGAGCACGGATACGGACGCCTGATGCACAGCTTCGAGGGTGCTACCGACACGGGCGGCCTCGATACTGGCCTTCTGCGCTTCCAGGACGACGCAGTATAGGGCGCGCTGCGCATCGCTGAACACGCCGGACACGGGGAAGGTCCGGGTCACGTCCGCAGCATAGTAATCGAGCTCGCATCCCGCATCGACGAGCACCAAGTCGCCCGCCAGCATGGAACGGTCATTGTGCACGTAGTGGAGCACCGTAGCATTGGGGCCGGATCCCACGATCGGTGCGTAGGCGACGCGCTGGGCGCCGGCCCGGCGAAAGGACGCCCGCAGAGCCGCCTCGAGCTCGTACTCATACTGTCCAGGCATCACCATGCCCATCACCTGCCGGTGCGCCGCGCAAGTGATGTCAGCCGCTCGCTGCATCGTCGCGAGCTCGGCGACGCTCTTCGTCATCCGCAGGCCGTGAATGAGCGTGGAGGGCTCCACGATCGTCGTCGGCCCTACGACCCCCTGCCGAGCGCGACGGCGCAGCGAACGCACCGCGCCGAGCACCAGGGCGTCTAGGACCGGAAACCGCCCGAGCTCGTAGTACAGGACCTCGTAGCCCATCAGAAAGTCCGCCAGACGCTTCTCCAGTTCGCGGATTGGCAGCGCTTGACTCGCGCCGAGCACGTCAACAGCCGCCTCGGTCCCGAGCCGCCTCCCGTCCCACCGCTCCCGCTCGGGGTCCTTCTCCCGCAAGAACAGCGTGAACGGCTGCTCGCTGACCGCGCTGAAGATCGCGAGGCATTCCGGCTCCTCGAAACCCGTCAGATAGAAGAAATCAGAATCCTGACGATACTCGTGCTCCACGTCGTGATTGCGGATGGAGACCGGCTGCGAGGGCAATAGGAGCACCGCCGAGCCCAGCTTCTCAAGGACCCGTGCGCGGCGGCTTTCGAGTTCAGATTGCATAGGAAGCGTGCATAGTGCCAAACCCCACGACCGGGCGACCCAAATGTCGTTCGGGAGCGGGGCCTGGCCAGGGAGTAGCGACAGCCTGACCCGCGAGCCACCAGCAGATGGAACCGGTCACGCCCACGCCGGAGGCCGCCAGGCCAAGTCACACCGTTTGACTGAACGACGCGAGCGAGCTACTGGGCACCCCGTGAGCGACCCGCCCCCGTCTGACTCGCAGCCTCCGCCCGACTCGTCGAACTCGCAGCCCACGCCGAACTCCCAGCCCACGCCCAACTCGCAGCCCAGGTCCGACCCGCCGCCCACATCCAAATCGCAGCCCACGGGGCACGAACAACAGGAGCACGTGCGGCGCCGGTTGGAACGTGTCGTTCCGGATTTGCTGCGAAAGGTGCTGGACGCCGGTGCTGGACGGCTCGGTGATCGCCCTGAAGCGCTACGGCAGATCCTGGGCGAGCTCCGTCTCCCCAAGGATGCCTTGACTTTACTGACTGCCCACCTGGAAGAAACGAAGAACGGCGTCTATGGCACGGTCGCTCGTGAGGTTCGTGAGTTTCTCGAGCGCAGCAACCTCGCCGATGAGCTCACCCGAGCACTGACGAAGCTCTCGTTCGAGATTCGAACGGAGATCCGCTTCATTCCCAACGAGGCCGCCGGGTCCCGGCCTTCGATTCGTGCCCGTACCCGGATCAAACGTCAAGAGGAGCGCCTCCACGCGGAAGCAGACACGTCTGCGCCGAGTCCCGAGCCCGATGACGTGCAGCCCCCCTGCGGCGGCGATGAGAGCCGTACGCCAACCATCAAGGAATAGCTTGGAGTAGTTCGCCGATGCCCGCCCCCCTGAACGCCGGCAGTGAGATCGACGCCTGGTGCACGAAATGCCGAATGGATCTCGGCCATCGCATCGTCGCGATGGTGAAGAATGAACCGAAGCGGGTCGTATGTCTGACCTGTGACAGTCAACACAACTACCGCCCTCCCAAGGGGATTACCTCAGCCGCGCCGCGGTCGAAAGCACCCAAGAAGTCATCATCCTCCCGCGGCGAGCGGTCAGCCCCCACTCGCTCGCAATGGGACGAGAAGGTAGCCGGCAGGGAACTGTCGAGCTTCACCGAGTACTCGATTTCTCGTACCTTCGAAGAAGGTGAGCTCGTCCTACATCGCAGATTTGGCCCCGGGTTCGTGGCAGAGGTGCTCGGCCCCGAAAAGGTGTCCATCATGTTCCGGGAGGGAGCCCGGACGCTCGCGATGGGCAAGGCGTGAGTCGCGACGGCACGGCTGGCTAGGAGCGTTAACGGTTGCGTTGCTGGCCGTCCTGCCGCGGGCGGCGGATGCTCACGCCTGTGAGCTGTTCGCTGCCGAGGATGGGGCGGTGGGCGCATGGCTTGCCTCCCCAAGCCCTGCCACGCCCCCCTCATCCAGCTCTCCCCCCACGGCGGGAAGCAGCGCCCGTGACCCTCTCTGGAAGGACCAGCGCCTCGTTGTAGCGCCGTCAGGGACACTGCACGGCGCCGTGGCTCTCGAGGAGGCCGACCGGCGACGGACCCCTGCGAGGCTCGGCGGCATCCTGCGTGTCGGCAAGCACGGGCTCGAAACGACTCTCTTGCTTCGAGTCGATGGCAAAGCCGGCTTGACCATCGATGGCGTGGGGGTGTGGAGCCAGACATCGGTGGCACGCGCTGGCGCGGCGTGGAGCGTCATCCCTCTGCTTCTCAACAAGGGAGACCATCGTCTGGAGCTCGAGCTCGGCTCTCTCTCCAGCTCCTCGACCCTCTCGCTGAGAGTCGTCTCGACCGCCACGCTCACAGGCAGCCACGACGTCGCCTGGGTGCTGCCCGGGCTGGACGACGGGGCTTGCCATGGGCTCGCGACCGAGTTGATAGAAGCAACCGCGCGCTGGCGTGACTCGCTGAGTGGGCCAATCCCCGAACTCGAGGTATGGGCCAGAGCGGGGTATCCGGCCGATGCCAAGACGAGCGTCTCGCTGCGTGCTCTGGACGGCAGTAGGGTCGTCCTTCCGGAGACCGCTTTGGGCACCATCTCTCTGGACCACACGGGCAAACGGTGGTCACTGGAGCAGCCGTTGGCAGAGTGGATCCGTACTGGACAGCAGCGAGACACGATCCTGACCCTGCACGTCCTCCTGGGCCAGCGCACGGTCCGGGTACGGCTGCCAACCTCTGGTGCTGCGCACCGCGCGCTCGTGGACCCAGCGAACAAGCTTGGCGCTGGGAACTCGGAGTCGGTGTCGACCCTGGACCCTGCCACCCTCGTCGTCGCTCGGAACACCCTCGCCATGATGCGCCAGAGAGTGCTCCAGGCACTGGGCAGGGGGGACTGGCCAGTCCTTCACCAAGAGATACGCCGTCTCCACGCCACGGCCCACGCCGTCGAGGCGGGAGGCGTGCCCTGGCAATCACCCGGGATTCATGAGCTTGCCCTGTCGAGCTCTGGCATCGACGCTCCCCACCGAGTGCTCGTCCATGTGCCTGGCTCGTTCGCGCCAGGGGCGACGGAGAGCTATCCCCTCGTCGTGGCGCTGCATGGCTACGGGGGCAGTCCCGAGGGTATCCTGTCAGCGTTCCTCGACACAACGAGCGACGGACCCAGCGCGCGTGTGGATGGCTTCGTCCTCGCTCCGGACGCCTTCGGCAACACCTTCTACCGGGGGGCCGGCGAACGCGCTGTGATGGATGCCATCGACTGGGTGCTCGGCAGCTTCCCCATCGACCCAAACGCCGTCAGCATCACCGGCGTCTCGATGGGAGGGACCGGAGCGGCCCATATCGGACTCCGCCATGCAGACCGCTTTGCAGCCATTGCCTCGATCTGCGGCTACCACAGCTACTTTGTCCGCCGGGACACCAAAGGAAGGGCAAAGGCGGAGTGGGAACACGCTCGCATGCGGCACTGGTCACCCGCGTCTTGGGCCGAGAACGGTGCTGGTCTAGGCCTCTACCTGGCACGCGGCACGCGGGACACGCCCCTTGCACATAGCCGCGTGCTTCAGCAAGGGTATCTCCGCGCCGGGCTGCGCGTCCGCGCGGAGTGGCCAGAGGCGGGCCATCGGGTGTGGCCGATCGTCTACCGCGGGGCGCGGCTCTGGCCTTGGTTGACCAGCTTTCGTCGCGCGTCGGCCCCTGAGCGCGTCGTGCTCACGACCGACACGCTCAGGTACGGAAGACGGGCTTGGGTCGAAATCACCGGATTGGAGCACAGGGGCGGGATCGCACGGGTCGCCGCTGAGCGCAGGAGTTCCTCGGAGATCCTCGTGGAGACGCGCGGAGTCACGGAGCTCGCGCTGTCTCCTCCGTCGCCGACCCCGACAACGACGGTTTGCATCGACGGGGATTGTCTCACGCCCGCCGTGCCGTCACGGATCGCGCTGACCCGCACGGCTGCGGGTTGGCAGCTGGGGGCTCGTGCTCGAGCCGGTGTTAGGAAGCGTCGTGGGCTCGAGGGACCTATTCGTGACGCCTATCTGGACCGGCTCGTTTTTGCCTACGGTTCCCGCGACCCCCGCACTCGCGAAGCAAATCGTGAGGTTGCGCTCGCTTGGGCACGCGGAGGGCCTGGGGTACACTTCGACTATCCGGTCGTCGCGGACAAAGACGTCTCACCCGACGCTTTGGCAAGGAGCTCGCTCTTCCTTGTTGGAACCCCTCGAGACCACCTCCTGCTCGAGCAATGGAGCGCACAGCTGCCAATCCGCGTCGAAGGGAAGCGTCTGCGCATCGGCGCCGATGTCGTCGATTTTCCGGAGCTCGGGGGCTTGTTCGTCTACCCGAGCCCTGTCTCTGATCGGTACGTCGTGGTGCTCACGGCGCCAAGCGTCGGGGGACTCTGGCGCAGCCTCTCCCTGCCGAGGCTGCTCCCTGACTTCATCGTGTGGGACGAACGCCTCGTCGCCGCAACGGGGGAGCAACTGCTCGGCGATGCTCCGGTCGTCACCGCAGGGGTGTTCCTCGATGACTGGACTCTGCCGCCGTGAGGGCCAGGCTGCGCTGAGGCGCGCTGGGGCGTGCCGTGACGGCACGAGCCGTTCATCGGCCACCGCGGGAGCGCCGACCCGGGGGAACCGAAGGCCGCCCCCCCTGTGCGCGCGTCGGGCCCCCACCCGCCGCGCCGCGACCGCTCTTCAGCGTGGCAGCAGCCCGCGGGCGTCGAGCCTTCCCGCCCCGATCGCCGGGACCCGCCCCCGCAGCACCGGGACCTGCCCCCGCAGCACCGGGGCCGGCACTCCGCGCTCCTTTGCCGCGAGGCGCCTCGGCTCCCCTCCGATTGGCTTGCACGGCCGCGGCCGAACCCGACGCTGGATGCCGAGGTCCTCGTCGCACAGTGGACCCGCTCCCGCTTGCTTTCGGCTCGAACGAGGTGCTCCTCGGCGCGGATCCCCCTGCTGCTGCGTGCTGAGGCCTGGGCTTGCGCGGGTTTCGCTCGGCGAGCTTGCCGGCCGTCCCTGATGCCTGTGGCCGCACCCTCTGGGGCACACCGTACTTGCGTTGTAGACTCACCATCTCGTCGACGGTCAGATAGCGCCACTCACCGGGTCTCAATCCTTCGTGGGTGACCCCGGCATGAGCCGTACGCACGAGTCGCAGCACCGTGCTGCCGGCGGCCTCTCCGATGCGATGCACCTGCCGATTGCGCCCCTCGTGCAAGGTCACCTCGAGCCAGGTTCGTTCGCCATCCCACCGCAGGCGACGCACTTCCGCTGGGCGTGTTGCCTTGCCGTCCACCACGATGCTTCGGCGCCACGCCTCCAAAGCGGTGTCGTCAAGGCGACCAGCCACCTTGGCTACGTAGATCTTCGGGACCTTGTGGCGCGGGTGAGTCAACGCCGCCGCGAAATCGCCGTCGTTCGTCATGAGCAGCACACCACTCGTGGCGAAGTCGAGCCGACCAACGGGAACAAGACGAGTATCCGCGCGCACGAGCTCCGCCACCGTGGGCCTCCCCTCGGGGTCCTTCAGCGTCGTCACGTAGCCACGCGGCTTGTGCAATACGATATAGGCGAGTGGCTGAGGCATGAGCCGCAGCCCGTCCAGCTCCACGCGTTGGCTGCGCACATCCGCCTTCGCTCCCAACTCGAGCACGGGCTTGCCGTCCACCTTGACACGCCCCGCCAGAATCAGGGCTTCAGCCGCGCGCCGGGAGGCAACGCCAGCTCGAGCAAGGACCTTCTGCAGACGCTCCAAAGGCATAGCCCCGGGGCGTAGCACGCAGTCTGTCCCCTGTCCGGCGCCAGGATTGCCTTCTCCTAGCGCTCAGCGCCCGCGGCCACCTTCCGAGGGCTCTCGGGTGGGGGCCGACTCGGCGTCGGGTGCGGGGGGTGCGGGGGGCGCGGAAGCGGCCGATTCAGCCCCTTCGGCTTCCGCGCGCTCCCGCTCCGCCGCCTCTCGCACCATGTCGGCGTCGCGACTCCAGCGGTCCACGAGGCCATCGTGGTCCAGATCCTCGCCCATGCGCTGCAGACGTCCGTCATCGTAGATCTCCCAGACGTCAGGCTCTCCATCGAAGTTCGTGTCCCGTTGGATGCGCTGCACTCGGCCGCCCGAGTAAGAGCGTGTCTCGTCCGGCCACCCGTCGCCGTTGGTGTCCACAATGACCTCGACGATGCGCCCAGCGTGGAACGTGGTCCAAGTATCGATCTTCCCGTCGTGATCCGAGTCGGCAACCTCACGAGCCGGATCCCCGGACGCCGTGTAGGTGCGCACGACGTCCTTCACCCCATCGTAGTTCGTGTCCACCTCTCGACAAACCAAGACGCGCCGGGCGTCATCGCCGTCTCCAGAGATCGCGTAGACGCGACGAGTATTCGGCTGGACCGCACCCGGTCCAGCGGTTTCCTTTGCCTCGCGATCACTTCGCCCACGGAAGTCACAACGCCAGTTCTCCCCCGTCAGATCCCGTGGCACGCCGTCGCGGACTCCTTCTTGCGCAGGCTGTTCCAGCGCAATGGGCGTCGAAGCGCCGCATGCACTCACTGCCGCCAGAGCGGTTGCCCGCGGCAGTGCGAAGCACAGGGAACGCAGCCACGAGCGCCACCTCACGTCAACCATCGGGCTCTCCTGCCGTTTGCGCCTCTCCACCCTTGCTCGAGGGGAGCGCTGGAGAAGGACCACCCTCGCAATACTCGAATCCAGACCTCGGATCAGGCTTGCCGTCGGCGTCTTCATCGGTTCGTATTGATGCGCATCCGGATGGCCCATAGAACCACCATTCGTCGATGATGCCGTCGCCGTTCGTGTCTCGCTCCCTCCGCTGCCGCCGACCTGGGTGGAAAAGCTGCCAGGTATCCAGGCGCCCCGCCCGGACCGTGGACAACTGCTTCTCCCGCAGCGCGCCTCCAGTATATAGCTGTATCTCATCGGCCACTCCATCCCTGTCGTAGTCGACCTCGCGGCGCCGTATGCGCCCCGCGGCGTCGAGATACACCCAGGAATCGACGGTCCCGTCAAAGTCTAGATCGTAGGCACGACAGATCCCCGAGGCAGTACGCCCGGTGGTGACATCTGCACGCCCATCCCCGTCTGCGTCCAGGGCACTGGCGCGAGGGTCTGAGAGATTACACGGTTCGTGCAGAACCTCCGTGGGCCTGCGCGGTAGATCTCCGTCGCCAGGGGAGGCCGGGACCAGCGCCGACGACGCACATCCGAGGAGCAGAATCGCCAGGGACGCGCCAGCGGAGGCCCGCAGCATCCCTGGAATCGGCACGACGAGCCTGATTCCCTCGTCACGGCCCAACATCTCGCTCTCGACAATCCTCCACGCCACTCGGAGCGCGGGGCATTCACCCGCCCCTTTACCGGAGGACGCCGCCGCATCGTAGCCCGACGCCACCTGGAAACAAGCTGCACCAGAACCCAGAAGCTGAAGCCGTGTGGGAGCCGCACCGGGGCGGCGCATCCAACCCTCAGGTGCATCGGAATCCGGTCATCAGGCCACTCCGCCGGCCAGTACAGACCTGTCCGCGACAAACGCGGGGACCTTGTGCAGCGGGACGGTTGCCCGAGCTTCTGTGGGGCTGCGCTGGGACTTGCCTATCTCCACGATATTGCAGTTGTTTCTTAGTAGCGGGGGCGACCACGAGCGTTGACAACACACGTATGGGAATCTAGTGTAACGGCTGGCAACTCCCGGAGCGTGATGCGATGTCCCGAAAGAAGATCTCGACCACCGTGTACATCACGCCCGAACAGAACGAGCGTCTGCACCTGCTGCACAATCGGACCAAAGTCCCGGTTGCTGTGTACATCCGCGAGGGCATCGATCTGGTGTTGAAGCGCTATGAGCACGCGCTTCCTGGGCAGATGAGCTTGGTGGACACGCAGCCCCAGGCGAAGGGCAATCGACAGCCGCCGACGACGGGCGCGGGTCGGGGCTCGCAATCCTGACATCCTCCGGCGCTGCATGCGCTTCGGCGGCTCGGACGTCACTGCATCAGGGTCGGCGGCTCGGACGTCACTGCATCAGGGCATGACGAGCTCCAGCGTCGGCTCTCGAGTGGTCAGCTCGCGCAGTGCGCGCTAGATCCGCCGCCCACGCGCTGAACCTGCGCGGGGGTGCACCACAAGACCATGCCAACTGATCCCTCCCGAATCCGTAACTTCTCGATCATTGCTCACGTGGATCACGGAAAGAGTACGCTGGCCGACCGAATCCTAGAGTCGACCGGCGCCCTCAGCGCGCGGGAGAGGGTCGATCAGTTCCTCGACAAGTTGGACCTGGAGAGGGAGCGGGGCATTACGATCAAAGCGCAGTCGGTCCGCTTGAAGTACCGGCGCCCCAATGGCGAGGAGTACCAGCTCCAGCTCATCGACACTCCAGGTCACGTGGACTTCAGCTATGAAGTCAGCAGCAGTCTCCGAGCCTGCGAGGGCGCACTCCTGATTGTCGACGCGACACAGGGAGTGGAGGCTCAGACGGTGGCAAACGTGTACCTTGCCATGGAGAACGATCTCGAGCTCGTCCCCGTCATCAACAAGGTGGACCTACCATCGGCGGATATCGACGCCGCCGCGAGGATGGTCGAAGAAGTCGTGGGCCTCGACTGCAGCGGAGCGATCTTTACGAGTGGCAAGACCGGGGTAGGCGTCGCAGAGCTACTCGAGGCGATTGTCGACCGTATCCCGGCACCCAAGGGCGACCCAGATGCCCCGCTTCGCGCTCTCATCTTCGATAGCTGGTATGACAGCTACCGCGGGGCAGTCGTCAACGTCCGCGTCTTCGAGGGCACGCTCCGCAAGGGTGACTCGATCCAGTTCATGTCCTCGGGCCGCAAGTTCGAGGTCACCGCCTTGGGATGCTTTGGACCGCACCCGGTCGAGCTAACGGAGCTCGGTCCGGGCGAGGTCGGATTCGTAGCGGCCAGCATCAAGACCACTGAAGACACGAAGATCGGTGACACGGTGACGCTGGCGGCTCGCCCCGCCGCGGAGCCGCTACCGGGATTTCGTGAGGTCAAACCCATGGTCTATGCCGGGGTCTACCCGACCGACAACAAACAGTATGAGGACCTTCGCGACGCGCTGAGCAAGCTCCACCTCAATGACGCATCTTTCCTCTTCGAACCCGACACCTCGGAAGCGCTCGGCTTCGGCTTCCGCTGTGGGTTCCTCGGGATGCTCCACATGGAAATAATCCAGGAGCGGCTCGAGCGCGAGTATGATCTGGACCTTATCACGACCGCGCCGAGCGTGGTGTACCGCGCTCACACGAGCGATGGTCAGGTGGTAATCGTCCACAATCCTTCGCTGATGCCCCCGGCAGGCGACCTCGAGATGATCGAAGAACCCATCATGAAGGTGGCCATTCATCTTCCCGCTGAGTACGTCGGCCCAGTAGTGGCACTCTGTGAAGAGCGGCGGGGCACGCAGCAGGCCCTAAACTACGCAACGACCGATCGCGTCGTGCTCGTCTACGAGCTGCCATTAGCCGAGGTCATCTTAGACTTTCACGACCGCCTCAAGAGTGTGTCCCGCGGGTATGCCAGCCTCGACTACGAGCTCGTTGGGTATCGCCCGGAGGACCTCGTGAAACTCGATATCCTCGTGAACGGTGAGGCTCTCGACGCACTCAGCGTGATTGTGCATCGGGATACTTCCTACTTCCGGGGTCGCGCTCTGGCTTCGAAGCTCAAGGAGCTGGTCCCCAGGCAGCAGTATGAGGTGGCCATCCAGGCCGCTATCGGCAACAAGGTCATCAGCCGCACCACGGTGCGGGCCCTCCGCAAAGACGTCACTGCGAAATGTTATGGTGGAGACATCACCCGCAAGCGCAAGCTCCTCGAGAAGCAGAAGGAGGGGAAGCGCCGGATGAAGTCCGTCGGCAACGTCGAAGTGCCGCAGGAGGCGTTCCTCGCGATCCTCCGCCTCGACTCCTGACCCGCAACGACGGCCCAGAGCCCATCCCTTCGGGACGCGGTCCAACTTGCCAATCGAAAAGGCTTGCCAATGACAGCCAAGTCGCTATGCGGAGGCGTCATGCCCGATGAACCAAGGACCGTCGCAAAGCGGCGCACCGGAATCTCGCCTGCGATGCTCGACCGCCTCAGCGCCCCCTCGGTCCCTTATGGCCAAGTCAGCCACGCCGAGACCATCCCCTTCGGGCCCTCGCTGCGGATCGAGCGCTTCCGCCTCGCCAACGGACTCACCGTCCTGTTGTGCGAAGATCATTCTGCTCCGGTCGTCGCATACCATACCTGGTACCACGTGGGCTCGCGCCACGAGCGCCAAGGCAAGACGGGCCTCGCTCACCTCTTCGAACACCTCATGTTCAACGAGACGGAGTCCCTCCCGGCGGGACAGTTCGACCGCATGCTCGAGGAGGCCGGCGCCGAGAACAACGCGGCGACCTGGCTCGACTGGACCCAGTACACCATCTCCGTGCCGCGCAGTCAGCTCGACCTCGTCGTGCGCTTGGAGGCAGAGCGCATGAGCAACCTCCTGCTACGCGAGCCGCAGCTGGTCAGCGAGAAGGATGTCGTCGCCAACGAGCGCCGCTATCGGGTCGACGACGACGTCGATGGAAGTGTGAACGAGCAACTCTGGGCTACTGCCTTCACCAAGCATCCGTATCGCTGGCCCACGATTGGTTGGATGGCGGACATCCAAGGTTTCGAGCTGGCGGACTGCGAAACATTCTACAAGACGTACTACATGCCCAACAACGCAACGATCGTCGTGGTGGGCGATGTCACCCCTGCCCGCCTCTTACCCAAGATCGCGAAAGCCTACGGCACTCTGGAGCCCTCGGAGTTGCCCGTGGAGGATGCCTGGCCCGAGCCCTCCCAACGGGAGGAGCGGCGCCTCGAGGTGACGAAGGTGACTCCGACGGAGCGCCTGGTCGTGGGCTATCGGGGACCGGCCTTGGGCGACTCGGACCACCCAGCGATCAGCCTGGTCACCGAGGTGCTCTTCGGGGGACGTGCAAGCCGCGTGTACCGCCGGGTGATCCACGACGAGGAGCTAGCGAGCGACGTCCGCGCCTACGTCGGACCGTTCCGTGACCCAGGGCTCATCGAGATTAGCTGTACTGCTCGTGAGGAGCGCAGCGCCACACAAATACTCGAGGTGATCGACGAAGAGCTCGAGCGGGTCCTACGTGAGCCCATCGCTCCGGAGGAGATCGCCCGAGCCCGTGCTCGCGCCGAGCTCGGACTCTTGTCGGGACTGACGACAGTCGACGGCAAGGCTTCGACAATCGGCTTCTACGCCAGCGTCCTCGGGCGACCGGGGGCGGCGTTCGAGCGCTTGCAGGCCCTGCGCGAGCTGGGCCCCAGCGATTTGCTGCGAGCGGCGCGTCGCTACTTTGACACGACGCAGCGCACCGTCATCCTCGTCACACCGTCCCCAACGGAAGGCGCCTAGCCGTGAAACGGACTTCCCCCGTCGGTCTCGTCAAGCGCATCCCCGTTGCTGGGGGCATGCCACTTCTCGTCGAATCAAGCTCGGATCTTCCACTGGTGCACTTCATGATCGGGTTTCGCACCGGCGCGGAGCTCGACCCCGAGGGTCTCGAGGGTCTGACTCGTTTCACGGCACGGCTGCTGCGCCGCACCGCGGGCGGGCTGCCGTCCTCGGCGATCGAGAGCCGTATCGATGACCTCGGTGGTGCGATCAGCGTCGATGCAGCCTCCACCTCGACGACCCTGCACGGAACGGTCATCGCTCGATCTCTCGAAGGCTTCACGGCGCTGCTCCTGGATATGCTCGGCAAGCCTGGGTTCCTGAACGAAGAGCTCGAGCGCCTTCGCCGCGAGACAACCAGCGAGCTGATTCAAGCACGCGACGACGACCGGTACCTGGCTCGTCGCGCCTTCAAGCGCCGAGTCTTTGGAACCGATCCACAGGGAAGGAGCACCAGCGGCACGCTGCGCTCAGTAGCACGGTTCCAAGAAAGCGATGTCCGGAACCTCGCCGGCCAGTTGCTGCGGAGCAAGCAGGCGCTCGTCGCCATATCGGGGGATATGAGTGAGGACCGCGCTCGCGCATTTGCAGAGGAGGTCGAGCGCTCCCTGAGCACAGCTCCCGCCATGGAGATCGAAGTGCCGCCTCCGGCCGTTCCAAAGGGGCGGCGCCTCGTCTTCGTCGATAAGCCCGAGCGGAGCCAGACCCAGATCTTCATCGGGGGTCTCGGAACGCACCCTCACGATAACGACCATCTGGCCCTACAGATCGCAAACACGGTGTTCGGCGGCACCTTCACGGCGCGCCTCAGTGAGGAGATCCGCGTCAAGCGGGGCTGGTCCTACGGGGCCTATGCCAGCCTTCCCTACGGACGAGAGCGGCAACCCTTCAGCATGTGGACCTTCCCGAAAGCAGCCGACGCTGCCGCTTGCATCGCACTGGAGCTCGAACTCCTGGAACGTTGGCGCGAGCGTGGCATCACCAAAAAGGAGCTTGGCGCCGCAAAGCGGTACCTGGATAGGTCTCAGGCCTTCGCGGTCGACACGGCGTCGAAGCGAGTCGGACTCGCGTCGGAATCCGTACTGCTGGAGTTACCGGAGGGCTACCACGAACACTATGTGGAGCGACTGCGCGCAGTCACCCTCGACGAGGTCAATGGGGCGATCCGCAACCGAATTGACCCGGAGAACCTCCTCATTTCCGTCTTGGGGACGCACCCGGAGATCGGAGTGGCCATCGAGAAGGCCGTCCCGCGTCTTGCGTCTGCTGAGGTGGTCGCCTTCGACGTCGACGAGTAGGGTAGCTCCACGGCGCGGCGCGCCGTCCCAGTCCTCCCCTGTCAGCCGCGAGGCGAAAACGTCGGAGAATTGCGCTCACTCATTGGGTGGTGCGGGAGCGCACAGCGAATGGCGAAGGCGTCAATCAGCTGGGCGATGACACCCCGAGCGCACGCCTCGCGTGCCGTCAGATCACCGGACGCCTCGGCGCGCCAGTCGACGTACACTTTGAGCTTGGGCTCCGTTCCGCTGGGGCGCACGCAGAGGCGGCCTTGAGCGAACTCGAGGGTGGCGAGGTCCGTGGCGCCAAGCCAGGGCGCACGTTCATGCGCCCCAACGCGCCAATCCCGAATGCTCGAGAGGACGTGCCCCGCTAGGCTCCTTGGCGGCTCTCCGACGATGTCGTCCAGCAGCCCGCGGATGCGCAGCTCCCCAGCTGCCCCAGGCAAGACCCAGCTCGCTGCCCCGCTCACCCACACGCCGTGGTCGCGCTGGATGGCTCGCAGTCGGTCGAGCAGCGTCTCTCCGCGGGCGGCCGCGCGCGCGGCGAGGTCTGCGATCAGGACGGCCGAGCTCATACCATCCTTGTCCCTCACCACGCTGCCCGGCGAGAAGCCAATCGCTTCCTCGAAGGCCAGGGCCGGGGTGTAGTGGCCGCCGCCTGAAAGCTCTCCTGCTGCGCGCCAGAGCCACTTGAATCCAGTCAGCGTGCGCTCGGCCCTTGCGCCCCGTGCGGCCGCGAGCGCCTCGACCATCGGCGTCGAGACAATCGTCGACACGAGCAGAGGATTCTTGGCCACACCGGCGCGCTCAAGCAGGTCGTCCGCCAGCAGAATGCCGATCTCATTCCCACTCAAATGGCGCCATTCGCCCGCAGGATCCCGCACGCAGACGGCTAGTCTGTCAGCGTCAGGATCACTGGCGAGAACGAGAGCCGCTCGGCGTTCTTCGGCGAGCTCGAGTGCCATCTGCAGTGCACTGGGATCCTCTGGGTTTGGGTTGTCGAGCGTCGGGAAGCGGCCATCAGGCGCAAACTGTCGCGACACGACATGGACCGCGTCGTGTCCGGCATGGGCGAGCGCTCTCTGTACGAACCTTCCGCCCACACCGTGCAGCGGCGTATAGACGATTGTCACCGGCGCCCGATCCCCGTCGTGGTTTCGCAGCCCCTCGACCTCCTCCAAGTAGGCCGGCAATAGCTCGTCGGCCTCGAGCCATTGCCACGGCGCGGCGCGCTCTTCCCGACCCCATGGAGCCAGTGGGATGCGGTTCGCCCAGGGGGATTCGAGCAGGTGCGCCGAGAGCGATTGCTCCCAGGAGTCCGCGATGGGAGCTGCATCGGGGCCATAGACCTTCATGCCGTTATACTCCGGCGGGTTGTGGCTTGCCGTGATGACGATCGCGGCGCAGGCCCCGAGCCGCTTCGCGGCATAAGCCACCAGTGGGGTCGGCACGGGGGTCCGAAACAGCGACGTCCCAACGCCAGCCGCTACGACGACGCGCGCCGCGATCGTCGCGAGGTCTCGGCTGGTGGTGCGCGCATCGTGACCGACAATGATGGTGCCAGTCCTACCCGGCGCCATGCTTTGCAGACTCGCCTTTGCCACAGCGCGCGCGGCACGGCGGACTACTGCCTCATTCATGCGGCTGGGACCCGGGCCTACCTTCGCGCGGAGACCGGCAGTGCCAAAGCTGAGGGGTCGCAGCGCCTCCTCCAGTTCCGCGCGATTCGCGCTCTCGACGAAACGGCGCCACGCCTCGGCCGTCGAGGGATCTGGGTCCGCGTCTGCCCATTCGCGCGCCGCACTGGCCAGTTCTTGGAGTGAGCTCATTCCGACGAGTATACCGCGCTGGTCAATTCAATGCAGGGGTGCTCGCCAACTGGTGCTCGCCCGGGCGCCGCCGTGCTCGAGGCGCCGCCGTGCTCGAGGCGAGCCTCAGGGCACCGGCGAGGCTTCGCCCTCCGCGCCTGTCTTCTGCATCGCGAGCTGACCGCAGGCAGCAGAAACGTCATCCCCCCGCCGCGTGCGGACGAAACATGCGTAACCGTGGTCCGCCAGGACTCCGCGGAAAGCCTCGACCTGACGTCCTGAAGAGGCGCGCCAGAGCAGACCATCCACGTCGTTCATGGGGATCAGGTTCACCTTCACCGGGAGCCCGCGGAGCAGACCGGCGAGCTCTCGCGCGGCATCGCAAGAATCGTTGACGCCGTGTATGAGCGTATACTCGATCGTGATACGCCGCCGCCGCGGAAGCGGGTATGCTCGGAGTGCCGCCATCAGCTCTGGCAGCGGATACCGTCTATTCATGGGGACGATGCGCGACCTCAGCTCGTCATTCGGAGCGTGCAGGGACACGGCGAGCCCGATCTTTCCGTCGAAATCCGCGCCGAGCCTGCGGATACCGGGCACCAGCCCGACGGTGCTCACGGTGATGCGGCGCGGGCTCATGTCCAGGCCCGCGGGGTGCGTCAACACGCGGATGGCGCGAGCTGTCTCTGCATAGTGGTGCAGCGGTTCACCCATCCCCATGAACACCAGGTTCCGCAGCACCTCTCCCGGCGCCAGATGTGCCCTGGCAACGTGCACCTGGGCCACTATCTCCGCAGCGCTGAGGCCACGAACCAATCCAGCGCGACCACTGGCACAGAAGACGCATCCCATTGCGCAGCCGAACTGAGTGGAGACACACAATGTGACCCGCGTCGCCGCGAGGTCCTCCTCTGCCTCCGGACCTTCCAGCGCGCCGAGATCTGCATCGTCGGTCTCGGTCGTTCGGGTCATCGGGATCAACACGGATTCGATCCGAGCGCCACCCTCGAGGGACAGCACTAGCTTGCGGGTCCCCTCCGCTGGACCATGCACGGCGTCGACGCAAACCGGGAGCTCTACCTGCGTGCTCGCGAGACGCTGCCGCAAAACCTTGTTCAGGTTCGTCATCTGCTCGGGGCGGAACTCCCGATGAAAGTGGAGCCAACGGAAGATCTGCTCGCCGCGGTACCGCGCCTGGGTATCGTCGAGCCAGTCACCCCACTCTTGCGGAAGCCAAGCGAGCGGATGCCCCAGGGAGCGCGAGTCCCCCGAGCCGCTCGGGGTTCCCGCGCTCACGCCGAGCTCCCCTGCTGCGCGCGCTCGTGCTGCTTGGCCTCTTCCCAATACCCGTCGAGCTCGTCGAGAGCTATTCCACGGGTGGGCTCTCCCTTCGTGCCGCGCGGCCAGTCTCCGTGTCGGGCTTTCACTCCACGTTCCACGTTCTCGAATCGTCTCGTGAACCGGTCGGTGGCCTGCTGCAAGGCGGCCTCGGCGTCCACTCCTGCATGCCTGGCAAGGTTCACCAAGGCGAAGAGCAGATCACCGAGCTCGTGCTCCACCGCTGACTTTTCCGCCTTGGACAAGGCCTCATCTAGCTCTTCTATCTCTTCTGCCACTTTGGCGCGAGACCCCGCACGGTTCGGCCAATCGAAGCCGACCCGAGCAACCCGTTCACTGACTCGCGTCGCCCGGAGCAGCGCCGGCAGCGACCTAGGAACGCCACCAAGGAGAGGGCGCTCCCGCTTCTCCTCATGCTTGATCGCCTCCCAGTTTCGCGCGACTTCTCCGCTGCTCGATACCCGCACCTCCCCAAAAACGTGCGGGTGCCGTCTTATCAACTTGGCGGCGATTGCCCGAACGACGTCATCGGGCCCGAACGCACCGACCTTTCGCGCCAGCTCGGCTAGAAATACGATCTGAAGCGTGAGATCACCGAGCTCGTCGCACAACTGAGCTGGATCTCCCGAGTCAATTGCGTCCATGACCTCACAGGCTTCTTCCAGGACATAAGGCTTGAGGCTCGCCAGTGTCTGCTCTCGATCCCAAGGACATCCGTCCTCCGAGAGCAGGAGCTGCATGATGGCGATGAGCGACGGGAGGCTCTGGCCACGTTGTTCCTCGAGAGCCACTGGCGCGGGCAGGTGCGGCAAAGCAGACATTGACCTTCCGAAGTCGACCGACGGGTCAAAACAGGTAGCGTTCACCCGAGTCGCAGAGGACCGTCACGACGAGGCCTTTGCCGACTCGATTGCTCACATCTGCCGCAGCCGCAACGTTCGCGCCAGAAGAGACGCCCACGAGTAGTCCGTACTCCCGTGCAAGCCGCTCGGCCATCTTCTGAGCCGTCACGTCGTGCACCCGGACAATCTGGTCGAGCACGGCATTATCCAGTATCGCCGGAACAAAGCCGGCACCGAGCCCAGGGATACCGTGGTTTCCCGGCGTTCCTCCGCTGAGGACTGGGCTTCCAGCGGGTTCCACCCCGACCACCTGAACCTGCGGACCGAGCACACGCTTCAGCGCTCGCCCCACTCCCGTCACGGTGCCACCCGTGCCCACCCCGGCCACGAACGCAGACACACGCCCTCCCGTCTGCTCCAGGATCTCTCGGGCCGTCATCTCTTCGTGTACACGCGGATTCGCAGTGTTCTCGAACTGGCTCGGCGTGAAGGCACCGGCTATCTCTGCGCGAAGGGCATTCGCACGCTGAACTGCTCCCATCATCCCGTGCTCGGGGCCCGTCAGCTGAACCTCCGCACCATATGCCTTGAGGACCAGACGACGTTCCATGCTCATGTCCTGCGGCATGACGAGCACACAGCGGTAGCGCCGTACCGCGCAGATCATCGCCAGGCTGATCCCGGTATTGCCGCTGGTCGCCTCGATGACCGTCGCGCCAGGCCGAAGCAAACCTGCTCGCTCCGCTTCCACGATCATGGCCAACGCCGTACGGTCCTTGACGCTCCCCGCTGGATTCATGAACTCGGCCTTCGCCCAGATCTCCGCGTTGGCAGCACCGAGACCGCCAAGGCGCACCAGTGGGGTGTTCCCAACGAGCCCGAGCGCGTCGTCGGCGACGACGAGCCCGCACCGCGTGACGGCGTCGTCGCCGACGCGCACAGGCGTTTCCTGGCTCTCACGGTTCACCAAAGATCCCCTCTCACTCCGACGGCAATCCCACGACTGTCGCCACGTAAGCATCGCTCCGCAATAGGGTTCCGGGCTCGCTGTGGCGCACCGAGAGCCGCGCCAACGCCACTCCGCGCCCGAGGGCTTCGCTCATGGCGGCCGAGGTTACCTGCCCTACCACCTCTTCACCGCCAGAGTCCTCGCGGAGCTCGTCGCCCACTCGAGGCGTGCCCTCTCCATCTAGGACGAGGGGGGCAATGCGCCGCTTCACCTTGCCGCGCATCGCCTGCATGCACACCACCTCCTGCCCCAGGTAGCACCCCTTCGTCCACGAGACCGCCCTCTGCTCGAGAGAAGCGTCGTGCGGATTATCGTGGTCGTCGTAGTCCGCCCCGAACGCAGGTAGCCCCCGCTCTACTCGCAGACGCAGCCAATCCAGCTCAGTGCCGATGCGGACGGCGCCACGTCCGATCCGCGTGAGCGATTCGAGGGTCCGCCTCACCTCGTCACGTGCCACCACCAGAGCAGCGCCGCCCAGCCCCGTCCAGTCGATCGCCGCGCTCGTTCCCGCCTGCCCCCCACTCGCCTCGGAAGCAACCTCGGCTGCGAGGGGACCATGAAGCGTAATCCAAGCCCATTGCGTTGACCGCTCGTACAGATCGACATCATCCATCACGAGGTACCCCTCGAGGAGCTGGTGCACCCGGGGCCCCCGTCCCTCGGCCACACCGAGGAGCAGGGAGTCGCCAGCCGGGACGATGTCCACATCGCTTTGGATCTTCCCTTGGCGGCTCAGAAGCAGCCCCCAAGCGCCCTGCTCCGCCCCCAACCGCTCTAAACTGCACGTCAGTAGACCATTCAGCCACCTCTGGCGGTCCGTTCCAGTCACCTCGACGGTATCCCGGTCCTCACGGACGATCACCAGCGCCTCGGATTTGTTCAAGCTGCTCTTTGGTTGCCGCATAGGTTGGCTCCGATACTAGCCTAGCGCTCGAGGACGAGCTCGTCCTTCACCGGATAGATGGGCCCCTCTTTCAACGTAAGCTGCCGTGTGCGGCCGGAACTGGTCCTCACCTGCAAGGGCACTCCCTGGCGTGACTTCGAGTTGATGGCGCTTGTCACCTGCTGCGGATCCATCGTCGCCACGCTCACGCCGTCAAGGGTCAGGATCTGGTCGCCTTCGGCGAGACCGGCTCGGGTCGCTGGCGAGTGGCGGAAGACCTTGGTGATGCGCGCCACGCCCCCCCCGATTTCATAGGACATCCCCAGCCCCCACCTCGCGTGTGCGGGCTCCACCTGCAGAACGATCCTCGTGCCGTTCTCGCAGCGCAGCCGGAGTTCACCGAACTCCGCCTCGTCGTGGATTCCACTGAAGGGCTTTACACAGATCGGCTTGTTCGTCAGGGTGTTCTGATCCCAAATCTCGACGCGTAACTTGCGGTCCCGCGGGATGAGGTAGTTCGCCCTGATCTGGTCGGGCCAGGTGGCAACGAGCGTATTGCGCTCTCTGGGAGTTTCCAGAACGACCGTCTTCTCACCAACGATCAGCTTGGCGGTGGGATCTGGGAGGGAGCCGCCGACTCCGTCCCGGCTCCGACCATCCCGCGTGCGCTCTGGAATCACGACCTCGACGAAGCGAACATACAGGAGCTCGTTGGGGGGCTCGGGACTCGCTTCAACGCCTTCGGGGACGTCCCGTAGGGGTGTCGCGACCTCAGGGTACACAAGAGCGCATCCGCTCGAGCTGACGGCAGCGACGACAACGACGAGCCACCACGCTTTGGCGATCGCGCTTACCCGCCAAAGCTCAACTCCACGACTCCTGCTCCAGCCAACCGACACATCCATACGCCCTACGTATCCCAGGTTGGCCCAATAGCAAATACGATAGACATCGGACGGCACGCCCCTCTAACCATTGCCACCAAAGGTGCCATCCGGCTCACGCGCACCATGAGCGCGGTTCCACCCTTGCGGTGTGTCACGTTCCCCAGCCCCGAGTTACGCAGGAACACCAGCGCCTCGAGCTGCGACGACGTGCCGCCGCTCGGTCGATACCGCTCGTGCGCGAATACCTCGACCCGGGATCCCTGACTGAGTCTTCGGGAATGTGAATTGAGCTACCGACGCCGAGTCGTACCGTGGGGATCTGGAGCCATGGCAGGGGCGCCTGGGTATCAGATGGCCTGACCGTCTCCGCGGTCGGGGTCGAAACTCCTGGCCGAAACGAGGGCCCAGACGGCGGGGAGGCAGACCGGGTGCGGGATTGTTGAGTCTGCACGTCGAAAACCGGCGGCGTCGAGCTCGCCAGAGGGGCTCAATCCCTCCACGGCGTCGCGCACGGCGCGGCGAGCGCGGCGTAGCTCCGACAACGGATCCCGCGCCGTCCGTCACGATGTGTGGCAGGACAGCACCACTGGCGAGTACGACGGCTGCAGCTACCCTCACTGCGGTGCGGTGTTTCCCACGGCGTGGCGCTCGAATCACCCCCCGGCTGCGCTACGTCCCAGCAAAACGACCACACAGCTCGAGCACGATGATTGCGGAGGCGCTTTCGCGCCGAATTCACGGCCAGAGAATTCATCATGTGACAACCGTCGAGCCGTGCACCATGCTTACCGTCGAGACGCGCCTCACCGAGGCTGCGGGTGACGCACGACGGCTCGAGCAGGTCGGCGCAACGGTGATCGAAGCAATGGCAAGGCTCTTCGGCTTTCTGGGAAATCGCACAGACCTCGGTGGTTCCGTTGTACAGCGCTATCGAGATCTCTTGAGGTGGCAGCGCTCGGCGGACGAGGCTGTTGGATGGGGAGTTGGGTTCTATCAGTCCGGGGAGGTCCTCCTCCGAAGGCGACCCTACGACGACCGGGAGCTGGTTGATCCCGTGCAGGCCGTCGAAGGCGTCCGCACGGATCTGCTCATGGCACACGTTCGAAAGCCTGGGGTGGGCTCGCTTCGTACCGAGAATACCCAGCCGTTTCGATACCGCAGTTGGCTCTTCGCCCAGACCGGTTGCCTGCCTCCCGTCGATGAGGTACGGCGCGCAATCCACGCCGAGCTCCCAGAGTTCCTGCGGCGCAATATTCGTGGTGACACGGACGGTGAGCTGATGTTCTATCTTCTGCTCGCGCGTCTGCAGGAAGCGGGGCACTTGAGCGATCTGGGGGTGAGCAGCGCTGCGGTGGGCCTTGCCTTACGCGAGACCGTCGGCATCCTCGATCGCGCGGTCGGAGGTGTCACGGGGGAAAGCGTGGCCATCAACGCCCTCGTCAGCAACGGGGAATCCTTCGTCGCCCTTTGCCGCGGCGCACCGATGGCGCTGCGGCGCATCGAAGGAACGGATGCCGCCGAAGACCTCGTCGGGGACGTAGGGTCCTATCGGCCGCGCGTACCGAATCTCGATGCGACACGGATTACGTTGGTCATCTCGGACCACCGGGAAGCAATGCCGGAGGGCTTCACGGCTGTCGAACCGAACTCTCTCGTTAGCCTCAGCCGGGATGCAGCGCCGCACATCGAGTCGCTGAGCTAGCCGTGGCCGAGGCGGACCGAGTTCCTGCTCGCGCTGGAAGCCATCTCGGAGCGGAGCCATTCGGTCGCGGACGCTGCGAGCCCACCGGCGCACGGCCGCCGCGCGGAGCCAGCGTCGGTGGCCTCGGTGGCCTTCTGCTCGGCGCTTGGCTGGGGGCCTGCGCAGACGGAGCGGTGGCGCGAGGTCCCGCGGTATCACCCACCGAGTCTTCCGCCCCTCCGATGGAGGCGATCGACCTGCTCGCTCCTCCAGAGACGACTCTGCCGCGACCGCGCGGCAACACTGCTAGTGCCCAGCAAGCCATCGTCGTGCTCACGTCCGAGGATCCCTACGAATTGGCTGAACGTACCCTCCAGCGCTTCTTCCTGGCCGTGGCCATGGAAGATGCCAACGCACTCGGTGCAGCGCTAATGCCCGGAGCAACACAACGGCAGAGCGCCGACAGTGAACCGGAGGTCGCGGAGGATCACTGGCAGGCGCGCTTTGACCGTCACGACTACACAACGCTCGTCACGAGCCTGGACAGGATCTTCGAGTCGGCGGAGTACTTCGACAGGGAGAGTCTCGAGCTCGTGGGGGCATCACGCGACTTGGTCAGTTCCCTGGAGGAAGGCGAGATCCTTGCCCGCGTCCGGCTCACCGAGGGCGTTCCGCCGGGACTCTTCGGGAGGGAGATGGTCTTCATCCTTGGCCCGCGAGAAGCCGCCCTAGGCATCGATCGCATCGTGGAGGAGTACGGCGGTCCCTAACCCGGCGGAGGCGGAACCAAACAGGGGAACTGGCAACGCCAAATGCAACCGGAGGGCAGGCTATCAGGTGTCAGCCGTCAGGCGTCAGCTTCTGCATGAAGCTGGCGAGCATCCTGCACACTTCGCGGACCTGGGCAT
>JAEWRL010000035.1 GCA_023398955.1 Pseudomonadota bacterium
TATCGCGCAAACGCTTGCGCTTCGCGTTCCCCGATGACTTCGTGATGGCCGCCAGAAAGCTGCAGAGTCGACTCGGCGACAAGCACGAGAAGAACACCGACGAAGGGCGTGGACTTCGAGCGCTAAGAGAGATTCGCGTCCAAGCATCTCCCGCCTGGGACGCGCCTCGCGTCGAGCTCTTCTTCTGGTTCGTTCGCGAGGACACGGCTCCGGACTTCGAAGGCAAGAGCTGGGCGGAGCTCCTCAAGGCTTGGCTCAACCTCATTCCGGCCACCAGTCGGTTCACGGTGGTGGCTGGGCAGGTCGTCACGCTTCGGGACATGACCGCGGAGGACTACGTCGACAGCGACCCGCTCGACCTCGATCACCTGTCGACGGGTTCGAGCTGATACCGACTCCGATCTCTGGCCTTAGCGCCCGTCCTGGCGATGTGCAGCGCCGCCTCGTTCGCCAACTGCGCTCAATGCTCGTTCCTGTCCGATTCCAAGACTCGCTTGAGCCCGTTCAGGGTCTCAGCGAAGCACGCGGTGAATAGCGGATCGCGAGCGTGGGTGAGGTAGCGAGCGTCTTTGAGGAAGATGTGGTCGGCAGAAGCCCCGACCCCGAGCAGTGTTTGATGCCCCCCGCGTTCGGCGTCGCTATACGGTCGCCGTCCTCGGGCTACGCCCTGCGGGCGGCGGTTCCCCGTTATTCATGCTCGCAAGCTGCTTCGCAGCGTGCTGCGCGTGAATGGGGGAATTTCGGGGGGGTGCTTCGATGGGCGGGGTTCTCGCTTGTCCTCGGGGGGACTCCAGAGCCCGCTATTCCTGTGGCCAGCGCCGCTCGGTGCGGAGATGGCCGAGCAGGGACTCGAGCGCGACGGCGTCGGACTGGTCGACGCGAGCACGACGGGCATCGTCCAGTGGGATCTCGAGCACGTCGCACAGGGAGCCGATTGCCTCCTTGAGGGCTTCTGCCCGTCCTTCCTTCCGTCCTTCGTCGTGTCCTTCCTTCCGTCCTTCGTTCCGTCCTCGTTGCTCTGCGGTCGCGAGTGCGACGCGCTGCAGCTTCAGCTCGTCTTCGCGCCATTGGGCAAGCATTCGGGCCTTTGGGTCTTGGCTCAGCTGCTCCAGCGCCTTCGTTGCCTTCTGAATATCGGGATTTGCCATGGCCAGCCTGCGCCGCTCCTCGTCGGTGACGGCCGCGAGGAAGCATGCCCAAGCGTACGCCGCCTGCTCGGCCGGTTCCACCTCCTTTGTGCTGGCCAGCTTCGGGAGCTCGATGGTGTGGATTTCCAAGGCGTCACTGAGCTCGGCGCCGTCGTGGATCTCCCTGACCCGGAAGGTCGAATGCATGCGCTCCCCGTCGAGCAGCGGGTAGGCCAGGATGAAAACTACCCGGCAGGGGTGCAGGACCGCGTAGTCATCGCCCCGCCCGAGCCCGTCCCGGTAGAGCCTGGCCCAATGGTAGAGGGCGCGATTCTCGGTAGTGCCTCGATCGACGGACTGCATCTCGACGTTGGTCCTGATGCCGCCTTCGTGCACGGCGAGCACGTCGAGGGTGAGACCTCTGTCGTCGGCTCCATCCTTGTGGATTTCCGGGTTGACGACCTCCACTTGGCAGATGGGCTGCTTGGGGCGGAGGATGGCATTCAGGAGGGAGACGAGCAGGTCGCGGTTTCGCTCGTCGGCGAACAGCAGTTTGAAGACGACGTCCAGGCGTGGGTTGAGCATCTCTGCCATCGAGGGCGCAGCTTATCACAGAGTCACGTTGGTAATGGAGTCTCCTTTTGATGTCCCCCCGTGTTGGGGCGTCACTATACGATTGTCGTCCTCGGGCTTCACCCTGCGGGCGGCGGTTCCCCCTCTCGTGAGAACTTCGGGGGGTGCTTCGAGTAGCGGTTTCGCGTCGGCGCGCTCGGGGTCACGGGCGTCGATGCTTCTAGCCTCGCGAGCTGGTGCTCGGGGATCGAGCTGACGGGGTTCGGCGGGGTCCGAGCGCGATGGAACGGGTGACGCGGGTTCCCGCGGTTGCACGGCTTGCTGCGGAGCAATGGACCTAATGGAGTAGTTTCGTAACCTTGAGAACCTTCGTCATGGGGGTGTCACTTCGCACTTGAAATCTCTACACGGCTTTGGCATCTTCTTGCGTGCGGGAATGGGAGCAGTGAAGCGCCCTGACTTGGCGTTGAGCTGCGACCACACTGCCGATTCGCTCATCAACATCGTTGACCAAGTGAGCCCCCGGGCGGAAGCCACCGCCCGAGAGCTCGCTGGCTCCATGACAAAGACAAGGAGACAGCATGGATACCTGTACCACAACGCACCCGTTTGTTGAGAATCTGTGCAATTGCTGCGTTTCTGCGGCCTTTATTGGGCTTTTCGCCGCGGAGGTGCTGCCGTGATTCGCATCGACTCCGCCGTTCTCAGGCAGCACGAAGACTTCCGCGGAATGCTCTTGTCGCGGGCCTCCTACGCCTTCCAAACCGCCGTTCAGCGGATCGACGCCGTCCGCTGGGATGAGCCCGCTGCCGCTGCTGCCGAGATCCGAAGTGCCCTCGTCGAAGTCTGCGCTGGCGTTGCCCAAGCTTCGGAGGTCGCTGGGTTTTTCGACGCTATAGCGATTGTGCGGGCTAACTCGATTGAGCCGGCGAATGGGAGTGCCTCGCCGTAGAGGGCGGTAGGGGTATAGCGTTGAGGGGGCCTTTGGGGGCTCCCTTGACGCGAAGCTTTGTCGCCTGATGGACTCCGGTGGAGACCGCGACGCCATGAGGGCTGGGCACTGAGCGCATACGGGCCCACGCACGTGGGTCGAGCAGCGGGTGGCATGGAGTGCGTCCCGTCCAACCTGAACGGCCGTGACCGCCCTTGGCCGACCTGTGGTGGAAGTTGGCTGATCGCTTCGATCTTGATAGGTTCTGTCCGAATGCGAGCCGTGGCCGTGACCCCAACCCCCGAACCCCGGGCGTCGGCCGACACCGCGGCGGCTCTCAGCGGAGAAGCTCATACGCGGGCCAAGCCGGTGCGGCGAGCGACAACAAGGAAGCCGAAGTGACTGCCACGACCATCCGCAAGTCCACCCGCTCAAGGCCGATGCTGTTCTCGCGGCAACGTCGGCTGCTGGAGCTCCTCCAGGCGCTCGGGGGTACGTCGGGCGTGCTCGACTTCCAGAAGCTGCTCTTTCTGTATTGCCAGGAGTCACCAACGGGGGACACTCCCTACGACTTCGTCCCCTACAGGTTCGGCGCGTTCTCATTCTCGTCCTACGCGGATCGGCGGAAGCTCGTCGAGCGTGGGCTCCTCCAGGATGAGGAGGGCTGGCACATCACCGATGAGGGGCGGAAGGTGATCGGGTCCACCATGGACGTGCAGCTCACGGCCTTTGCGAAGCAGCACCGTAGTCTGCGCGGCGACGCGCTGGTTGCCGAGACGTACCGGCGCTTCCCGTTCTTCGCGATCCGAAGCGAGATCGCCGAGCGCGTCCTCAAGGACGAAGATACCGCTCTCGCACGCATCAAGGCCGTCCGCACCAAGGCGACCGGTTCAGCACTGAGTACCCTCGGCTACGAGGGACACACGCTCGAGAGCTATCTGACCATCCTACTCAAGAGCAGCGTCACGCTCCTCTGCGACGTGCGCCGAAACGCTATCAGCCGGAAGTACGGCTTCTCGAAGAACACTCTCGCCCGGGGGTGCGAGGGCGTCGGCATCCGATACGAGCATGTGCCCGAGCTCGGTATCGCGTCGGACAAGCGGCGGTCACTCGAGACGCAAGCCGACTATGATGCGCTCTTCGCCGACTACGAACGGACGTGGCTTCCGAAGCAGGGTGCGGCGCTCAACATGATCCAGGACTGGATCGCCGGAGGCGAGCGCGTCACGCTCACGTGCTACGAGCACCAGCCGAACCAGTGCCACCGCCATTGTGTCGCCGAAGCGCTTGAGGGCGAGATCGGCGCGGACCTCATCGCTAGGCATCTGTGAGAGTACGAGGGGCGCGATGGAGAAGCAGCGGGTTTTCATCACCGTCAAGACGTACCCCACTCTCTCTCGGAAGTACGGCGAGACAGTCTGCACGGCGGGTGTGCGCGAGGACGGCACGTGTGCTGCTTCTCGTTCAAGCGGCGGAACGGGACGGGATAGATGCCAACCCGGCACGAAGGCGTTGCTGGGAGCATTCCTGGACGCAACACTTGGACTCGAGCCGTGAGCGCCAGAGCATACAGAATTCTCCACTACGCACCCGACCCGGCTTCCGGGGCGCGCTACCCAGTGGCTGTGCTGGCTAGGTTCGATACCGGCGTGCAGGTCTTCCTGGCTCCGCACGTTCCTCGTGACGAGTGCCTGGGAGGGCCCGGGAGGGCGCGCTTTGTCACCCTGATCCAGCAGAGGCTGCTGAAGGTGCGCGACATCGATCGTATCGTAGGTCTTGGACCGTACTGCGAGATATCTGCGCCAATACCCCTGCAGGAGGACGCGGACGCGGCGTTTGTCGAGAAGATGGTGTCGGCTTGGCACTCTCCGTTGACCTAGTCGAGGAACGGACGGGGCGTCGATCGCAAGGCGGAAGGGTTTCGCTGGTTGACAGCGCAGCATGTTGACCGCTTCGTCAAGAAAGGATTCCAGCCCAGCCGTGACATTGGACGTTTCTTGGCGCACGCGCCGGGTTTGGAAGCCGTCTCGCAGTACGCGCCGGGCGTGGAGTCTTTGATTCTAATGGAACCACTTGTGCTGCGGCCGAGAATCGACGAGGACATTCGCAAGTTCGCACGACGGTTTGGTGCATATTCGGCGGCACTCGCATCGCGCGCGATCGAGGGGCCAACTGTCGATATGTGGGTCTACGCTTTGCCCGGTATACCGGACCAGTCCATCCAGGAACTCGAGCACAGCATCTCGTACTGCTCTGCAAGGGTGTTTGCCGTCGGTGATGCCGTTCAGAAGGCTAGGCTATTGGACGGGATTCGTGCAGTGGGTGCGGAGACACTCCTCGTCAATTGAGCTGAGCGGGCTCAGAGATGCGGCTCGCCCGGCAATGGGCTACTTGGTGGGCCTCGGGGCAATGGCGGCAGAGCCACTCCTGCTCGTTGGCTAGCCGCGAAGCACCTGCGACACTATCGACGTTCGGCAGTCCACCCGAGCCTTCCGCATGAGGGCGGTTATGTGCTGCTCGACAGTGCGGACACTGCAACCAAGCTGTTCAGCCATCGCCTTGTTGGCATGGCCGTCACAGAGTAGCCCTAGCACCTCGCGTTGTCGGCGGGTTAGAAGCCACTCGCGGCTGACACAGTCGAGCCGGATGGCGAGGTGAGGCGCGGCCGATGTGCGCACTACCAGGTAGTGCGGGGGCAGCCCATTGCAGAGGATCGGCTGGCCCATGGCACCTGCTGGCAGCCGTTGTCCCGCCGCGAGTCTGTGTGCGAGCGTGTTCAACCAAGGGCGTGTATCACTTCCAGGTTTCTCTAGCTCGTCGCGGCCCGCCCTGTTCGTGTGCACGGGCACGCCGAGAGTTGTGACCAGAAATGCAGGAGACGGTATCGCCTCAAGGCAGACACTAAGGCATGCGCTGTGAAGCGCCGCCATGTCGAGACGGCGTTCCAGCTTCATTGCTTGTCGCAACGGCGGCGCAAGTCCAGCGAACAGCCAGCGCTCGCGCGTTGTGAAACGCTCTTGACCGTAGACGCCAATCCATCCGAGCGATATGTCTCGTTCGGCTAACACGGTTCGGAGATCCCAGGCGTCCGAAGCGATTCCGGCTATAGGCAGCACGTGGCGGGTCACTGGGTGGTTTTGCCAAACCTCCTCGGGCACGTTCTCGCGGAGAGACACGGGTCGGTTGCGTTCCTGACGCCTGAACGCCACCGCACCGAGTTGCTTGCCTGCGCACCGAACAATCTCGGCCAACTTTGGCTGGACAGTCCTCGCATCGCCGGTACGCGCATGCAGCCCGAAGTCAGCAAGCTCGAAGGACGATGCGCCGCGCTGCACGCTGTAGAACGCCGCACCGTCCGCGCGAAGAAGGCTGCACAAGCCTGGAAGCACGCGGATGCCTACGCGATCTTCGTCGAACTTCAGAGCAGTGGCCTCGGCGACCAGCTCCCGAAGCGCATTGCGATCTTTCGCCGTAATTTCTGCTCGTCGCCCCACCGCCATGATGGCACCAAAGCATGGGACTAGGGTCCAAGCCAAGCTCGAAACGAGGCAGAGTGGTCAACTCAGCGGACGACATGCCAGCGCGCTCGCACTCGTCGGCTCGCTCGGGGGAGCGCCCGCGCTACTCAATAGCGCTAGCCACGGGGTCACTACGCTAACCCGAGTTGACCCGGCAAAAGAACAAAACCTGCGGTTTACCACTATAGGCGGACTTTGGGCTTCACCCGTATCGCACCCCTGATGGCCAGGACGCTAATGCCCCCTCCCGGCTTGGGAGGCCGTTCTATCTCGGCGGGTCGTTCGGGCTGCTACGTCGCGGCGCGGACTCTCTGTCAACTGGTTGGCGTTTCGAAACGAGAGTCGCGGAACTCCACGGACCGCAGCCATCGCTGTGGGGCGACGCGCCACATACACCCTGTCCCGAGATCACCCCGTTGCCGCTAAGGAGCCTTGCTGTGCACAAACAACACCGTTCTGTTCGCCTCGTCCTCATCACTCCAGTTGTTTTCGCGTTTGCCGGCTGTGGCGACGATGGCGCCGCATCAGGGGCAGACGAGCCGACGTTTACTCAGCCTGGCGGATTCAGCACGGGAGGCCTACCGAGCACCGGAGCCGGCTCTCCCAGCACCCGCCCGGGCGCCACGGGCGGACGCAGTACGGACAATGCGGCCGATGGCGGTGCAGATGTCGGCACTGCCGGTATCGCCGAATCTGGCGATGCAAGCGGCGGCAGCGGCGGCAGCGGCGGCGGCAGCGGCGGCGGCGGCGGCGGCAACTGATCGACGGAACGTTCCCGGAAACGCAACGAAGGCCGGCCCCTGCGCGCAGCAGGTTGACCGGCCTTCGCCGTTCAGAGAAGCGCACCGCGGATCAGTCGGCGCTCTCTGCAGCAG
>JAEWRL010000062.1 GCA_023398955.1 Pseudomonadota bacterium
CCGCCAGGCGCTCCGCTGCTCGCGCTGCCTCCGCCACCGGCAGGCGCTCCGCCGCTCGCGCTGCCTCCGCCACCGGCAGTCGAGCCGACGCCGAGGTGCGCTCCTCCCGCGGGATAGGCTCCACCGCTCGCGCTCGTGCCTCCCGCAGCCGTCGACCCGCCCTCGGCAGCTCCGCCCAAGGCACTCGAGCCGGCCGCGACGGCACCGCCGCTCCCGCCAGCACCGCCACTGTTCGCCTCGCCTCCGCCAAGGCCCGAGGCACTGCTGGCCGCGCCACCCGTTGCCGTCGAGGTCCCCCCTCCGGTCGAGCCGTCCTCGGTGGTGGCGTCGCCACAGGCAGCCGCGACGAGATATACGCTCGAGGCCAACCCAAGGAAGCGAACGAGTCGTCGCTGCATGGCGGGAAGCGTAGATCCCTGGGAGGGATAATCAAAAGGGAACTCGGAGCTCGGGCACTAGCGACGCGAGATACTCCGCAAACACTGTGCAACGATGGAGTTCTGTGGCGCCGTCGGGACCCCCTCCGCCGGCTCGCACCGCGGAGCCGTCGCCACCACAGCTCGTGGCCACAAGGACGAGCAGCCAGAGGGCTGCCGAGCCGAGCCCCGTCTATGCGGCCGGTCATGGCAGGTCGGTATATTCCCCGGCGGGTGCATTGTTTACAGTGGCTGGGGCGAAAGCCCTCCCCTGCGGCGCTTCTACCCCTCCGGTCATCGTCCTAAGGCAAACCGTCGGGACGGCTCTCTCGACGAGGCACCCCATTCCCAGCAGAGGACCTCCAATGGCACATCTCGGACTATGGCACCTTGGCTTCGCGTCACTGCTGGCGCTCGCGGCGCTCCCAGGTTGCGGGTCCGAGGGGGTTTCGGAGGGAGGCGTCGGCGGTAACGGTTCGCCCGATGGGGGCACAGGCGGCTCGGCAGTGGCCACCGGTGGGTCTTCAGCAGGTGGGCAAGGGAGCGTTGGCGGGTCGGGCTTCAGCGGCTCCGGCGCGGGCGGACTGCCGGGCAGCGGCGGCATGACTCAGGGCGGAGGGTCCGGGGGAACCGCTTCGGGCGCGGGTGGCACACACCTGGGCGGAAGCTCCTCAGGGGGCTCACCGGGCACTGGCGGCGCTCCCGTCACGTCGGGCGGCGCTGGAGCTGGAGGCACGGCCTCCGGCGGCTCCGCGACGGGCGGCGCTGCCTCGGGAGGCTCCACGACGGGCGGCGCTGCCTCGGGAGGCACGGCGTCCGGCGGTGCGGCGTCCGCAGGTGCGGGCAATGGAGGCACCGGCGGTTCCGACGCCACGCCCGTCTTCCACGTCTTTCTCTTGCTCGGCCAATCCAACATGGCTGGCTACTCCAAGGCGGAACCCGCCGACAAGGTGGAGGACGAGCGCATCCAGGTGCTCGGCTTCGACGACTGCGCCGCCACGGGGCGGCAGACGAACGAGTGGGACGTGGCGGTGCCGCCCTTGCACGAGTGCTGGAACGGCGCCTTGGGTCCGGGAGATTACTTCGCGAAGACATTGGTGGATGCCCTTCCCGAAGGCGACACGATAGGCCTGGTGCCATGCGCCATCAGCGGCGAGCGCATCGAGACCTTCATGAAGGTGGGCGGCACGAAGTACGAATGGATCCTCGAGCGGGCGCGCATGGCGCAGCAAGCGGGCGGCGTCATCGAAGGCATGCTCTTCCACCAGGGGGAGTCGAACTGTGGCGACCCCGCGTGGCCCGGCAAGGTGGGCACCCTCGTCGAGGATCTGAGGGCGGACCTCGGCGCCTCCTCCGCGCCGTTCCTCGCGGGCGAGCTCCCGTACGACGGAAACTGCTCGAACCACAACCCGCTCGTCAACGACATCCCGAACGTCATCACGAATGCCCATGTCGTCTCCGCGCGAGACCTCGTCGTCGACCCTGCGGACACTGAGTGGAACCTACACTTCGACCACGACTCCCAAGTGACCCTGGGAGCGCGATTCGCCGATACGATGACTCGCGCCCTGGGCTGGTGAGCGCCGCGCCCCTGGCAGGACCGAGCACGACCGCCCTGGCGTCCAGCTCCGCCCGGCGTAGGGACAGGGTACCTACCCGGTGAACAGGCGAATCACGGTCTTCGCTTGCAAGTGAACCTCTAGCCACAATGGTCCCCGAGCCGATAGACTCTGATCGTGTCCGTTGCTGGGTCGAGCATCGCACACCGTTGCCAACTGCCCCGACCAGCGTTCCGTCGTGGTCGGCTGAGCATCGGCAGTGGTGTTCGCCTTCGGGGCTTGACGCCGACAACAGCGCGCGACTGGTAGAGCGACGTCCAGTGCAGAAAGAGCAACCAATCTCCAAACCATGCCATGCGACAATGAGGCCGTCGTAGGGGGGACCCAGGTCTTCCACGGTCATATAGTGGACATAGGGTGCGTGCACCAATGCCCCGGGATGCCCGGATGGCGCGTCGTCCGTGACTGCTGAACTACTCGCCGGAGCAGGGGGACACGCTGCAGGCGCGGCGCGGAACATCACGCTTGGATTGGTTCGTGTTGGCTCCTGCGGCCACCTTCGTCGGAGCCCGCAAAGAGCGAAGCTTTCCTTACAATTGCGGGACGGCGCTGTTGACGCTCGACGTGCGCGTTGGAGATGGGCACCCGTGGATCGCTGAGAAAGACCGAGAGCGTCTGCCATTGTCTGATGGCGTAGG
>JAEWRL010000064.1 GCA_023398955.1 Pseudomonadota bacterium
ACGGCAGGATCAGGAGCACGTCTACGACAGTGGGCGGCGTCGCCACGACGGTGCTGGACGCGACGAAGGGACGCTTCGGGACGTGCACGGTGAGCGCCGGGGTGACGAACTTCCTGGCCAGCACGACGATCGAGTTCACGAACGTGGGTCAAACGGAGCTGGTGGTGGAGCATCCGGTGCTCGTCGCCGACGAGACGGAGGATGGCACGACCCACCTCGAGCCGCTGGATGGGCACGTTGTTTCAGGCCCCTACTATGCCTCGAGCAAGGTTCAGATCCGGGGCACGCCCGGCGCGACGGCGACGGTGTGGGCCTCGACGGCGCTACCAACGGCCGACTACGGCTTCGAGACCGTCGAGGATGACACGACCCCCGATGCCGTGGCGGGCGCGGAGGCGACGGTGGAAGGAGCCCTGCTCGACGCGGAGAACGTAGCCCACGGTCTCGCCTCGCTGTCGTTCGACGGCGCGGCGCGCGTGACGGTACCGGACCGGAGCGAGATCCGAATCGACGAGGGGTTCAAGCTGGAAGTGGACGTGCGTCCCACGAACATCGCGCCGGGTGCGCTGTTGGCGAAGGACGGGGAATACTCCCTCATCGTCGGAGCATCGGGCACGGTAAGCTTCGAGGCGGTGCTCTCCGGCGAGCCCGTACAAGTGACCTCCACGGCTCCCCTTACCGAGGGCGATTGGAACCACATCACGGCGGAGTACCGCTTTGGGCAGTTGGCGCTCACGATGAACGGGAGCCGGAGCTCGGTGCGGGTGAGCGGGGCTGCCGTTGGCGGCGCGCAGGACTTGGTCGTCGGCGAGGGCTTCGAGGGCAACCTGGACGCCCTGCAGATCTTCGCGCTGGCGTTCGGGGAAACGGAGCACTTCGTCCTGGAGGGGCTGGACGCCAATGGCCAGACCGTGCTGGACGAGAACGGCCTCGGCGAGATGACGATCCGCTCGACGGGCGTGTCGCTGGGGAACGACTGGTTCCAGAAGGTAACCCTTCACGTGGAGGCGAGCCTGCAGCAGTCGGCGGACGTCCTCGTTCTCCGGCGGCCCATGGCGGACCTCATCATTGGGTTCGTCATGGGCTCGGACTATGCGCAGTCGGCGTGGGGCCTTCCCGCAGACTTCATTGCGGGGCTCATCTTCTATGGTGACGGTCGGGATATCGTGATTCAGTCCTCCAGGAGTATCAGAGGGAAAAAGGTCGACCGAATGGTGTTGGGGTGGGCCGTTGTAGGAATAGTGGCTGACGTCGCTCCGTTCTTCATGGGTCCGGGGGCTCCGATGGCGGAGGCGGTTAACGCATTGGCCGCCTCCGTGAAGGTGCTAGTGAAAACGCTCGGAGACTGTACCTTCACGCGCCATCTGGTTGATCTGGTGCTCTCGGTTCTGACGCACGTCAAGGACCCGGCCAAGCTGCTCCCCCAGCTAGAGAGCACGTATGGGTACGTGAAGGCGATTGAGCGCCTGGATGATGGGAGCAAGCAGCTGTTGAAAGCGGCAACGGAGGGGCTGCCGCCGAAGGTGCTGAACGCTGTGTCGCGGCCGCTCTCCGCGCACGACACAGCGGACGTGACGAAGTTCCACGAGGTGCTCACGCAGGGCTACGCCGCTGCGGGGGAGGTGAGCAAGGAGGCGATGACCCGCGCGTACAACGTTCTGAAGGGGCTGGACTCCGGGACATTGCGGGGCCTAGCGCGAGCCAGCGACGCCGCTGACGGAATGAAAGGGCTGATTCTGGCGGCGAAGCAGGGGCACAGCATCAAGTACATGCAGAAGGCCATCACGAACGTGATGACAGTCACGCCCAACTACTCGACGGCTGCCATGCTGAAGCAGTTCGGAGACGTGGCGCACATACCAGGTGCCGACAAGCTGTTGAAAGGGCTCGGGAACCGGAACCAAAACGCGCGAGGGTTCCGCTACGAGCTCGAGTGTGCGCATCACTTTCTTAAGACTGGACAGCCGGGGACGCTCATGGAATTGTCGTCTGCAATGGGTCGCTCGGATATCGACCACGTACTTCGGACGGCGGATGGTAAGACCCTTTTCGTCCAGGCGAAACGCACCCCGCAGGCGTTGAAGTCGGATAAGAAGGTCATGAAGTGGATTGATCGAGCCAAGGCAGAGCTACGACGGCGGGGTTTGCCAGACAGCAACGACCGGATCGTGTACGTCGTTCCCGACCTGGACAAGACCTTCTTGCCGAAGTTTGCCAACAATCCCTTGGGACCGCTCGATCTCGCGTCGAATCTGCCGTCGAGGCGCGGCGGGGTAGACATTCGACCAGAGATCGTGACGCTCCTGAAAACTCCTGAAGAGGTTACGGGAGAGGTTATTTCTCTGCTGCGGGACATTCCGCATGTTCTATAAAGGTTGGATATGAAGCGGTATTACACTGATGCAGTGCCGAAGGCAGAGCTTCCGCAGCTTCTCGTGCGCTATGGGAGGAGAGGGTCCGAGTTCGACGAGCCGGGCGAGGATATGGCCTTGGCCAAGGCATGGTTCGGTAGGCTGCCATCCTTCGTGCCGCCATCCTGGCCACTTCTGAACGTGGTTGTGCAAGGGCGAGCGGCAAGTTATTCGCGCGAGTGGTTAGACCGGGTGGTGGGTTCCTTCGGCCTCATTAGTCATCTTGGCCATCCAGGATGTTTGGTGAGGGTGCATACGGAGGTGGGCCCGCGGGGAGTGGGGGACGAGCTAAGGGCCTGGATGGATGGAAGCACGTTTTGTGTATCTTTCTACCTAGAAGCCTCTTCCCTAGGTCCAGGCTACGGGCTGAGCGTTGCGGGTGACGTGGTGCGGGAACTAGGAGTGTCTGTCGAAGTGAAGCTGGAACAGGGTCGGGTGCATTTTGCGAGTCAATCCCGTTCGTTCCAGGCGTCGACGAACCGTACCGGCTTTTCTTGGCGTTTCGATGGCTCGTCTGCCGGGGAGATTGCTGCACGGGTGGAGGCGATAGTCAGGAGCATCGCAGTGGGTGAGTCACAGTTTAGCTGGAGCATGTCTATGAGGGATGTCGACAAGTGGGTGCAGGCGATCGACACCATCAAGCAGCTGGGCTGGCCCGGTGAGGTTTTCACGTTCCGTGTGTCCGCCGAGGACGTGAGGGATTCGGACTTCTGCGAGTACTTCGCGCAGTACTGTCAGGGAGCCGATGAAGTCCAGGCGAGCTTCCGTCACCTTCCCAACCAACCAGGTTCCCTCTACGTCGTGGCGGACGCGACTGGCTGGCGTGTGGTACTGGAGACGGAAGACCCGGCAGTAGCGCAGCGGATCACGAAGAAAACTGGCGTTCCTTGGGTCGAGGAGCGAGACCCCCGTTCTATTTGAAACCCGACCGTCAGCAAATCACACGGCTTCCCTATAGCAGTAGCGGAGCACGCCACCGAGCCGCTGGCTTCACTCGATCGGTCCTCGATCGTTCGCGGGCGCGCCGGAATCAGCCGTTTACCCAGCCCTAGGCGATTCCTTTCCCTGTTGTAACGAGCCAAGTACCCTGACACGAAGCGCCTCAGGTGCTCCTCACCAAGGGGGATGACTAGGTCCAGGCACTACGCGTGTTCCCAACCGTCTAGTAGTAACGGAGGATGCCACCGAGCCGCTCGCTACACTGGATCGGAGCTCCATCGTTCGCAGGCGGCTTGGAAGTCAGCCGCCGACAGCGCTCACCCGCTCCCGAGCGCGGTGCGGATGAGCGCGAGGGCCCGCGGGAGCTCCGTCTCTACCATCTCATCCGTGACCCGCACCACGCGGTAGCCCAGCCGCTCGAGCGCCCGCTGTCGGCGGGCGTCAGCCTGCACGCGGCGCTGATGGTAGGGGCCGTCCACCTCCACCACGACCTTGGCCTTCGGCGCTACGAAGTCCGCGATGTACTTCCCGCCCAATACCGCCTGCCGACGAAAGCTGACCCCGAGCTTCGATGACCGAAGCTGCTGCCACAGCCGCTCTTCCGAATGCGTCGGGGCTTCTCTCATGCTCGAGGCGCGCTGTGCGAGCAGAGAGCATCTCTTGAACTGTGCCTTCGCCTGAAACTGCATGGTGACCTCCGAGGCCGCGGCGGAGCCCGCCGGGCTTGCGACCCCTGGCGCAGCTTGCGTGACAAGCTCGCGCCGCCGTTCCCTGTTCCCAGGTCGCGCACCTCCAGCTTGGCGCGCAAGGTGCGCCGCAGGAGCTGCTCGGCGGGCTCCGCCGCGGCCGACGTCACCGTCGCAGTGAAGGGCACACGTCCGAAGAGACTCTCCTCGCCCGAACTCGCGCGGAGCAGTCCACGGCGGAGGGGTGAAGAATGCCTGGGAGAGGAGCAGATGAGCACGGGCCAGGCGAGGAGGCATCCACTGGCGGAGGTGAGTCCGCCATGGCAGAGACGCTCACCTCACGCCTGGACGTCGTGCTCAAGCGAAAGGGGCACTGAGCGCAGCGCGGCGATGCAGTCGCGCTAAGCGCCCACGGGATTCGGCTCCCCCGCGTCCAGCGCAGGCGGCGGGCGTAGCCCGAAGCCGGAGCTGGCGCTTGGGGGGCCGCGCTCGCGCGAAGCGCGAGCGGCCGCGCCACGAGCGGCAAGCTGAGGGGGCACCCCTATAAGCGGAGGAGAGAAAGCAACCCTGACGGCGACAGTGGTAAGCGCGGTGAGTGGACAGCCGGTGGCGGACGGCACGGAGGTGACCTGGTTCGCGAGCCACGGCAGGATCAGGAGCACGTCTACGACAGTGGGCGGCGTCGCCACGACGGTGCTGGACGCGACGAAGGGACGCTTCGGGACGTGCA
>JAEWRL010000066.1 GCA_023398955.1 Pseudomonadota bacterium
GCCTTCCTTGCCGAGCAACCGTCCTTCCGACTCCGCCCTCAGCCCGTCCCCACCCGCACTCACGATGCCACGCCCGTTACACTGCTCGCTGCCTAACTGGTTGATAAGAAAGCGGGATCTGCACCCAGCAGAGTTGACGCTCAATATGCACGACCTGACGAACATTGTGTCCACGCAGCAGCGCTCGCTGCGACTCGAGCCCGATGCAGCAACGGAGGTTTCGTTCAGTTGGACCGCTCCGTCCGAAGACTATCGAGGTTACATGGCGGTGCTTCGCGAAGCGGCAAGCGGCGCGGCCGCTTCGACGGGCGTCGACGTCAGCAGCCAGCCAGCGCGCTATCCGCGCTACGGGTACATTTCGGTGTTTCCGCCAGAACAAACCGCCGAGCGCTCAAGCCAGCTGGTGAGCACGCTGAGCCGCAAGTACCACCTCAACATGCTGCAGCTGTATGACTGGTTCTGGCGCCACGAGGACTTGATCCCACGGCAGGCGGACGGCGGCGTACAACCGACTTGGATCGACCTGTTCGGGCGAGTGAACTCGTGGGCGACCATTCTAGATATCGTAGACGCTAGCCACCAGCGCAACACGTCCGTGATGGCGTACGTCGCGATGTACGCCGCGCGAGAAGACTACGAACAGCTCTCGGGAGTGTCTCCAGCGTGGGGACTCTTCCACACTGCCGCGGCCGAGGCGCAGCTCGCGCTTTCCTTCGGCCCTGAGCGCCACTTGTTCTTGTTCGATCCGAGAAACCGCGATTGGCAGAACCTAATGGCCGCCCAGTACTCCGAGGCGATGAGTGCTGGAGGTTTCGACGGCGTGCACATCGATCAGTTTGGTCCTCGCCCCACGGCGTACCGTGCCGACGGCACGCCGGTGGAACTGAACGAGACGTTCGCGCCGTTCCTCGAAGCGGTCGACCAAGCGCTGCCAGAAAGAGGCGCGAACGGAGCTCCGTCCCTCTGTGCGTTCAATATCGTTGACGGCATCGTTGGTGGGTACGGGGTTGAGCCGGTGGCCACGTCTTTCGCCTGTGACTTCTTGTACAGTGAGATCTGGTTCGCCAATGACACCTACGGGTCGCTGCGCGACTATGTCGAGCAACTGCGCCACCTCGGCGGGGGTCGCGCCGTAGTGCTCGCCGTGTATCCTCAGTATGGTGAGGACGTCGGTGTCGTGCTGGAAGCCGAAGCAGCGACGTTGCAGGGTGTATCTGTGGGAAGTGACCGCTCCGGCTTCAGCGGATCTGGTTACGTCGGTGAGTTCGATGCCGTCGGTGATGCCGTCAATTGGTCGGTCCAGCTCGACGAGGAAGCGCTCGTCAGTCTCGTCTTCAGGTACGCAAACCCCTTCGACGAGTCAGCGTCGCGCAGCGTCGTTGTGGATGGCGAAGCTGTCGGACAGGTGCAGTTCGCTGCACGCCCCGGGGAGGTGCAATGGGCTTTCGATGCTTGGCTGCAAGTGCGACTCGAGGCGGGCACGCACGCGGTCAGCCTCACCCATTCTCATGAGGACTCCGGGAGTGTGCTCGTCGACCGTTTGACGTTGGGCGAATTCGACGAGGCGTCCGTACGTCTGCAAAATGCAGTAATCTTCGCGAGCGGTGCGACGCCCATACTGGTTGGGGATGACGAGCAGAGCTTGGCCCACGAGTATTTCCCGAACCGCAGCAAATCGCTGCGGCCCAGTCTTCAGCGCGCCTTGCAGAGCCAGTTCTCCTTCATCACGGCGCATGAACGCATCCTCTTTGCGCCGGACGTGACGCCAACAGCCGAGCGGCTCACCAGCATCGAAGCACTGAGTTCCCACACGCTGATCGACTCCGGCAGCAACGGAATCTGGGTCCTGCCGCGGCACACGCCAGTGGGCGACGTGATTCACCTCGTCAATCTGCGAGGCGTCGACGACGCCCGTTGGCGTAACGCCGCGCCGACACCAGAGCCCACGGAGAGCATTCGGCTACGCTATCGCACGGAGAACGCTCGCGACATCACGCGCGTGGCGTGGGCGACGCCGGACGCTGCAACAGGTGAGCTATCGACACTGGAGTTTACCGTTGCCGATGACAGCGTCGAGTTCGAGGTTCCCAGCCTGCAATACTGGAACCTGGTGCTGCTGCAGCGCGCGGAGGGAACGGGCGCAGACGCCGAATGAGACGCTGACGTAGGCGCGAGATGGCGATACGTGCCGACGTGGAGGGCCGTGGCCCCTGGTCCGCAGTCCATGCCTGCAAGCAGCAAAGACATCCGTCGTCAGCTCCTCTGCGGAGTCCCCGCGGGGCGGCCAACGGGGCGTGCCCGACTCGCCGGATCGCCATTCGAGCGATCGCCCGCACAGTGATGCTACCCGGAGCCCGCAAGCTCTTGGAACACCACGGCCACCGCGAGCCCCCCCGCCTGGACTGTCGAGATCTCCTTCATCTGGGGGGTCGGGGGCAGCCGCGTCATGACGAGGAAACGCACCTTGTCACGACGCACGTCCGGGAAACGCTTCGTGAACTCGTCACTGAGCAGGAACCCCATGTAGTTCCTTATCTTCGCCACGAAGAGCTGCTCCCGCTGGTCCGGATCCGTCGTTACGCCGGCATCCGTCACGACCAAGGCGAGCTCACCTTCGCCCTCGCGAAGCACCATGTCGAGCGTCGTCACCTCTTCGAGCGGCATGTGAAACTCCTGCCACAGGGCCGCACCCGGCGCAAGGAGCCCGCTCTATCCCTCGGACGCTTGCACCACCTCCAGATTGGCCAGGCCGTGCGGCTTCTCCAAGAACCCAACGACTTTCGGGTCCGAGAGCAGGTGGCTGGCACCTCCCACCTATCGCGAGCCTCCACCACCCAACGCGCGGGCTCTGCATTGCCCAGAAACTGCTTGAGCAGCAGCTCTAGTGCCTCATACAGGGTCGTCGTGCCATCCTCCGTCTCGTCGGCGACGAGCACCGGATGCTCCACCACCAGCTCCGTTTGACCCACGTTCGTGAACTCGATTGTCGTGCTGGCCAGGAAGTTCGTCACCCCGGCGCTCACCGTGCACGTCCCGAAGCGTCCCTTCGTCGCGTCCAGCACCGTCGTGGCGACGCCGCCCACTGTCGTAGACGTGCTCCTGATCCTGCCGT
>JAEWRL010000081.1 GCA_023398955.1 Pseudomonadota bacterium
ACCCACGACGCTCCCCACAGCGCGCACCGAAGAGCCGGATGTGCGGCCCACAAGTCCGGTTCTGTGAGAGGGGTCCCGGGAAACCGGGGCCCCTACTCGGCAAGACCGCGCGGCCGCAGCGACAATGGCGCGAAGAGCCGTCCTTACCGACGCACCGCACTTCGCGAGGACGCGCGAGTTGGGGCAACCCCATTCGACGCCGGGGAAGAGCCGGACCTGGTGCTGGCAGAGACGGCGCCCGAGCAGAGTGAGTTGTATTTGCCGGGGAGGTATGAGAGACGGCATTTGGGGGGAATGCTGAGCGCCAAGCGCCAATTCTATCGCTTGCTGTTCGAAGTCGATCGTTCCCATCCCGAATACCCCATCGAGTTCCGCTATCGACTGATGCAGGACGGGACATCATGGTCTCAGGACAAGGGTACGTCATCAGTGGAGTGGCACGATGACCAGCGGGACCGGCTTGTCTTTAGGTATCCTCCGGCAGGGACGTTCTCGCTGGAGTTGCTCCATGAAGGGCAGTCACCGCTGAGATTGTTTTCACAAATTCCAGCGGAGATACTGGAATCGGCTGCTGGCCCCTCGGCGCGCATCGCGTCCGCGGAGGATCATGTCGATGTGCCTGCCGAGGTCTGTGAGCAGTCACCGCAGTATGAACAGATAGTTTAGGTGAAGGAAGGCAAGCGTCACAGATGGCTCAGATGTCTCCGCACTTTTCGATCGCCGAGTACTGGTCCTACGCCGTAAACGAGCAGGGCGAGCTCGGTGGGCCCTTTGCGCCACAGCCTCGGTACCTCGATTCGGCGGCTCTGGACGGCCGGTACCTGTACGCATTCGGAGAAAGCCTCAGCACACCATCTGGATGGGTGCTGACGGAGCTGTACCACGTCGAGGTTCCAGCGGTCAGCGTGGCGCCTATGCTGCGCCCAGCGATTAGCAGCCCGGACCCCGACGGTGTACCGGCGTGGGGCGAGTTGGTTCCCAGTATCCAATTACCTCAGGCCGTGGATGGCGGCGTGGAGAACCGCAAGTACTTCTTCGTGCTGACCCGCTTTCCGCTGCGGCCCGAGACGATTGCGGCACTGGCCCAGAAGAAGCCGGCGATTCTGCCGACGGTGGAGTTGCTCCCAGCAGGCCCGCACTTCCGCTACCTGGTGTCTGGGCCCACGGGGCAACTGGAGTACACGACGGCAGCTGCAGCAGACGGGGTGCGCGTGCTCTTGGTTGCCGATCCGTATACGATTGGCAGGCACCTGGCAGATTCGCTGGAGCATGCCTGCAATCGAGTGCTCAAGTACACGCTGCCGGACGCCGCTGATACGCCGCAGGAGCGAGTCGAGGCTGAGCGGCGGACGCGCTTGGCCGTGCTGGCCCATCAGATAGCCGCGCTGCGGGAGGCCGGGGTGGACGCCAACAGCAGGCTGCGCACCGGACCTCGCGGCGGGCTGCTGCTGGATGAAACGCTAGAGGACCTGGACCCCAACGGGCAGGGAGAGCTGGGGCAGCGTCGGCGACAGCGAGAGCGCTACGCACGGGCGATTCTGGCATGGACCTCGAGCGATCTGTGGGAGCGCCTGCACGAGGATGCCAGTCACACGCCTGACCGAGCCCAGCAGTATTATGCCGAGCACCTTCGAGCGTCGGCGCGGTGCCTGGAGCGCCTGCCGGAAACCGAGGTGGGCGAAGCGTTTCTGATGCGTCTGTACGAGATCAACCTTCCGCCACGGGGCAGTCGTCCCGCTCCAACGAGCTCGAATGAGTTCGTTGTTCAGGAGTTCTTGTTCACCGAGGAGCGCTTGGCATCCTCGTGGCAGGAGCCCGTTGCAATACAAGTAGGTCGCGGACTTTTCACCCTGCATCTGCAGACAGCCAAGGTGATGGCAGCATATGCTATGCGGTGGCTGGACGACTGGTTTCAGCTCCGGATGGCTACCGGAATGCAAACCTGGGCGAGCGTACCATGGGAGAGTGCGGCTGGTTGGACCGCGTACCGCTGGGCATACTATCTGCGCAATACGGTCGACTTAGACGAGGTAGTAGTGAACGGAAAACCTCGGATGGTCGCGTGGGTCGATGTTGGCGGCCGGACAACGCTGCGGGTGCTCGAGCTGGAGCTAGACTGGGATGCCGGGGAATGGCAGAGCCGGCTTCAAGCGAATACTCCGAATTTCGCTCTGCTTGGCACATCGCTGAACCTGCTTGGAGTTGTCTTCTCTTCGCTCGCTTTCGCGGAAGCGCTCGAAGGTCGGCGAGACCCCGCTCTACCGGTGCTAAGAGCGAGCGCTGCCTACGCGTCGCTTGCGACTGACCCGTGGGTGATGGCGCTGTTCTCGAGGCTGAATGGGGTGCGAGGAGGGGAAACGGGGCTTCGCGCGGCTCGGTGGTTGGGGGTTGGGGGGGCTCTGCTTGGAGCAGTCGCGTCTGGGTACGCCGCAGTCATCGCCTGGGACGACGATGGTGAAGGCGATGTGGCTCTGGCGGAGGGCACAGCGACAGTGGGCGGGCTGCTTGTGGCGTGGGCGGGGCTAGCACCACTGGCGGGGTTGTCGGGACCGCCCGGATGGATTGTCATCGGCGGTTTTGGCCTCATGGTGCTTGGTTCCCTTGCTGCCGCATGGCTCGTCGATACCCCCATCGAGAACATGATTGAGCACAGCTACTTCGGCACCAAGCAGGGCCAACCACACAATGCTCCCGCCGTCGCACTATGCACCGGCCGCAGCTTCTCTGCCTGGGCTGGCGATACGCCTGAAGTCCTGGATAGGCAGATACGCGCCTTAGAGAACTTCACCTGGGGATTCTTGGTGCAGGGACAGGATATCCTTACAGAAGACCCGAATGGCATCGGCTACCCGGTGGTGCGGCTGACGCCGCAACGGCTGACGACCCGCAGCTACTTCGAGGTAGAGGCAGAGCTCTGGTGGGGTACTCGCAGTCAGCGTCTACAGGCGCGTGCTCACGGCATGCTACGGCTGCACGTCGGTGATCGCTCCGCTGTGCGTGCGGAGCCTATCAGCGGAGATCCGTTCGAGCTGGTCGCGCTACCGTTCCAAGGGAGCAATGTCGCGGTCCTCTCGCGAGGCGTTCTTCAGGGCAGGCATACAGTGGTGTGGGTCATTGCACCAGCCGCGGCGTTGCGGTCGCAACTCACTGGCCTTCATCTCACCTCGGCACGTCTGGCAATCCGACTGCACACCGTTGGCGACGCGCCGTTCAACTTCGACGGTCAGCAGGGCGATCAGTTGCTCGTGCCAGCTCCCGAGCCGGGCATGTCCTTCATGTTTCTCGACTACTCGCTCGTGCGAGCTCCGGCCAATCCACAGCCGGTGTTTGGGGCCCTCAATCAGGATCCGGTCTCTTCGATCGACGTGTATCCCTAACGTGATGCTCCAGGCTGTTTACCTGATCATGCCTCGATGCGGCTCGAGCCTGAGCTAGGGCTTTGCGGATCGCAAAGAAGACTGCCACCCATGCTCCCAGATAAATCAGTACAGGCGCGGCGAGTCGAACTGGAAGTCTGGCGATGTCACGGCTGCTGGGGCCACCGAAGTCGCTGGTGAATTTCCACCAGATATACACCGCCGCGCCAACTCCACTCACGGCCAAGGCGGAGCCGATGAACAGAATCGTCTCCCCGACAGTTCGCCCGTGCGGCAACTTCTCATCCCATACTGAGCAGGGCCTGGTTCTCGCCGCGTCCGCACGCATGTCGCCATTGGGTGTGGCCTCCGACGGCGAGGGCGACGTCATCGTCTCGGGCTGCGGGTGTTCTTCGTCGACCATGGCTTGGCTGTTCCCGGGTAAGGAGACTTCGTACATCCTCGCGCAGCGGGCCGGAACATGCAAGTAGCACCACCATAGCGAAAACCCCACAGCCGGCGCGCTTGTCTTCCCCTGCCCCGCGCAGCGCCCGCTGCTCGGAGATGGAAAGTGCCAACCTGCGCTTGCAGCCGCCGTATGGACACGGGACGGTGAAGACGATGTGGCACTGGCGGAGGGCACAGGAGCCGTTGGGGGGTTGCTCATGGCACGGGCGGGGCTTGCCAGTTTCGGGACTCCGCGTGAGGAACGATCACCCACACCACCGTGTGTCTCCCCTGCCGGAAGCCTCGCGAGAGGACCGCGACATTATAGCGGAAACCCCGCAGCCGCCGCGCTTGTCTCGGACCTGGCGTTGGCAGAGACGGCGCCCGAGCAGAGCGAGTTGTATTTGCCGGGGAAGTATAAGAGACGACATTTGGGGGGGATGCTGACGGTGCGGAGGACCAATGTTCGGATCTGGCTTCTCGATCAGATGTGGAAACGGATCGGTGGCGCTCCATACACCCTGCGCATGGACGGCATCGTGCGGACTGGCACGGCCACTCCTGAGGGTGCGCTCGAGGAATTGGATGTGCCGTGCGTGGAGAGCTGTGAGGTCGAGTGGAGTGGGGCACCCGAGTCAGATGGCGTTGCTGTGCAGGGAGAGAGCCTCAAGTTTAGTAGGGTGCTGCGCTTCGCAGAGTTATCGCCGGAAGAGCGCAGGGCGCGCCGGCAACTGGACAATCTCGGCTATGGAGACGGTGATGTGGATGCGGGACTCGAGGCCTTTTCGAGCGACTACTATCCCGGCACGGTCGAGCGTCTCTTCCGCGACTTCAAAGTGCGAGGGATTGGCTATCGCCTGGGGCGCCAGTGGGTGCCGCCCAATCTACGGCCGCGCCACCCGCGAACGCACCACCTACTAAACCCCACGGCGGTCGAGCCATACCCGACCCTGGAACACTTCCTTTGGCTGAGCATTGCGCACCAGGCGGAGGCGGAATGCCACGTGATAGCAGCCGCTTTTCGTCTGGCCTGTCGAGCGACCGGCGTAGGCGGCGCGATGGACGTCGGCTACATGATGCCTCTGCCCGGACGTCTCGAGCAGCCCCCAAGCTACCCACGGCGCTCCGACCGGCTCAAGGGAAGGCTCAACCAGCAGACAGTGCGTAGAGGTGGAGGTGTTCTTGCGTTCTTCGATGCACACGGACAGGCTAACGAGTTCGAGGGCGTCGTGACGTACAATCGAGCGCTGTACGCGATTGGTGATGCGATCTTTGACAGGTTTCGCAGTGATGTGGCCGGCACATCTGCCGAGGACCTGAACGCGAGTGACTATTTCACCTTCCGACGTACGCCGCCGAGCGGCGAGACACGCTCGGCGATCCTCGACGAGTCCGCAGGGAGCTTCGACCTTGCGTTTGTCGATGGCGAAGGTCACATCCTGCCCGAGCAATACCCGTGGTCGGCCATGCCGGATGGGCACCCGCACATGCTGAGGGATCAACCGTTCCGATGGGAAGACTAACAGTCAGCGCTGGCGGCTGGCTACCCGTGTTGCAGACAGTCTTCTTGCTGGTCCTGTTTCATCTTGGCTGCGAGCGGCGAAGTCGCCCCACTACAGAGACCGAGACTAAGCTGCTTTGTCGCGAAGAGGAGATTATCATGTCCGCAGGTTCAGATGCAGGTGCCGCCCGCGATGCCGGTCTGCAGGGTAGTGATAACATGGGGACCACGGACTGGCGGTGGCCGCAGAAGCCAGGACGTGCGATCGGCCATCACGCTAGGCCTGGTCCGCATTACCGTGAGTACTTTCCCCCCGTGTGGCTGCAGATTATTGACCTGCCAGATTCATCGGATCGGCTGCTGTCACAAGCCCTGCGAGGATTGAGACCGACGAATCCTCCCGACACTGAGGCTGCCGTGCGAGAGGCGGGGGCAGCGTTGGGAGTACGATCAGAGTACTTCGGGTTTCAGTCGTCCGGTCGCTTTGCCTTTCCAATGGAAGGCGGGTGTTGTGACCTGGTGCGCTCTCGCTGGAAGCCGCGAAAGGGATCCTACGTGATCGACGGTACAAGGGCTCGGCACGTTCAGAGCCTTCGTGTTCGAAACTGGGAGAGGGATCCTTCCCGGTCAGTCGTCGACCAGGTCAACGAGTTTGCGGCCGAGTTCTTTGATCGCAGCCCGCAAGGCGTCCTGC
>JAEWRL010000109.1 GCA_023398955.1 Pseudomonadota bacterium
TCAAACGAATCGGTCGCACCTACAAGTACTACCTCACCGCCCTCGGTCGTCGAGCTATCCTTGCCGGCCTGCACATCCGCACAATGGTGCTCCCGCAGATGCTGACGGCTGAGAACTGAAAGCTGACTGCCTGCACCAGTCGGCAACAGCCATCCAAGTCTTGCCAACCCCGCCATCAATCTGCCCGGTAAGGGACTAATACTACTACCCCAAAGTACGGCCGCGCTGTGCGCGTAGCCCATGTCCAGTTCGCGCAGGTAGCACTATTGCGGGAGGTTGGTTTCGGTTCGTAGGCTCCCAGTCACTCGGCAAGGAAACTCCACCGGCTGGCATGACCCCAATACGACGCGTCGAATACCTTGGCGGAGGGTTCTGACATTGAAAGTGATGAGCAGCGCGAGGGTGAGTCGTGATGCCTTAAGGTAGGACAGCGCCTGCGCCACATGCACGGGAGCGATATGCTCTACCGCCTTGAGTTCGACGACGAGAGACTTATCCACGAGCAGATCGAGGCGGCTCTCTGCGACAGAGAATCCTTTGTAGTCCACACCGATGGGGACTTGGCGCTCGAAAGGTACCTTGCGCAGATGCAGTTCTACGGCGAGCAGCTTCCTCGTAGACGGATTCCAGAAAACCAGGTCCGAGGCGGCATTGACCGGGGAATGGTCTTCTGTTTCCGGGTGCTCACTTCCGGGCCCCCATGGGAGCGGTGACAGAATGGACACCTCGGTAGCCAACGAGCAATGGCGAGGCGGCAGCTGATGAAGGAGTCGACGAAGTACCGCTCAGGCCGCGACGGCGATCTCGTCGGCTTCAGTTTGCCATCTGCCCGGCACGCCCACGAACACTGGATGACCGCCTTGGACCAACTCCTGTGGGTACGTTGTTCCGGGACTTACATCCCGGCAATGATGCGGAACCTTCCGGCATCTTCCTTCACGAGTTCGAGACGGTTGTCAGCTACCGCGCGCCTCCAGAACTCTCCCTCCGGAGTTGCGAGCTTGTAGCTGGCGCTGTAGGTGTAGTCAACGAAGACGGTCTCGTTGCGCCCTTCGCCCACGCGCCGGTATCGGATCTCGTAGCGAATGGCGCGCGTGTCTCGGAACTTGTCCACCAGGTACGCTTCCAAACCCTCGAGGTCGATATCGTCGCTGGCATCGATGTTGCCGCCGTCCTCGTAGTAATTCGGGTGCGCCATCTTCAGCAGGAGGCCAACATTGCGCCGCTCGACGGCGTGGCGGTACTCCTCACAGAACTGGACGACTTCTCGGTTGAACGCGCTGTCATCCACGTCGGTATTGGGGATCAGCTGGCGAGCGCAACCCATCCCCGAGAGTACCAACAACGAGGCAGTGGCCAAAGTAAGTCGAGAACCTGTCATGCGTCCCTGGAAACTCCGGTTCTAGCAAACCTATTCCGCACCGCTCGGTGGGAACGCGGCGCACAGTGCCACCCCTCCTGCGGTCCCGCAAGCGCCTCACCACCCTTCCGCGGCGGACGGGAGGACCTTCAACAGGCTGATCCAACCCGGCCCACTTACCAACTCCGAGGAACCGAGAGAGGCCGAAACTTCGATCAGACCGGACTCAAGGCGTGACCGTCGCAACCGGCCGCGCGTACGAGTGCCAGCCGGGCGGAGCAGGACTGCGACGGCCCCGGTGCTCGGAAGGGGCAGCCCCGCGTGCTGCCACAGTCGCGCCACGACCCCACCGACCACGTCGGCCACGATGCACCAGCAGTGCTCGGCATCGCCGCAAGCAACCAGGTCGTGCGCGATGAGCAGCGCCTCGAGAGCCGAGGTCCCTCGCCCTCCCACAGCGACGTTTGGTCCACGGTATCCGAAAGCCTGCGCGACGTAGCCTGCTCCAACGTTCGGAGAGGTGGCAGGAAAGCGACGGGGCTCGACGAAGCTCCCTCCCCGCCGCCGACGCCGCTCGTCGAAGATCGCGTTCTCTTCGACTGTCGCGGCAACCGTGCCGAGGACGACCCCACAGCGCTCTGGGTGCGGGATACTGCAGTTGCCGCGGAGCACGGAGGCCACGGAGGTCACCGCAAGGCCGCTCAGCGCGTCGAGCCGCAACAAACGGTCGCGATGCAGACTCCCACCAGCGGCGAGAACGAGATCCGGATCGGAGGTCTCGCATGGCTCCCCGATGGCCGCGATGCTCACGGGTCGGGGGTCAGTCCTCCGGGCCCTGCTGCTGGCGCCCAGGACTAGCGCAGCGTTCGCCCCACCGAAGGCCGCAGCGAGCTTGATGGCTGGCAGCGGCATTCCAGACCGAGTCTCGACGAAGATGCGTCCCTCGACCTCCAGCTCCAGGCGTTCCCAGGCGGCGGAGGCGGGCAGCACTCCCTCGCGCGCAGCATCGAGCAGGGCCAGCACCTCCAGAGCGCCAGCCGCGCCCAGGGTGTGACCCACGACGGACTTGAAGGGGTGAATGACGGCGTGCTCGAGCTCCAACGCTCGTAGCGCGCGCGCTTCCGTGGCATCGTTGAACGACGTGGCGGTGCCGTGAGCGCTTACCAGGCGCACCTCCGACGGGTGAATGCCAGCGTCGGAGAGAGCCCGCTGTGCCGCCAAAGCCAGGCCGCTGCCGCTCGGATCGGGCGCGGTGGGGTGGTATGCATCCGACGAGGCTCCGAAGCCAACGACGGCGGAACAGGACTGGGAATCCTCGCATGCCGCGAGGGCCAGGACTGCCGCGCCGTCCCCGAGGCTGAGGCCGTCGCGATCCTGACAGAATGGGCGGGGTCGCGACGCGCTCGTCGCACCGAGCGCCTCGAACCCGGCGGCTACGAGCAGGGTCACAGCGTCGTAGCCACCAGCGATGACGATATCGGCAGCATCACACTCCAACCATCGGCAGCCCACCCCCAAGGCGAAAGTCGATGAGGCACACGCCGCGAGGAGCTGAACGGTAACCCCTGGCCCAAGACCGAGTCGGTCCCGAATTCCGCACAGGGGTCCGCCGTATAGGCCGCGCATCGCGAGATCCCCGGGGACTGGCAGACCGCGCTCCAGGAGCGCGAAGCTCTCGAGTTGCGACGCCATCCCGCCCGATGAGGTTCCCAGACAGATGGCAACTCGCTCGGTTCGCCAGGCAGGACGAACCCTGTCGAGCTGTGCCGCCAGCTCCATCACCGAGACGTCGAGGAGCGCCGCAGCCGGGTCCACCAGCGCCGCGCTGCGCTCGCGAATTGCCGGTGGTCCCACGAGTGCTGCTCGCGGCCGCCGCAGGCCCGCTGCCCGCAGCCATGGGGCTTCCTCCACCACGCTCACTGGTTTCGTGCCCGGACCGCCAACCGCGTACGCCGCGCGCCCGGAGCCCAGCGCAGAGATGGCACCTGTCGCGATGACACTCACTGCCCTCATCTCAGCGCTCCCCCGGTATGTACAACACGAACCAGTGCGACTGCCTGCTGCTGCGCCGAACCACCAATACCTCGCGCGCGCGCCGTTCCTGGAGCAAGCCCACCGCTGCGGCGAGGGCCAGTGCCCCTTTCGCTTCGTGGTCCCCGAGGCTGGCGGCCAAGCTGTAGTGCGCCGCTTGCGCCCACGCTCCCCAGTCGATGGGGGCGTCTATGGATTCACCGGCCCCGGAGGCGACGACGGCGCGTCCTTCCGCGCGCGTACGGGGCTCCGGGAGGTCCGCGGCACCCAGCCCTCTGCCCGAGATCTGTCCCCGTGCCCCGACGTAGACAAGTGCCGCTCTTCCCCTGCTCATGGCCGACGACTCGGTCTCGACCAAGGCCCAAGCGCCACCCTCCCCCCGCTCGCTAGCGGCCGTTCCGTGGATGGGGGCGAGGAGTTCCGTAACGTAGGGGTCGAGGAGCTCAGCCCCGCCGGCCACCATCGCGCCAGACAGCTCCCCCGCGACACAGGAGAGAGCGAACTGCCAGGCGCACTCCGTGCTCGTGTCGAGGTCGGCGAGGGTTGCCACCGGTCCGGTGAGCCCACAGTACACCGAGGCATTCCCGGCGGGCGCCGACGGCAGTAGGTGCGGAAACTCTGCCGGATTGGCCAAGCCCGGGCCCAGCCGCTGCGCCCGTTTCAAGAACTCCACGCTTCGTTGAACGTTTCCGTAAGCGCTTCCACAAGCGAGCCCGACCCCGTCGGGAGCCAAACCCGAAGCCAAGAGCAGTTCCGCGACGCCGATCGCGGTGATGGCCGAGAGCCGGTCGAAGCGCCGAGAACGCTCCGGCGCGAGCCTCGACAACGGCTCGAACGCGAGCTTGGCGCCCAGCCCTGCGCCGTCCAAGAGCCGCAGGAGCTCCGCACCCGTCAGTACCCTGTCGCTCACCACCGCAGCTGCAGCCGAGACCACGAGATTGACAGCCCGCCCGCTGTCACCGTTACGAGGCGCCGCCCCACGGTGCTCGAACGCGAGGACACACCCAGAACCGCCGAACCCGAAGGAATTGCTCAGGGCGGCGTCGATGCGCCGCCGTTCCGGGCGCTCCGTAACGTGTCGCAGACGGCTCTCGGGATCCGGCTCCACGAGCCCTCCGGTGGGAGGCACGCACTGGTGCTTCAACGCCTCGACAGTGATGACCGCTTCGATGGCCCCTGCCGCAGCGAGCGTGTGACCGAGCTGTGCCTTCGACGAGGAGACGGAAGGGTTGGCGGTGTAGGGACCCAGCACGGCAGCGATGGCCCTTGCCTCCATCGCGTCGTTCGCAGGAGTTCCCGTACCGTGACAGTTGACGAAATCGATGTCGCGCGCCGCGAGTCCTGCCCGTCTCAACGCATCGCGCATGAGCGAGACGGGGATTCGACCCGTCGGACACGGGTGGGTGATATGGTGTGCTTCGGCGCCGACGGCCCAGCCTGACAACCACGCCAGCACGTCACACCCGCAGCGTCGCGCCGTACTCTCACGGAGCAGGGCGACGAACCCCGCCCCCTCCCCCAAGACCAAGCCAGCGCGGCCAACGTCGAACGGTCTACAGACGTCCGTTGTCGTGGCCCCAAGGGCATTGAAGCCAGTGAGCGTAAGGCGGCTCAGGCCGTCGACTCCTCCGGCCACGACACAATCGACGGCCCGCTCGCCCAGCCACATGGCGCCCAAGGCAATGGCCACGGCACCGCTCGAGCACGCACTGCATACGGTCATCACGCGCGAGGATGCCCCGAGGTGCTCAGCGATCCTCCACGCAGTGGTTGAAAGTGGGTAGGTGAGCAACCGGTGCGCCGAAGCTCGCATCGCCTCGGCACCCTCGCCGGACACTAGGACAGACTCGGCCTCGAACATGCCCCCCGTGGTCGCCCCCACCGCTATGCCCACGCGCAACGAGCCTTTGAGGCTTGCGAGGGGGCTCATCGCGCGCGAGGCCGCCGCCACTCCCAGCGCGTCACACCGCGACGGGCTCCCCCTGCCTGGCTCACGAGCGAGCGCACCCGTCCGGAGCTCCCGTATCTCACCGACTCTCGTGCTGCGCTGGCCCGCGGCGTCGAATAACTCAAGCGCGTCAACGCCAGACTCATTCGCACACAATCGCTCGAAGACGCGCGTGGGCTCGTTCCCAAGGGCTGTTTCGATGCCAAGCCCGACGATAGCGACGCGTCCTCCGCTACCGCTCATTGCTCGGCTTGAGCGGACAGGATGTACTGGGCAATCGCCGATACCGAGGCGAACACCGACTTCGCTTCATCTCCCTCTGGGATCTTGACCCCGAAGCGCTCCTCCAAAGCCACCGCGAGCTGCAGCGCGTCGAGGGAATCGAGAGAGAGGCCTCCGCCGAAGAGCTGCTGGTCGTCGCCGATGTCTGCTGGGGTTTTGCTTCGCAGATCTAGCTCCCGGATCATCAGCTGCTTAATCTCATCGGCGAGTCGATTTCGGTCCATCGTTCATCTTGCTTCGAAAGGTTGTCTTGGGTAGAGGGCTCCCGGAACGCCACGACGGCTCCGCCCACGCATCTGGTCTAAGGGCCCGCCCGGCGCAGAATTGCCTCAACGATATCGGCTTCGCGGACGCCGTCCACCTCCGCCCGGTAGCTCAAGACGAGCCGGTGACGCAGGGTCGCGAGCGCCAGCGTGCGCACGTCGTCAACATCTGCGGCCGGCTGCCCATGTAGCACTGCGCGAGCCTTGGCTGCCAACACCAATGCCTGACTGCCGCGGGGTCCCGCTCCAAAGCGCACGTAATCCCGCACGAGTTCGGGACCCGAAGTATCACCCGGCCTCGATGCCCTCGCTACGCGCACGGCCAGCTCGATAGCCTCCTCCGTCACCGGCACGCGAGTCACGAGGCTGCCGAACTCTCGGAGCTGGGCGGCTTCGACCACGGGCTGGATCGCAGCAGGCGAGCCGGCCGTCGTCGTCCGCGCGATCTCCCGCTCCTCGTGCTCGGAGGGGTAGTTGACCTGTACCTCCAAGAGAAAGCGGTCGAGCTGAGCCTCCGGAAGCGGATACGTCCCCTCCTGCTCGATCGGATTCCGCGTCGCGAACACCTGGAAAGGGTCAGGCAAAGGATACGTCTCACCGCCGACCGTCACCTGTCGCTCCTGCATGGCCTGTAGCAGGGCTGCCTGCGTCTTTGGCGGTGTTCGGTTGATTTCGTCGGCAAGCACCAAATTGTGGAAGATGGGCCCCTTCATGAACCGTACGGGCCGCCCCCCCAAGGCGTGACGATTCTCCGAGTCGTCGAGGATGTCGGTGCCCGTGATGTCGGCCGGGAGCAGGTCCGGCGTAAACTGCACGCGCCCGAAGCTGAGCCCGAGCGCTTTCGCCGTGGTCGCGACGAGCAGGGTCTTGGCAAGACCAGGAACCCCGACCAACAACGCATGCCCGCGCGCCAGGAGTGTGACAAGGAGCAGCTCCACGACATCCTGCTGGCCAACTACCAACTTTGCGACTGCACCGCGCAGCGCAGTCATGGCTTCCCCACATTCATGGAGGAGGTGGACGTCGGACTGGCTCTTCTCCTGCGGTATCGTCATGCGCCTCGCATCTGGCCGCGGACCATAGCATCGGCGAGCAGGCCGGAGCTACCCGAAGAAAAGACCCGCCAGCCTACCAGCGAAACGGAAAGCGCATGGGCTCGGGGCGCCGCTTGCTGCTCTGAGACCGCCCTTCGAGTAGTCTGGAGGTGTTTCCGAAAGGTCGCGCCGTGGCGATTCTTCACTGGCTCTCTCCTCTGCCACCTCTGCACCGACCCATCTGGCTCGTTGCAGCCGCATGCGGCACGTTGGCCTGCGCTTCCCAACGAGAGAGCGCCGAAGCGAGCTTGGACAACGCCAGCATCGAGTCGCCGTGGGCTGCACCCGACGCCCGCGTGGAGCGCTTCGAGTCTGCTGGGTCGCCCAGCGCGCTCCTTCATCAGCTGGCGAGCAGCAGCTTTGAGGGAGTCACGCACTTCGACCTCAACGGACGCGGATGGGGACCAGCCCTGGCGTCGGCGCTCGTCGAGACATCAGCGCTAGAGCACGTCGCGGCGCTGGACCTGGGGAACAATGCGCTTGGGCGCGAGGGCGTCTCGACCCTACTCGCTTCGGACCACTTACAGTCGCTGCGGGCGCTCAACATGAGCGGGAATGACCTCGATGACGACGCTGCGCGTGCCATCGCGACCAGCCCCAGCCTCTCTCGTCTTCGTGTCCTCATGCTGAGCGGCAACTCCTTGGGCCACCGGGGCGTCCGCACCCTTGCCGAATCCCAAAACCTGGACGGTCTCGCCGTCCTGGATCTGACAATGAACCCGATTGGCTCGGCGGGTGCCGCTGGTTTGGCGAGTGCCAATGGGTTTCCCCATCTGCAGATGCTTTTCGTCATGGGGTGTGGGATCGGCCCGGACGGGATCACGGAGCTGCTGAGGAGCCGAGCACTCGAGAACCTGCGGGTACTAGCCCTCGCGGGAAATGATCTCGGCGACCCGGGAGCGGTGCTCATCGCGCGGCATTCCGGCTGGAAGCGCCTGGAGACGCTCGATCTCAGCAGCAACGGCATTGGGCTCGCGGGAGCGCAAGCCCTCGCCCGCTCTCCGCACCTGGGCCAACTCCGATCGCTGGAGGTGTTCGGCAACCATCTGACGGAATCTGGGCGAGCCTCGCTCGAGGAACGCTTCGGATTCCGCGTCAGCCTGTGACCGGACGGGCCTTGAGCTCTAGCGGGCGGCGTGCGCAATACGCAGTGTCTCGAGAGCGCCCTGCATGTCTTTCGGGAGCGTGCTCTCGAACTCAATGTACACCTGCCTGGCGGGGTGCAGAAAACCCAGCAGTCCGGCGTGCAAAGCCTGACGACCGAGCTGCCGGGCAACAGCCTCGAGAGCGCCGGTGACACGCCCATAGAGAGGATCACCAAGTATGGGGGTCCCCGCCCTTTCGCTGAGATGGACCCGGATTTGATGAGTGCGCCCTGTCTCGAGCCGACATTGCACCAGCGCGGCGGTTCCGCCAGCAAGGACCTCGCGCACGGCGACATGCGTGACGGCATGCTTCCCCGCACTGGTCTCCGATGTAAACCGGAGGCGCGACTTCGGATGCCTGCCGTAGAGCGTACGGATAGTGGACACGAGGGGGACGCCCGCCGTGATGGCAGAGTAGCGTCGGATGACAGTATGCTCCGCAAGCTGGAATTTCAGCGACTCCCTGGCAGCTTCCGTTTTGGCGACGACCAGAAGTCCGCTGGTGCCCTTGTCGATTCGGTGCACGATTCCCGGCCTGAGCAGACCAGCGGCATCGCGGGGATCCGCACCCGCCCCGCCCAGCGCGAAGCCAGGACGCGCCAACAACCCATTGACGAGAGTGCCGGAGGCATGCCCGCGAGCGGGGTGCACTACCATTCCCGCCGGCTTGTCGACGACTACCAAGTGCTCGTCCTCGAAGACGACGTTTACCGCGACGGACCCGTCCGGCTCGGCCCGGGAACTCGGACGCAGCCCGGGTTGGACCACGATGACATCGCCTGAAGCCACGCTGTCGCGCGCCCGCAAGGCAACGCCCGAGCGAGATACGCGGCCCTCGGTGATCCAGCGCTGGATCGTGGCACGGGACACCCCCTCCATCAGACCGGCCAGCACCCTATCCACGCGGCCACGCGGTTGCCCCGCAGCAAGGACGAAACGCAAGGGCGGCGTCAATGGCGAGTCACCAGATAGGACTTCGGATGTGCCCCTTCGACTTCACGAGGATATCCACCAGAGCCCGATCGTAGAAGTTGCGACGATAGAGGTCCGGAGCCACCCTGCTCTTGTAGAGCGCCCGCCCCTCCTCGATCTCTTCGCTCAGCTCGTCGAAGAGCGTGTCCTGCTCGATGCCACGGATGATCTTCTCTTCATTGTAGAGCGAGAGGTCGCTGGCAATGGCTCGGGCGAGGCGGCGGGCAGCCTCTTCGGTCTGAATCAGCGGCATGATCGGGAGAACTCCTTGATGGGGGCCGATTATCGCGCGCGCCCTGGCATTCTGTCAAAATGGCCAGCGCGCGAACGTCGGGATCAGCCTGTCGGAGCGGCGCCGGACTCGCCTCCTCCGAGCGTCGACTCGTCCATGGACCAGGCGGCGAAGGGAATGGCCAAAAGCCAAGGCAAGACCACCATCCCGTAGCGCGCCGCGCCGAAGAAAATAGCGTGGGTGGCCGCGGTGGTCAGGATCACCAGGCCAGCAGCCCCCAAGGCGGGTATCCGCCAGCCACCACGAGCCCAGGCAAGCGCTACAAGCAGGACCGCACTGAGCCATGCAGCCGGCCAGATCACCAATACTCCGACCGCGGCCAGAGCCAAGCGTGGCAATCGCCGGACTCGCGACCGAACGGCGAGCACGAGGAGGCCAACGAGGAGGGACCCACGCTGGGCAGCCGCCTCGATGATAGCGAGCAGCTGTCGCCGCGATTCCGTGAAACCGCTGCTGGACGTGGCGAAGTACCAGCCCGGCGCACCCACTTCGTCGAACGTGGCGGTCAGCTTCAGTGGGATGAGAGATAGCCACTCCGATGGCGCCGCGGCGATGCGCGCGAGCGCAACCCGCGAGAAGCACTCATCCTTGTCGGCTTCGCCGTAAACGGTTCGACACTCTGGCGGCACACCCACCTCCTCGATCGCGATCCACCTCCCCTCGCCCTCCACGGCGGTGCCAATCAAGAGGTTCCAGCCCTTGTTCGCGCTCACCAGGACACAGCGCTCCATCCGGTAGCAGTTGCGGACTGTCCAAGGCGCGACAACGACGAGGCAGCCTGCGCTCAGAAGGGCCGCCCCAGCGAGCGCGCGCACCTGGCTGTGACCTTGCCAGCGGGCGTGAAGCCAGCCGAGCCCCGGCGCCAGGAGCAGCAGCTGAGGACGGACGAGCACACAAACACCGAGCAGAGCGGCAAGGGCCGCAAACCGCCACCCTCGGCGCGCCCCGCCTGGCTGCGGTACCGCCAACCAACAAGCTCCAACCGTCAACGCCGCTGCGACACCCTCCGTCATCAATGCCGCCGTGTAGGCGACCAGTGTCGGCTGTACCGCCAACGCGACGGCGGCGTAACGCGCGGCGCGACGCGACCCGCTCACTGCTACGACACGAAAGAGCCAGTACACCGCCAGTGCCCCGAGCACGGCGTTCAGAAGCATGGCCGCCCAGGGGTGCGGTCCGAACACGCTATAGAGAAGGCCCACGAGCGCTGGGTAGCCGACGGGGTAGTGTGCTGCATAGGTCACGACGCCATCTGGCCACTGCCAGGTGTAGCCATCGCCCTGCGCTATCCGGCTTGCCACGACGTGGTAGAAGCGGCCGTCCTCAGCAGGCGGAAACCTTCCAGCAGACAAAACGACGACGATCAAGCGCACCACGAGCGCGAAGGCGGCGCAATAGGCGGCCTCGACCTGCAGCGCAGGCGCCGCCGGGAGACGGGACAGCAGCCGGCGACGGATCATGGAAACTCATCGAGCAATCGCGCGCCCACTAGCTCCGTCACGACCTCGCAGACGGGGAGTCCGACAACGTTCGACCAAGAGCCCTCGATGCGCTGGACCAGGAACGCGCCGATGCCCTGCACTGCGTAGGCTCCCGCCTTGTCCAATCCTTCGCCAGTGACCGCGTATCGCCACACCTCGCGCTCGCTCGCCGCCCGCATCGTCACGTCCGAGCCTACCGTCCGCTCCACGACTGGCCGCAGCTCTCCCTTCTTCGCAATGGAGAACCGCGTCTTGACACGGTGCGTACGCCCCACGAGGCTCCCGACCAGCAGCGCCGCTTCGTCGACGTCCCTCGGCTTCCCCAGCACATCCCCATCCAGAATGACGACGGTATCCGCCACCAGAACCGCCGCATGGGGCCGAGGCTCGGCAGCAAGGCGGGCCTGCACCGCCGTGAGCTTGTCGCGTGTGACACGTGACAGATAGTCATTGGGACTCTCGCCAGCGAAACGGCGCTCGTCGACCTCGGCGGTGACGACAATGAACGGGATGCCGAGCCCGTGAATGAGATCGCGGCGCCGCGGAGATGCGGACCCCAGAACGAGTGGACTCGAAGGTGAGATGATGGGCATGGAAACCTTAGAAGATACGCTCTCCGACGTAGATAGAATCGCCCGCCTGCAGGGGGATATCACGGTGCACGCCACCCATTATCGCATCGACGTCGACGACCACCGTGTGCGTCTTGGAAGGGGTCTTTCGCGTGATACGTACGGCATCGCTTCGGGCTAGCGGCGTGAAACCTCCCGACATGCTCAGCGCTTCGAGGAGGGTCATGCCCGTCGTGAGGGGAAACTTGCCGGGCCTCTGCACCTGCCCCAACAGAGTAACCCGCTTGCTGTTGTACTCCTTGACACGGACCACGACACTGGGGTCCGTCAGAATACCGTCGCTGATGAATCTCCGGCGGATCAAGGCCTGCACCTGCTGCGGCTCGAGCCCGGCCACAGAAACCCGGTGGATGTAGGGGATATCCAGTGTGCCGTCGGATGCCACCTGATATTCCTCCGGCAACTCAGTCTCTCCGACGATGCGGATCTCGAGAACGTCCCCCGCTCCCAGGTTGGTACTCTCGACGGCTGGAGGCAGACCGGCATCGCCCCGTTGCCTGCTGGCGCCGCAGCCACATACCAGGATCAGGTAGACCGCGAGTACTGCGAGCCCGCGAGGAACCAACCAATTTCGCTCGGGGCCGTGTGCAATCCTTGCCACCGCGTTGAGTGATGTCACAGGAACCAGCGCAAGCCAAGCCAAAGCTGCAGCCTCGAGTATGCCAGGTTGTCGCTGAACGGGCGCGAGGTCGCGTCTCCAGCGGCCGCGGGGACGAAGAAATAGACATCCGATGGACTTGCGTCGTACGTCGCCGTACCACGCACTGCGACGGATTGGATCAGGCGGTACTCCGCGAGCGCGGTGGCATCGATGCGATACTCGTCCTGCGGGCGCACCACCTCGTCCCGAATCTCGAACTCAGGACGCTGAAGGAGGGCGACGCCGACCCCTGATTCGAGGCGCATGCGCTGTCCGACGAGGAGGTTCACCCGCGCGAAGCCGCGGGTACGACGAGCGTAGTCAGCGAGATAGCTATTCTGGTAGCTGCGCGTGATGCCCACCGCCGCGGACGACATCCCCTGCCCGGTGTCGCCCGGCTGGAGCGGGCGGGTTGGATTGAGGAAGTAGCGCCCTTCCGCGGTGTACGTCATACCATCCCAATTATGAACCTCTGTGTTACCTACCCTCTGGTAGAAGCTTGCAGTCCAGCCAGCTGCGGCAACGACTGCAACGCGACTACTGAAAAGGGTATTGATACCGAGACGCGTGTGGATGGAATCTCCATGGTTCTGATCGGTATCTAGATACTGGTAACGAAGGAACGCATACCTTCCCTCGTAGAAGAAGACAGTCCGAGGCAAGAAACGGAAGCTCCCCCTCGTCTCGACCGCCTGCTCGAAATTATTAAGGTACTGAAAGTTCTCACGAAACCACGTGTACCGGAAGCCGTAGCCGAGCCTCCACCTCAGCATCCCGCCGAGTGGCCGCCAGCTCGCACCAAGGTCGAGCCCTGCCGCCTCGCGTTCCCACCCGAGTTCTACGTCCTCACTCCCCGAAGGCTCAGAAATTCGGACATACTGCCCGCGCGCATCGGCCCCCCAAACCCGCTCCGGCAGGGCGTCGAGCAAGACCTCCAGTCCAGCATCCAACCGGCGCTGATCAGTCCGCTCACCGCGGTACTCGGCAGCGGCGATCACCTCATCGTACGCGGCGTAGGTCGTCGCGCGGAACATGAGCTTCGGTGGGACCCCCGAACGCGCCGCCTCTGACGCCTGGTTGACCAGCACGAGCGCAGGCGTGATCCGCAGCCGCCAGGCGGAGACGATGGGCGACTCACGCGCCGTCTCGTATCCATCGAGGGTGATCGAATCGCCCGAGCGCCTGAAGTAGTTGGTGTCGTATCCCAGGCTGGCCATCACCCCCGGGTGCAGGACGTACCGGCCCCAGCGAACCCCAGCGCCGCCCTCCTGGGCAGCCACCGGCGAGAGCGGCGGCAGCGGCTGCGCCCGCACGGCTCCGCCCTCCGTAAACACGAACAGCAGAAGCAGCAAGGTGAAGCAAATGGACGGCATTCGAAATGGAAGCTCGGGCGAACTTAGCCAGCGGAGACTCCCCGACGCCACTGCTACTTGGTCGGGCTGGTCAAGGGCGGCGGCTCGAGCACTGAATCGTCAGGCGGGAAGAGACTCGAGTCCGCTGGCGGAATGCCAGGATCGACTCGCACCTCCAGACGGCCCTCGCCGACGAACCCTACTTCCCCTCCCACGCACTGGTCACCCTCCGACTCCATTGCCACGGTTCGGTCTCTGAGCACGCCAATCATGGCCGCTTCGTGACGCATGCGCTCGGAGAGGCCTCGCTCCACTGCCGTTTGGAGCGCCTTGAGGCGCCCCTCTGCCGAACGCATGGCCGCATTCACCTGGCCGAGCTTATCCGTCAGGCACAGCACAAGGACGACGTCGCGGTCGGCACGAGCCGCCTCGATCAACCGCTCCAGCCCTACCTGAGCGTGCCTCATGTCCACCAGAGCGGTCCGGGCTCCCTCCAGCAGCTCCCCTGCGCTTGCACCCTCATCGATCGACGCGACTGTATCGCTCGGTTCCGGACCGGGCCCCTCCTGCCCTGTGGCAGTTCCCAATCCTAGGCTCAGGACAGCACCTGCAACGAGAATCGCTGGTTTGCTTCTTGTCATCGACACGGCGCCCCCGGAAGTCCAGGAAAGACCTGGATCGAGTATAAATGTCCATCTATTCCTGTCAAACTCCCTCTCCCCGCGCGGCAGCAGCCCGCGGGACGGAGCTCGTCCGAAACGACGGCATACTCCCTACTGCTTCACGAAGGTCACGGGCACCTGAATCACCGAGACCGTCCCGCCTTCTGGCGGCGCGAACTGTGCAGCTGCGGCGCGGGCCCGCACGCAGGCTACCGCCGAACCAAGGTTACCAGTTGGACTGGCGGTGACGCTCTGGACCTCCCCTCCCGGCCCTATCTTGATGGTGAGCATAATACGTCCTTGGGCGTCAGGATTCGATTGAAGCTCGCGATTGTAGCAAGCACGGAAACCAGCTCGCATTCGCGCAACGACGCTGTCGGCATTGCTGACGCTTCCCCCCGCAACCGCCGCACCACCGACGTTTGCAGATCCCTTCGGCCCCTGCACCTTCTGCTCGGTGCCGACGGTTTCCGCGGTGCCCTTCCCCTTGCCCGTGGTGCCAATCGTCGCCAAGCCTCCGCCCGCGGCCCCGGGGCGTATCGTCCCCCCACCGTCTCCGAGCTTCAGACCACCAAGCGACTCACCGGAAACACCTGCAGCACTCGCGGCGGCCTCGTCGAGCAACCCTGGCGCGAGGCTACTCGAATCGAGGACACCAGCCGTGGCCGGCCCCTGCCCAACCAAGCCACCTAGCGTCGCAAGTTCCAGCGACTCGAGGTCTCTGCTGAGCGCAGCAGCCTGCGCCTGCGACAACGCGCCCGCCGGCTTGTTCGCCTGCCGTGAGGATTTGTTCGCGCGGGCAACCCGCTTGGCTGCCTGCTCCTGGGTCCCCTCATCCTTCTTGGACTCCGCGGGCTCTGCCTGCTCCAGTGGCGGCGGCGCAGGCAGGCTCTTTACAGTCTCGACCAACCCAGCAACCTGGTACTCCTCGTCGACGACAGGGTCGAGCCAGTCTGAGTAGAGCGCGGCAATCGCCACGAAATGCAACAAAAAGCTGAAGCTTGCGATGACCGTGGTAGGCCAATCGATCCCGGACGCGCCGCGCATGGCAGCAGCCGGCAACTGCGGGCGCGGCGCCTTCCGTGGCCTTGTCACGAACTGGAAGAGCACCGCCACGTCACCGATTGCTACCCTGCCGCGAGCATCATCGGAGAGCTCTATCTGGTAGCTGCCGTCTGGACGCCGCCGCGCCTCGCGTTTGAGCGTGTCCAAGTCGCGTACCCTGCCGCCCAAAGCCAGCCGCCCCCGAAAGCCGTCGAGGACATTGAGGCAGTAGCGCCCATCCACCCACTGAAACAGCTTGAACACCCCCGGCAAGTTGCGCGCACCCAGCACGAACATGCTCTTCTCGCTGGGGCCAACGGTGACGTCGGCATGCGGCTCGATGATCTGCTCTTGCCGGATACGCCCGACGGTCACCAAGCCCACACGGAGAACCTTCGGCCCGTCTGCAACGAGAGCGCGCATCACCGCCGTCATGTTTCCGGGGCGTGGCGGCGCCCCGTCGGGGTGAAGCTGCTGCTGAGTCATCCAGGGTCCTCCGTCGGACCGCCACTACCACCAGCTGGATCGGGCGCCCGAAGCACTCTCGGAAGCGCGCAGCCACGAACCAGCCAGCGCGTCCGCCGTCGGCAGAGTACCCGGTCTCGCGCACCCAATCTAGCCTACCTCCTGGGCCCGTGGCTGTACGCGGACGGGGCCCCGGCCCGGCGCTCCCTGACATGCTTCAATCCACACGCCGAGCGGCCTCTGCAGATGCTCTGCCAGCCGACCAAACAACAGCGAGTAGTCCGCCGCGGCGGCGTGCGCCTTCTGCTTGACTACTCTGCCTACAAACAGCGAGGTCAACGCCCCCAGCAACCCTATCGCGAAGCACGCCACGCCCGGTGCTGGCCCAGGCCCGGCCCCCACAAGGGTCGACCCGAACGCGAAGAGGGCGCAGGCGGTCCCCGATGCCAGGCTGATCCGCGCGCAGGCAGCGGGGACCGGGACACCGCGCGCCAGCTCGAGTCTCACGTCCGCCCGTCCCTCCTCGAGCAACGCCGCAGCAGCCAGCGGGTCGCACTCCGATGCAACCCGCGTCACGAGCTCCCAAGCTCGGTCGTCCGAATCGCCCGAGCCCTCCACCGCCTGGCCTGCGGCGCGCTGCGCCCACCCAGAACGCGAGATCCTGCGCAGGGCGTCGACTGGTCGCCCAAGGTGCCGCACCGAGACCCGGCGCAGCGCAGCCAGAGATGCGCCGACACAGAGGACCGAGAATCCGAGTGCAATGAACGCCCACGCCATATGGAATGCTCGACTAGAACGGCTCGCGGCTGATGACCTCCTCAATGCGCCTCAAGAAAGGCTGCTTCATTTCGCCGAGGGTGAGTTTCGGCGGGATTCGGCTCACGTCAACGGCGGCGATTGGCTTCTGGACACGCCCGACGATCGTGACCTCGCTAATTGTAACTACCCTACCCTTCGACTGGGCGTAGCTTCTCTTCACCATTCCTCCAGACACTGCAACCAGGACTATAGCAAACCTTACTTGGCGCATCATGTGCCACCTCCGTCATTGACTCCTGCTTCCCCTCGCTCCTTGCTGCCAGCAGACTGGGCCTCCGCCTCGATGAGAGCCTTCTTTGCTTTCGCCCTCATGATCAGCTCGTCAGCATCCAGGCTTCCCTCTGCCCGGCCCGCTAGCTCCTTGTACCGCTCCAGGTGGCGGACAGCACGATCCGCAGTCTCCGCAGGCGAAAGGCCGGGAAACTCTCTCGTGAATAGATAGAGCAGTCCCAAATTGTATTGTACCTGCGCGGATTGCGGCTCCTTCGCCGCAACCCACTCCAGCTGTTCTCTGGCGGGCTTCGCGCGTCCCTGAAGACGGTAGCCGTCTCCCAGGTTCAGCCGAACGTCCCGGTTCGTTCGATCGTAGGCGACCGCACCCTCCAGCAACGGCACGGCCTCGTCTGCGTCTCCAGATTCGAGCAAGGCGCGACCGAGCCGCAGCCGCGCTTCCACCAGGTCCGGGCGCAACGTGACTGCCTGTCGATAGTCGCTGATGGCTTCAGCACGATTGCCTTGCTCCTCGTTGATGAGCCCCCTCAACAGGAACGCCTCGGCATTGCGCGGATCGCGCGGTGGATTCTCTGGACCGTAGCCCTCGAGAATGCCTCTCAGTGTGTAGGAAGCAAGATCCAACCGGCGGCTCCGGTAGTGGTCCCGGGCAAGGGTGACCATCGCGGGCCGGTAGTCTGGGTTCTTCTTCAGGGCTTCCTGGGCCAGGGCCTGGGCAGCTCCCGAGTCCCCGCGCAGACTCGCGACTTCGGCCAACGCCCCCGGCAGAGCCGCGCTGTTCGGCATCGCGCTGCGACGCTGCTTGAGGAAACGCTCCGCGCCATCCAGATCGCCGAGCCTCGCTTGAAGCAACGCGTAGGCAACGATGGCCGGCTCATAGTCGCTCACGATACGTAAAGCCCGATTGAGAGCCCCCAGGGCCTCCGCCGTCCGCCCGAGGCGCTGCAACACGACCCCCAAGGAGTAGGCCGCCCGAAAGGCTCTTGGGTCGACCTGCTCGGCGCGCTGGAACTGCGTTACCGCGCCCTCCAGGTCTCCTCGAAGAAATGCACTCGCGCCGGCCCGATAGTGCTCGCGGGCGGCGGCACTCATCGGTGGCCACTTCGATGTCCCGCTAGCCGCGGGAGCCGAGCGGCGGGCGGTCTCGTCGGGGACCCGGACTTCCGCGTTGGGCGGACCCTCTTCGGGCGCGCGAACCTGCCTGTGCCCGCATGCCAGCGCCAGCAGACAGCTCCACGGGGCCACCCACGATGCCCACCAGCCCCGCGCACGACAGTTGATGCCCGGAGCCTTCACTGGCGTGCCACCTTGCGTTCGCCCCGGCATGATTGTCACGGGACTGCCACCGGAAGGGGTGCCGGCATGCCATCCGCCTTGGGAGCTCTGACAAGACCCGGACGCATGCGAGTGAACATTCCCTCCCTGTAGGCCAGCCCCGCCACCCTCGACGCGAACTCGCTCATTCGCGCCTCTCCGAGCACGTCCGTAAAGAACGCCAGACGACGTACCGCTTGGCTCACCACCGGGTTCGAGACGTGATACCGCTTCGCATAGACGATCGCGGTCGCATACCGGTCCACCATGATCCTGTCGGCTCCGTCCAGCTCGCGGTCCCGCTGCTCGCGCCAGGCTTGCCGGACACGAGTGCGCAACGCGTCCGCCTGCTCTTGAAGCTCTAGATTGTCACTTTCCTCGGCCTTCTTCAGCATTCGTTCTGCTTTGTCGTCGAACATCTTCAACTGGGGAGGACGGACGTTATAGAGCCCAGAGCGCAATGAATCATAGAGGGAGCCCTGGCGCGCTACGGCAATCGTGGACCATTCGGGGGAGAGATAATCGCTGACCACTCGCTGCAAGCGGTCGAGCCATTCTCTCGCTTTCACGGCGTCCTGCCGAAACGCCTGGATGACCTCGACTCCAGTACCTTCATAGCGATGGTGCCCCGTCTCGTAGTCGAAGGTTCGCCGCAAGGCGTCGTCCACCAGAGCATAGTCTAGCTCCGCTGCCATTCCGGCCTCCGGCGAGCCGAGGGCCACGTTGCGACCCTCCTCCACGGGCGCGCGTTGTTTCCAGTCCTGGAACGCGGCGATCGCCCGCTCGCGCCATGCTCCCGTATCCCGAGCCCCACCCGCCGCCTTGGTCACCGCGACGTGGTATGCTGCGCGGACCAAATACCTGGCCGCCGCGGGATTCTGCCGGTGCACCTGGAAGAAGCGCTCCATCGATCTCTGCGCGGCCTCGCGCGCCCCTGCGTTCGCCCCTTGATTGGGGCTGAGACGATCCCACTGCTTCAGCGCCGCCGTCGCGGCGATGTAGTCCGCTTCTGCGATCTGCTCGGGCGACGCCTGCAGCTCGGTCAGCTGCGCCCGCGCCCGCCCCATGCCGCCGGAGTCGCCCAAACTCGCGTACAGAGAGAGGGCCTGTCGTGCGGCATCGAGGCGCACCTCGGTCTGGAAGTGAGGGCTGACAGCCATCGAGTTGAAGGTCTCTGCCGCACGCGGATAGTTGAAGAACAGGACGTACGCCGCAGCAAGCGCGTCGAAGGCACCCTTGAGGTACCCGACACGTTCCTCGTACCTGGCCGGATCGGGGGCGCCGCGCTCCTCACCCTCGGCTGTCCCGTCCCTGAGAGCACGCAGCGCTTCATCATCTCCATAGCGAGCAATGAGCAGCTCGTACATCGCTATTGCCTTGTCATACTCACCGACCTGCTTGTACGCAAAAGCACCGTTCATCGCCGCCTCCGGAGCCTCGTCACGATCGGGAGCAGCATCGAGCGCCTGGCGATAGGCCGCCGCCGCCGCGCGCCACTTCGCGTCGCGCTCCGGGCCAGCAGGAGCTGCCTCCGCCTGATCATAGAGTGCGCGGGCGTCAAGATACGCGACCCCCTGTCTGACGGGCTTCCTGATCTGCTCTTCGGCGCGCCGGGTCTCCTCGTCATAGGCACAGCTTGCAGCGTCCGCGAGCGCACGACTCTGCACTGCGTCGCCCTCGAAGTTGCTCATGCTGATTAGCTTTTCCCAAGCGCGGTATCCCCATTCATTAGTGCCGCAATACTTCTCATAAATGGCACTAAACCGCTCCCGAGCCGCCTCGAACTGTCCGTACACGAACAAGTAATCTGCGGCCTGGTAGGCGTACAGAAGCCCATTCTGCTCCGGGTCCATCTCCAGCGGAATACGCTGATTGTACTCATCACGCGCGTCCACGGCGCTCTTGACGAGCGGCGGCAGCTCCTCCTTCACCACCCGCCGGTCCGCTCCAACGCCGGTAAAGCGTACCTCGTCGCGGCGCTCTGTTCCCTGCCGGCCGCCGGAACGCTCGTAGAGCCGGTAGCGATCCTTGAGCACCTCCTCAGACAGGCTCACGAGATAGAAAGCAGCTGGCTGCAGGTATTTGTCGTCCTCGTTCGAATCGCGGACCGCAACGACCGCCTGTCGCGCGAGCTCGACCTCCTGGTCCGTCGGGCTCTGCTCGAGAGCGACGCGGAGGACCACTCCCTTATACCTCGCGTCAGCCAACCAGAAGCGCGTGTCGTACGCGTCCGGAGCGCCTGGGTCCTGCGCCAGGTACGCCGACCACGCCTGTTCGGCCATCGCATAGGAATCGACAGCTGCGCCTAGCAAAGAGCGCTGCTGATCGGGATCGCTCAGCTGACGAGCTCGTTCCTGATACTGGCGCGCGAGATTCGTGTGATCGGCGGCAGCCCGCCTCAGGCCGCTCCGCGCCAGCTCCTCTGCCAGATGGATTGCCGCTGGATCTTCGCGATTTGCCTCTGTCCACGGGGTGGAACCCACATACGCGGAGAGGTCCGTACGGGCGCGCAGGGCAAGCCTGGCGTACTCGTCCTTCGCTGCAGAGCCTTCCGGTGAAAGCCGCGCCAGCTCCTGATAGAGATCGGCGACACGGTTCTGCAGCGTAGGAGCCTCACGGTCCAGGGGAAAGCGCTCGAGAGCGAGCCTTAGCGCAGCAATCGCATTGCGTAATTGATTGATCTCGGCGAACTCTTGCGCGAGGGCCTTGTAGATCTCGACGGTCCACAGCTCATCTTGAGGAATCAGCGCCGGGTCTTTCACCCTCTCGAGCGCGACCGCCATTGCCGCTTCGGCGCGCACCGGATCCGCCTCGACGTCGAGGACATCGCTCCGCGGGATGAAGGGATCGCCTTCAGGGGGACCCGCTAGGTCGAGGTACGTAAGGGACGCAGCAATGTAGGTATAGGCTTCGGATCTGAAATCTGCACCGGGATCACCGGTGGCCTCCTGCTGGACGTCCGCGTAATCGAGTAGCCGGACGAAGCTCTGGACCGCAGCGGCGTAGCGCTGTTGCTTGAAGTGCGACCACGCCAGTTTGTAGAGCGCAACGCCATGTAGCGGCGGTTCCTCGTAATCCAACGAGTGGAGATACGCGCTCACTGCCCGGCTCAATGCGTAGGGCCCGGCGCTCCCATCCAAACCATCGAAATGGTAGTTTCCCAGCTGCCACCAAGTCTCCGCGAGATAGCGAGGCTCTGCGCCTGGTTCTCTCTTTTGCGGAAGCGCCTCGCAGTCCGCATAAGGGTCCCGAAACGTGAGCTCCGCGTCTTGGGGTCCGGAGGGACCGACCTGTCGCCGCCGATGCGCCTTGTCGAGGGGGACGGGGTTGTCCAGGTACCAACGTGTCCAGAAAGCCTCATCGTGGTCCTGAGGCAAGGATTGAACCCTGATCGCGTGCCCATCTCCGCCTTTGGCTGCGACGCGGTAGGAGTTGGCGCAAACCAGCGAGCGCCATGCCTGCTGCCCTTCCTCGAGCCGCCCCACGTCTGTGTAGGCATGGCCCAAGTAGTAGTGAACGGCGGCAATCTCTTCATACTGGGGAAACTCCTGGATAATGCGCAAATACAGTGCCATCGCTGGCGCGAGCCCCGGTCCCAGATCCCCTTCGAACTCTGCACGCGTCTTCTCCTCGTGCAGCGCAGCCAGACGGAACATGGCGTCCGGGGTTGCATGAGGATCGGCATTGGAACCGCTGTAATGCGCAATGAATGCCTCTAGTCGCTCCATGGCGGCATCCCGCGCCCTCTCCAGCTCGATCTGCTCGCTCTCGATCCTGCCGTTCAACGAAGCGAGCACCTTCTGGCGCCGGCGCTCGTAGTGGTGTCGGACTGCAGTATGGATGGTCCGACGGTACTCCTTCGCGCTCTCCTCGTAGCTGACCGCCTCCTCCTGCAAAAGGCCGAGCGCTTGGATCTGGGCGGGCGTCGGAGCAGGTAGGGGCTCGAATGGGCCAGCAGCTCTCCCCTCGCCGGGATCTTCGACGGACTTCAGTTCTACCGTCCCACTCGCCTCCGAGGGGACGCTGGGCTGAGTCGAAGCCACCTGCTGAGACCCCGCTGAGGCTAGGCGCGAGGGAAGCGCCAAAGCCAGGAGGGGTACGATGACCCACGAAGCCCTGCTCTTCACGGACCATCCTCCGCGTCCTCGAGCACCTCTCGCAGCTCCTCGTCCAGATAATGCTCTTCGCGTGCGCGTTCGCGCTGAAGGGCGCGCACACGGGCGCGGCGCCCCTCCCGCCGCTCCCACGCCTCTTGGACGGTCCCGACGTCTGCACGGAGCACCACGCTCTTGAGGCGCTCGTGAACCTTGACGAATGCAAGCATCGCCAGTTCCCCGACGAGCAATCGCCCTTCGTCGTCGAGCCGCTCGAGCTGCTCGGCGTAAGCCTGCATGCTCCGCGATTCGACCTCGACCTGCCGCGCCACATCGCCCGTGCGCTCCGACGCCTGCCCTTCGATCTCCTGAAGCAGCGCGTCGAGGCCCCGCGACAGGGTCGCCACCTCGGACAGGAGCGGTCTCGCGTCGCGCGCGTATCTCGCGGCACGCTCGCCTCCGTGGCCAGCGCCTGCGTACCGGAAGGACTCGCCCGCCACCGCTAGCAGCGTTCCTCTCAGCTGCGCCTCTGCCCGCAGCCGCGGGTCTCCGACGCCAACCTGCACAAGCCCGAGCTCCACCGTTTGCCGCAGGACGGCAATCCGTTCACGGTAGAGGCGCACGTCACGCTCATTCGCGGCTATCTGCGCCTGGAGCCGCAGCTTCGCAGCCTCAGAGATGCTCACGCCGTGCTCTTGCGAATCCGCGACGACCTTATGCAAGGCGTTGATGATGGCGTGGAGCCGGTCGACTTCCAGCGACAATCGCTGGAGCTGCTGCGAGGCGCGGTTCCAGCGACTCTCTCCTTCGGCAGCGCGACGAGCGAAGTCCGATGCCGTCGTGGGCAGTCGCTGAGCGCCGGCAGCCAGCTTCGACTGCTCGCGCCTGAGCCTTGCCAGCGGCCCGCGCGCAGTGGCCGTCACTGTGGCGTCGAGTCCCTGAAGGAGCCGGGATACCGCCTGTGCCAATCGATTGCGCAGTATCAGGGCCTGCTCGTAAGGGCGCCTGGTCTCAGGGAATACCTTCACCCTTGTCGGCGATGCCAGCGCGGCGCGTAGCTGGACCGCCATTCGCCGCGCTTGCCGGACTAGCAAGTGCGAACGTGAGATATCATCGATCAGCGCGAAACCGCGCTCGTCGCGGGCTTGGTCCCGCGCCCAACCGAGCACTATGGGCGACAGACCGTGGATCGAGGAGCTCTCATCGAGGCGATCCGCGACGAGTTCGTCATAATAGGCGGCTGGCTCCGTCGTACGCTCGAGGAACGCCGCAAGCCCAGCGCGGATTGGCTCGAATCGGCGGCGTACCCCTCGGTAAAGGCCAAGAGCACCCTCGTAGCGTCCGGACCGCAGCATCAGATCCGCTCGTAGCAGCGTTCCGTCGGCGAACTCCAAGTCCTCTGGGTGTGTGATGCTGAGCACTTCCAGAGCGCGTTGCGCCCTGTCGTGGTCCCCCTGACGAGCGTAGACCCAAGCCAGCTCGTACAACATGGTGGAAAACTCCGGCGAGGATTGCGGCACGGCACTATAGGCCTCCGCTGCAGCAGGGTACTCTCCGAGCTCATACAATAGCCGGCCGATTGCCATCCATGCGAGGTCCACGACTTGCTGCTCCTCCTCGCCGTCGGCGGCCGTTTGGGCGACGACACCGAACCGCTCAATGGCTGCATCGAAACGGCGAGGATCGAGAGCGCGGCCCTCACCAGCGTTCTGAGCCTCGGCTATCTTCATCAGAACGACCCCCTCCAAGTAACCCGCCTGGAGAGCGAACTCAGAGGAACCTGGCAAGCTGCGAAGCGTGCGCAGCGCCTCGTCGTGCCTCCCCACGGCATAGAGGAGCTTTCCTCGCGCATACGTGAGAGAACCATCCTCGTCCGTAAGGGACAACGCACCAAGGAAGGAAAGCGCCTCTTGGAGCAGACCATCGTGGCGCGTGCGCAAAGCCACATCGACGTACCGAGCCAGTGCGCGTCCCGCGTGGCCGGCGTAGGCCGGATGCGCCGCTCGCCCAAGGATGCGCGCGTAGTGCCGTTTGGCCGATAGCAGCTGCGAATCGCGGAAGTACGCCTCGGCAAGCAGCATCTCGGCGTCAGCAGCCTCGACCTCACTCGCCGCGCCTTGGGCATGCAGCTCGACCACCTGGTTCAGAACGTCAATGGCGTCGGCGAGGTTGCCGTTCCGGATATGGAGCTCACCAGCCGAGATGCGCTTGGGCACGCTCCAATCGCTCGTCAGGGCGGCTCTGACGCTCGCCCTGAGTTCCGGTATCCTCCCGCGCACCGAGCTCACGGCGGCGCGCGCTTCGTCCAAAGCCGCGGACGAGTCCGCCGCGTGGACCGGCGAGGTGGAGCTCAAACCAACCGTCAACCATAATGCGATAACGGAAGCCTTTCTCTGGCCCACCTATTCATCTCCCGACGGCCGTTTCGATTCCCGGATGCGCCGCCTTGGCTGCACACGACGGGTCGCTCCTTCGGTCTCCGTGATGGACTGAACCCGTTCGGAGTAGCGCACCTTGGGCCGCTCTTCCACCGGGGTGGTCATGCCCCCCTCCTCGAAGACGATGATGTCGAGGTCGATGGCCTTGCCCTCGGTGATCGTGAATGAATGGGTATCCTTGATCTCGAAGTGGTAGCCGCGCAGATACGAGAAGACTCCATATCCATGCCCGCGCAGCTTGACGAGGACCTGCACAGTGTGGTCCCCCGGCGGGATCGACCCTGTGAACACCGGGATCCGCTCTTGCTCAGCCAGGACGCCGCCCTCGTCGGACTTATTGTACTGGACCGCACCATCCAGCAACACGAGAAGCTTCTCGAGGCGGAAGACGTCACTCAGCTCGTTCAAGACGGTGATATCCGCGCGCGCGCCACCCAGGCCTCCGGAGAGGATAGCGTCGCTCAGCAGACTCAGGCGGGTATGGCTCCGTCGAATCTGCTCCTTCAGCTCGTCGATGCGCTGCTCGAGATCACGCAGCCGCACAGCAAACGTGCCCCCGTCGGGCTGGCCGCGGTTCGAGGGGGCCTTCGGTGCCGCCGAGGGTGCAGCGCGCGGAGCCGCCTCATCGCCACGTGCCGGGCGCTCTCCCGCCAGCGCCGGAGAGGTTGTGCCAGGCGACGGCGGCTGGTGCGTCGACGTGCCGGCGGGCCCAGCCACCGACTCGGAGGACGGCAGCGACTCGCTGGTTCTCGCGCCGTCAGGCGTCTGCGCACCTGACTGGCGAGCCCATGAAACCGCAACCAGCATGACGCTCGCTACCAAAGACAGGAAGGGAATCGCCCACCGAACTCGCATCGTCTAGCCTGCTCCCGCCATACCAAGAAACGCCACGGCGTGCCTTGGGCTCGTCTGCGCCCTATTAAAGCGCGAGCTGGTCGCGGAGTCGATCCTTGACGGGGTTACACCGCGAACGGCCTCGTGACCCGCTCCGCATAGCGAGTCCCCTCGAGGAAGGAGGAACCCTCTTGCGGCACACTTGCTCCTCGTTCTTGGCAGCGATCAGGCGTAGAAGCTAGCCTCTCACGAACTCGTCCGCGGCCACTCCTAGGCCGCTCAGTCGACTCTACCGCCCATGCCATTCCAGCACGCGAGCAGATATCTCGATCCAAGAGCCGACGTCAGTGATGAGGTTTTGATGGTCCGCTACCGCCGAGGAGAACGGGCGGCATTCGCCGAGTTGGTGCGCCGGTACGTGGCTTCACTCCACACCTTCGCTTGGTACCTCACACGAAACAGCCACTTAGCCGATCAGCTCGTGGTCGACACATTTCTCGAAGTCGTCGGTCGCGCAGCGGAGTTCAAGCACGAGACGAGATTTGCAACGTGGGCTTTCTCCATCGCACTCCGACAAGCGCGTCAGCTGACCAACCAAGGCGCTTTCGCGCCAGGTGATCATGAGGAAGAGCTGGGTGAACGTTCCCCCACCGCCTGTGCGAGCCGTGCTCTCGCGGGGCTGCCCACCCTGCAGCTGGAGGCCCTGCTGCTCGTCGAGCTCGGGGGGATGCGCCTGGACGAGATCGCCGAGCTGCTCGAGCTGGATCCGACAACCCTTCGCATGCAGCTGGGCTACGCGATCGAATTCGTGCGCCAGGCCTTTTCGGGTCTGGAGGAGTACGTGCGTGCGCTACGCTGAAAGGCTTTCAGGGATACCGCTGTGGACTGTGAGAACTTCGACCGTGTGGTGCTGGACTGGGTATACGGTGAGCTCGGGGAGATCGACGCCGCGGCAACCCAAAGACACCTGGCGCACTGCACGCGGTGCCGTCGAATCGCTTCCCAGCTGAAGGCGTCGCGAGAGGTTGGGCTCGTTCCACTGCGCCCCATCGACGACACCCTCGTGCCCAAGGTCCTCGAGGCAGAGAACCTCGCCCACGCCGGACTACCGCTGCGGCAACGCTTCGCTCGTTACGTCTCGATCGTCGCCGGATGGAGCATGCGGCCTCAGTTCGCCATGGGAGCGCTGCTGCTGCTGATGATCGGTGCCAGTCTCGTCTTCCTCCGCGATCGTCGCGGCGATCGCGAGGGGATCGGGGTGCTGGAGCGTGGCGCTGCCGAGCTGCATGAGGACCACGGGCCGACGACGCCGCTCCTCATCCCAGAGCCGCTACCGGAGTATCGCCACGCACGCGGTGCGGTGGAGCCACCAGCTCCAGCCCCCCCCACCGCCTCTGCGCCCTCCGCGCAGGCCCGTGACGACGACCCAGGCACCGACGCGGGACCATTACAGCTCGATGAAGCCGAGGCCAAGGCACGCTTCGATGAGGCGATGTCGCAGTTCCGCAACGAAGATTTCAAGCTGGCCCAGAAGGGATTCGAGGCGCTCGCAGACTCAAATACGAGCGTCGCTTTCCATGCAGCGCTACTTGCGGCGCGCGCGGTCGAGGAGCACCTTGGATGCGGGTCTGCCATCCCGCGTTACGAGAACCTGGCTGAAACACTGGGGAATTCGGCCCTAAGGAGCGAGGCAGTCTGGCTTGGCGCTGAGTGCGAGCGGCGGCTGCGGAGGTGGGGTGCGGCCCGCGCCAAGTACGAAGCACTGCGGCAGCTTCCCGCCTACGGCTCCCGCGCGGATCAGGCGCTTCAGGCTTTGAGCCGAGCCGTCGAAGCGGCGAGCGACGGCGGGGCAGCCGATGGAGCGGTGCCCACTCCCCCCCTCGAAGAGGCGGCGGCGCCCCGCTAGAACGTCGTGGCCCGCGGGAGGAGGCAACGGAGTGTCGTCGAAGCCGAACCCCACTCATAGTCGGGCTCGGGTTCGACTTGAGTGGGTACGAACTTGCGGGGAGCTGTGCTTAGTTCGGCGGAGCGTCGCGCACATAAGCAATCGTGTGGATAATCTCCACGATGCGCTCGCGCTGCTCCGGCGTGAGGTCCACGAAGCGGATGCCCATCCCAGGATTCGGACTGGGAGCGAAAGCTCGCATCGGGTTCACCCACTGGACGACGCCCGACAGGATCAGCACTCCCGCGCGCCCGGGCGGGGCGAAATGGAGGGTGAGCGCCGTTCCCACTTCGAGCGGATTGCTGGTCATCACGAAGATCCCCATCTGCGAAATGTTCCGGATCGAAGCATAAAGGAACGTCTCTGGGGTCTCGCAATCCACCGACCACTCGACGTCCACACGCTCGGCAATGCGCCGTTCGGCTAGTGAGAGCTCGGGTGGGACCTTGGAATCATCCCGCACAGACGTCGCTTAGCTCGGATGGCACGCGCTGTCACCCTTCATCCCGCCGTGGCCACGGTCCTCGAGCGAGAGCCGTGGCAATAGCGAGACCTACCAGGCTGGCGCCCAGGCCGCCTCGTCGTGAACGTGAACGGCGCCGCGCTGCGGGCGTTATCTCACGAGCCAGCGGCCGCCGTCGATCCGATTCTCGTGATGCGTCCCAGTGGTGACCGGCAGCCGCCTCGTGCCCTGGTAAAGGCCAAAATATAGGTGGTATTCGCCGGGCGAGAAGTTGTGCTCCATCGTGAGCTCATGTGCGTCCACCAAACAGTCCCCAACGCGCCAGTGCTCGATCGGATAGTGCCCGCCAAGAAGTTCATGATCGGCGTTGTGCCGACGCCCATGGCCATCGACGTGCACGAAGACCGACCAGTCGCGCCTCGGGATGTCCCGCACACAGAAGAACAGGCGCAACTCGTAGGGACGCCCTGTCACGACCGAGTCAACTAGCCGGCCACTGTGATCTCGCAGCTCCCAGCCGAGGACCTCCAATTCGTCGCCGAGCATTGCCGATACCCGGTTTGCTGGCTGTGGTCGGGCGGAAAGAACCACGGCATCCAGGGGGTTCGAGTTCCGGTCGCCTGCTTCCAGCATGCTCGAAGCAAGCAGGACCTGGCTAGACCGCGCGTCCAGAACTGGGAGATTCCGGCGCAGGGCCGCGCGATCGCGGAAGGCCGCGTTGAGCGAAGCGAGCTCCGTCGCATGCAGCACGAGCCACCGCCGCCCCCCCGCAAGGAGCCAGTCCAGCGCCTCCTCAGCGGTGTAAAAGGCGGGAACATCCCGCCCCACGACATACGGAGCCACCTCCTCACTCGTCCCGAACAGACCCAAGGGCTCACTCGCGGAGGCGAGTGCTCGATAACGATCGAAAGCCCGCGCAGGAGACCCCTGACGCATCAACGCCGGATAGTAGCCAACACTCAGGAGCTGTGCGACGAGCGCTCCAAGCACCGCTACGCCGGTACCTCGACCTGGAATGCATGCTCGCAGGAACCGCGGGACGCTCCCAGCGGCATCTCCGGGGTGTGAGAACAACCAACGGAACACGTCCCGCATAGTGAGAAATGCCACTGGCAAAGCGAGCACCGCCATGGGCAGGATCACCCAGGCCGTGCGCATGAGCGCGCCTGCCCACGCGGGTGCTTGCTCGAACATGGACCAGTGCGTGACCTTGTCGCTGGTAGCTTTCGCGACCGCCAGGATCATCAGGGCCATCTCCACGACTGCCAATCCCAAGAGTGCGTCGCCCCGCCCGAGATCCTTCAGAATCCGTGGCCAACGCAGGTACTCGTCGCGCACAAATGGTCGCAGCCGGCTGCGACTTGGCTCCAGTAGCCCGAAGTACATCGTTCCGCAGAACAGCACCACCGTGACGGCTATCCAGCGTTTGCCGACTGGATGGAAGGTCGCTGGAACGTTTTCTATCCCCACGCTCAAGGCGACGAGCGTCCGTTCGAGCTCCTGCACGAGGTCGAGTCCGATTACGACCGTGGCAGCCACCAGCACCATCCCGAGCACGGGGGAGGCGCGTCGCCAGTGGTCCATCTTGCAGAATGCGATACCAATAGCCACTGCGAGTGGCGCAGTGGCTACAAAGCCGGTCGCGCCAGCATAGGGCGCCACGGCGCCATGGACACAAATGGCCAGCAGCACCACGGCCGATAGCAGGAGAGCGACCGGTGGACCCTCTGCGCGCTCCGAGCTCCCTCCCGGTGGCTCGGCGAGGAGGACCGGGAACGCGATGACGGCCGGCCCGCTCCACGGAAAGAGCGAATGCCCCAGGACGCGCCAGAGCGTCTGGTGGGTCGCGCCGGCAGGGGCAGCGCTCATCGTCATACCCGCCACTGCCGAGTAGTCCGCGCCGATCCCTAGGTAGATGGCACTGCCACCCCAAAGAGCAGCAGCAGCGCCGAGCGCAAGCACCCCAAACCCCAGAATCCCCGGCTGCCGTGCTCCGCCCCGCGACCATAGGAAGGTCAGCCCGACTCCAAGCATCGGAACGGCCACGCCCAGGAGCACGCCCTGCGAGAGAGCCCCAGCCAAGAGCCCAACACATGCCGCCGCTGCGGCCATTCCGCTGCGTGTCAGCGAAACGCGGTACGTCGGCCAACAAAGCTCGACGAGTCCCCAGAGAGCCATGGCACACCCGGCCATCGCCACTCCATAGCCAACCATGACGCGCGCATGGAGGAAGTAGAGCGGCGTCGTTGCGAGCACGAGGACCGTAGAAACCGCTGCGCCCGGGCCTCCAAGCCTGTGAGCGAGGCCAGCGCTCGCAGCAAGCCCCAAGAAAGCCCATAGCGCGAGCGGCAATCTGCCGGCCCACGGATGCAAGCCAAAAGCCCGGAATCCGAGACCCACGGACGTGAACGGAAGCTCCCCGCGGCCCAGCTCACGCTGCACTGGGATTGTATTGGGCGCCGCGGCGAGCCGCAGCGAGTCATCTCCCCAGAGGGCCACGGCGATGCGCCGTCCATACTCCGCCACGCGAAGCTCGTGCGGATCGCCAATCCCCGCGGCCATCATCGGGACGAGCAGGCTCACGAGCACCGCAAGGACGGCCAGGATGAGCAGCGCCGAGAGCATCTGGGCATTGCCCGCTGGGCGGCGTCCGAGAATCACTCCCCGCACCTTCGCACGGCGAGCCACGCTGCGCAGGGCGGCAGAAAGCGAAGCGCACGTCGCGAACGGCATCCGACTCTGTGGCCCATCGCCGTCCCCCTCTCGCGCATTCGTGCTTCAGATCGCTGCATAACTCCGTGGAACATGAGGTCCGGCCCGGGTGCTACTCCCTCCAATGCGGCGCGGCAACTCCCCGGATGACGGAAAGGGCTGCATCTTGCCGCGATACGCCTATCCTTCGCGCGCTCCATGCGCTTCGGAAACGTCATCCTCCTCGGGCGGCCCAATGTGGGCAAGTCGACCTTCCTCAACGGTGCCCTCGGGGAAACCCTGGCCATCGTGTCGCCGGTTCCCCAAACCACCCGGGACGCCCTGCTCGGTGTGGTGCATCGTCCCAACGCCCAGCTCGCGTTCGTCGATACACCCGGCGTACACCGCCCCCGCTCGGAGCTCGGGCGGCGTATGAACTCCGCGGCGATGGATGCCCTTCCAAGCGCCGACGTCGTGATCTTCATGACCGATGTCCAGGGGCTCGCCGAGCGCGCCCGACGATCTGGCGCTCCAGCCGAAAACAACAGCGCCGACAGCACCGATCCCACTCACGACCGGTTGCTCGTTCCGGCTGATGTGAAGCTGCTGGACTTCGTCTCCCGGGAGGTACCGCTGATCCTGGCCGTGAACAAAATCGATCTGCTGCGCGACAAATCCCTTCTTCTGCCGTTGAGTCAGGCCTTCCACGGCCTCCGGGCGTTCCAGGCAATCGTTCCGCTCAGTGCCAAGCGTGACGACGACGTCGCGCGCGTTCTCGACGTTGTCGAGCCCTTGCTGCCAGAAGGCCCCCCCGGGTACGCTGAGGACGACCTGACGAACAGGCCGACGCTCTTCTTCGTTCGGGAGTACATTCGCGAGCAGATTCTGCTCCAGACTGGCCGGGAAGTGCCGCACGCCGCGGCTGTCACTGTTGACAAGTTCGAGGCGTCTCCGAAGCTGACCCGCATCGCAGCGACGATCCACGTCGAGAAGGTCGGACAACGTAAGATCATCGTCGGCAGCAGCGGGCATGGCATCCGCGAGATCGGGCGCGGCGCGCGCCTGCGTATCGAGGCGCTCCTCGGGGGCCGAGTCCACCTGGAGCTTTTCGTCCGTGTCACTCCCCGTTGGAGGAACGCTCCCCGTCAGCTTGCCGAAATGGGTTACGACATAGGCTCCGGACACACGCCGAGCGAGCTCGCCGATGCTGCTCCCTCCAGGCCGCACGCGACAGGGTCGCGTCGCGCCCCCCGGAGGACGCCATGAGGCCGATCGTCGCCATCGTGGGGCGGCCCAATGTGGGGAAGAGTACCCTCTACAATCGCCTCGTCGGGGGTCAGCGGTCCATCGTCCATGATGCACCCGGTGTAACGCGGGATCGTCACTACGCCGACACTTTCCTGTATGGGCGCGAGATCACCCTCGTCGACACTGGCGGCTTCGATCCGGACTCCGCAGACCCTATGGGACAGGGGATCGCCCGACACGTGCGCGCGGCTATCGAAGAGGCCGACGTCATCCTCTGTGTCCTCGATGGCAGCGCGGATGCGACTGCTGCAGACCGGCAGGCGGTAGACTTGCTTCGGCGAAGCGGCAAGCCCACCGTATTCGTCGCGAACAAGGTCGACACCACGAAGCAGCGAACGGACGCCCTGAGCTTGTACTCCTTGGGCATCGACCCCATCCACCCCATATCCGCTATTCACGGGCGAGGCCTGGGAGAGCTCGGTCGCAGCATCGTGGCGGGCCTGCCTTGCGTTTCACCCCCATCGGAGCCGACTCAGGCCGCCGTGGCGGAGGCCCCTCCGGATGCGGACGGAGCTCCCAGCGTGACCCGGGACATGATCCCAAAAGTGGCGCTGATTGGCCGCCCCAATGCGGGCAAGTCGTCGCTTTTCAACAACCTTGCCGGCACGGAAAGGTCGCTCGTCGACGAGCGGCCCGGGACCACACGAGACCCGGTGGACATGACGGTCCTCATTGGCTCCCGCGAGTACCAGGTCATCGATACGGCGGGGGTGCGGCGCCGCTCCAAGGTGGATCGTGGCGTCGAAGCCGCGAGCGTAATGCGCTCGCTGCGGGCCGTGGAGCGCGCAGACGTGGTGGTGCTCCTTTGCGACGCCACCGAGGGCATCGCAGAACAGGATGCACGTCTGCTTGGCTTGTGTGTCGACCGCGGACGAGCGGTCGTCCTGGGGCTCAACAAATCCGACCTTCTGGATCGCGCGGGCCGCGCAGCGGCAGCAAAGAGAGCTCTCGAGGACCTGCACTTCGCCAGCTGGGTCAAACCCATCGAACTCAGCGCTAAGACCGGCCAAGGGGTCCCTCGGCTCATGCGCACCGTCTGGGAGGCTGCCGAGCATTTCCATCGCCGGATCCCGACGGCAGAGCTGAACCGCTTCTTCGAAGGCGTTCTGGAGCGCCGTCCGCCGCCGACGAGCGGTGCGCGGGCGCCGCGCATCTACTACGTGACACAGGCCCGCAGCGCACCTCCCGTCTTCGTTGCCAAATGCAGCCATCCGGAAGCGATTCAGGAAAGCTATCGCCGATTCGTCGCCAACCAGCTGCGGCAAGCCTTCCGTATCGAGCACGTGCCGGTCGTCGTCCATTACCGCCCGCGAAACAGGCGCTGAGCCCCGAGGTGCCAGGGCGCGGCTTGTCGTTATCGGCGACGAGCACAAGACAATGGCCGCATCTGAGCGACTGCGCTATGCGAGGAGGAGTGAGGATCGGCCGACAGAAAGCGCTGCTGTGGACCGTGCTGGTCGCAATGGGTTTGCTGGGCGCGGCAACTGCTCGTGCGCGCGCAGAGGCAGAGTCGCCCTATACCCTCCAACAAACTTACAGTGGAGCACTGCGCTACCTCCGGGTCGACCTTGGGTACGAAGTGGTCGAGCGCGACCCGGATGCGGCCTATCTGCTCTTCCGGTATGAGCCAGGAGGCGAGTCCAACCGCGTGGTCGACGGATCCATCGAGTTGGTGAAGCGGAAGGCAACCATACGCGTCTTCGTGCGGATCCCCACCATGCCGAGCTACCACGAGGGCATGCTCAGAGACGGCCTCATGAAGAAGCTCACGGACGACTATGGGGAGCCCCCCAGCGCCCGAAAGCGCGAGGACTCCAATCCAGCGAAGAGTCCACAGGAGAAGGCTCCTGAAGGCGACGATCGGGAACCCGCGCCGCCAGGGAATGAGGAAAACTCCCGCACATCGCGCGGTGCTGACCACGCTGTGCTCATCAGCGCAATCCCACTGGGCTCGACCAACCACCCGACCCCTGCTCTAAGGTAGCTCCCGCGCTGCCTGCATCGGAGCATACCCTCGCCGCGCCTAACCGGGAGAACGGAATGCGTCGTTGGCCCTGTAACCCCTCCACGGCGGGAGCAGCTGGGAGGCGCCTCGGCTGGCGCCACGCCTCGCGTGGCGATATACGCATCGGGTCCGATGCCCGCTCCCGAGTCCACCTTCGTGACAGAGATTGGACGATACCAGGTCGTGCGGACGCTAGGTCAGGGCGCTATGGGGCGCGTGTATCTGGCCCATGATCCCATCCTAGACCGGGACGTAGCCATCAAGCTCCTTCGCGGCGACCTGAGCATCTCGGAAGACCAGCGAGTCGCTCTCTTTGGTAGAATGCGCCATGAGGCGCGCGCATCGGCACGCCTCAGCCACCCCAACATCGTCAGCCTCTATGACATGGGGGAACACCCCGCGTTGGGGCTGTTCCTCGTCTTCGAATACGTCGAGGGCCCCTCACTCAAGGACAAAATACAAAGCGGAGGCGTGGGACCCGAACTCGCTGCGCGCTTGGCACGAGAGGTCGGCAGTGCCCTGTCCACGGCGCACGAGGCCGGTGTGCTGCATCGCGACATCAAGCCGGAGAACATCATCGTATCGAAGAATGGTGCCAAGGTCGCGGACTTCGGCATCGCCCGCGTCCCCGATTCCACGCTCACTCGCGACGGCGGACTGCTCGGCACGCCCGCATACAGCGCCCCGGAATCGATCGCCGAGGGCGTCTTCTCACCCCAGAGTGATCAGTTCTCACTGGCAGCGACGCTGTACGAAGCAGTCTCCCTACACCGCGCTTTTCCAGGGGATGACGCCGTCACGGTGGCCACGAAGATAGCCAACGACGAGCCGCCCCCCATCGCGACGCTTTGTGCTCTGGATCCGCGGGCAGACACTGTCCTCGCTCGAGCGCTCTCGAAGAACCCGAGGGCTCGCTTCGCGAGCTGTGATGAGTTCGGACGAACATTGGCAGAGGTCCTCGACGCCTCTCCGCGCGGCCGCTTGGCGACAATCCCCGATGGCTACCATCAACAGGCCTTCGCTCGGCGGCAACGTTCACTCACGTTGCATGCAATGCTCGGGGGCGCCGTCTTGGGAGCACTCATCGGGATCGCGGCGTCGCAACTTGTCGGCGAGGTAGCGCCTCGGAGTCGCGCCGAGCCCCGGACGACGCCGCAGCTCCAACGAGCAGCGTCAGTCGGGTGGCTCGCGCCACCAGCGTCGGTGGAAGCCCCCGCCAGCCCCGTGCCGGCGCGTCCACCACCACCCAAAGTGCGTCGCCCGCCCCCTCACCCGCTCAACCACCAGATGCCAGTGCCGCCATCACCAGTCGATGCCGGGCATCCCCCAACGAGCTCTTCGGCGCCGGAAGCGGCGGCACCACCGGCTGCTGCGAGCACTCAACAGGACAGCGGCGCGCTGGGCGCCACTCTGCCTCCGTGAGCCACGCTTTCGAAATCGGTGTCGAGCAGAGACTCGTAAGGAGCCGGGCCCACCCGGTGTCCCCGCTCACCCGCCACGTACAGGGTGCAGCAGGTCATGACCGCCGGACTTGCCGACAGGGACGCACCGCGCTGTTGTTCCCCGGGGCACCCGGCGCCGCTGTCGCGGGACTCATCGCCCTGCGTATCCTGGGAGACGCACAGCCTCATGCCCCGACCTCCGTTCCGACGGGACCGGAGAAGCAAGCGGCCGGAGCCGTCCTGTTGCACATTGCCCCCCCCGAAGCCGTCTTCGTCCCGGGAGGAACCTTCGCGATGGGTGCCTCGGACAGGGAGGTGGCCCTCGCTCTCCGCCTGTGTCAGCGCGAGGCAATCGCGGACGACTGCAATGAGGCCCTATTCACCGACGAACAGCCGCGTCACGCAGTCACCGTCGCAAGCTTCTTCCTCGAGACCACAGAGGTGAGCCTGGAAGCCTACATGCACTGCGTACACGCTGGCTCCTGTTCGAGCCCTCAGTATGGGAGAGGGGGTGCAGCCTTTGGCGCGCCGGGGCGCCCAGTCACGTTCGTTAGCTGGCAGCAAGCCTGGGACTTTTGCAGCTTCCGCGGCAGAAGGCTGCCCACGGAAGCAGAATGGGAGTATGCTGCCCGAGGTGAGGGGTCTCGACTGTTCCCGTGGGGCAATCAGTACGGTTCGCGCCTGGCGAACCACGGACGGGCGGGGATCGTACGGGAAGACGGATCGGACGGCTACTCAGGCCTCGCACCCGTGGGAAGCTATCCGAGCGGCAGTACGCCTTTGGGACTCCTCGACCTCGCGGGGAACGTGGAAGAATGGGTCGCCGATTACTATGAACCCTACGCCGATACTTCCGGCATGCCGCTCCCCAAGCCGCGCGTGGGCGGGACACGGGACAGAATAGTGCGGGGCGGCAGCTTCCTTAGCGCCGCGCCAGGCCTGCGGGCGACGGCACGTGTACGCCGCGCCCCGGACTCGGTCGGACCAGACGTCGGGTTCCGATGCGCATGGAGTCCCCATGGCAGCACGACAGCCGCTGGAGTGCCTTGAACCGCTGGCGGCGCCTTGCTAAGGCCGTCAGGTGCTCGCGCTCCCCATTCACGCAGCAGTGACGTTCGTCCTCGTGCGTCCACATTACCCAGAGAACGTCGGCGCCGCCGCGCGTGCAATCAAGACGATGGGCTTCTCCGGCCTTGGACTGGTAAAGCCCGGGCGTCTCGCCGTTCCCGAGCATGAGATGGCCCACAAGATGGCAGTGAAATCATGGGATGTCCTCGAAGGTGCTGCCCGCTTCGACACGGTGGACGAGGCCACGCAGGGAGCTAACTGTGTCATTGCGACGACATCGCGGCGAGGCGTCTCGGGGGCAAAGCCGGCACGCGCCGTCGCGAACGAACTCATAGGCCCCGTCGACCAAGGAGCGCGCATCGCCATCCTGTTCGGCAATGAGAAGACCGGGCTCACCCACGATGAGGTAGCCGCAGCTCATCACGCACTCCGAATCCCCATCGCCGCGGACCAACCCTCCATCAACCTCGCCCAAGCCGTGCAAATTGTCGCCTACGAGCTCTTCATCGCGGGCCTGGAGTCACGAACGACGGCTTGAACACCTCCCAGGAGGCTCGCCAATCAGCAGCGGAGACACTGGGGGGTCCGTCATCAGCGTCGGTTGGTAGCCTCTGGTGAAACCGACGCCGAGATGGAAGCACTATCAACTGTCTAGTACGTCTTCATCAATCTCATCGTCCGGCTCTTCCTCCTCCAGATCCGGTTCCTCCTCATCATCCTCACTCTTGACCGCCGTCTTGAGGTCAATCCCTACTTCCCCGAGCTGAGTCTCCAGTAGCTCGAGTAGCTCCTCCACGTCATCCCCGCTCCATTCGTCGATCACGTCCGTTAGAAACTCGTAGAAGTCGCCATTGTCCAGGCGCCGCTCGATCTCCTCGACCTGGTCCTCGGAGAAGGCGTCAAGGATGTCTTCGCGGAGCGCATCGGTATCGCCTTCTTCGATCGCTTCCTGAGCGGAAAGCCGAATCTGTCGCACCGCGCGTTTGTCGAGGTGAATGTCCATAGTGTTGCCCTTCAGAAGCTCCGTTTCGGCGTTTAAACGATGGTCTGCTGCGGCGTCAAGCGCGAGTCGAAGGAGACTAGCTCGTCGCGGCGACTCGGCGTACAGATGGGTAATGCTGCGGGTATGGGCGCAATGCCTTCTGGTCGCCGGGCTGACACTCTGCCCCGCTCCTTCCGTGGCGCGCAGCGTCGAACCCCCACCGGTCAGCTTCGAGTTCATGCAGTACGGCGTTGGCCTCGTTGCGGAGACCGTCGCTTCGGGCGGGGATGTTTGCGCGCACTCTGAACGAACGCCATGCATCATTGGGTCCGGCTTCGGTCCGACCATCCGAATCGGCTACCGCAGTAGGGGCCCGTGGTACGTCGGCGGCGCATACCAGTTTTCGCGGCAGAACTCCTCGAACCTCTTGCGACTCGCCATTCTTCAACAGCTGCGCGCTGAGTCGCGGTACTACTTCGACTACGGAGACCGCCTAGCTCCCTACGGCATCGCGTCCATCGGTGCCACGGCCTACGGCAACGAATGGGGTATCGCGACCGGCGGACTGGTCGCGTCTCTGGGAGCCGGATTCGAGTTCCAGCTCAGCGAGGGCACCGTTGTAGGGGGTGCTGCCGGATACCGCCTACTCGTGCTGCGCCGCTGGGATGACGCCACGGGCCAGCGACGCGCCGACCGCTATCTCGGGTTCGGATTCGCCCACTTGGTCGGCTTCGAGCTGAACTGGGAGATTCGCGACCCACTCCCCCGCTGGTGACGGAGCTGCATTGCGCTCTTGACGAGAAGGCTGCGACGGATGTTCCCTGAGTGCCGTGAAATGCGCTCGATGTGGCCGCGAGAACGCGGAAGGAATGGAGTTCTGTCAGGATTGCGGGCACCAGCTCGCGGCGCGACCAGTCGGTGGCGAGGGTGGGGGTGAACGAGGGCTCATCGCAATCGACGCGACGATGAGGAGCCCGGGGCCCTTGTCGCGTCCCTCGGCTCCGCCCTTCGAGTTCGCTCCGAGAGAACGCGCTGCCGACGAGCCCCGCTGCACGAGGTGCGCCACCAAGAACCCCGCGGACGCGCGATTCTGCGCTGCGTGCGGACTCTCCTTCGACCATCCAAGCTCCCCGCGGCCACCGCTGGTTCACCACGAAGAACCGCCAGCGGTCGAGCTCGGCGTCGCGCCTGATGCCGTTGCTCGCATCGCCTGCCCGCGTTGTGAAGGAGGCAATCCCGCACATGTTCGTTTTTGCCAGCATTGCGGTGCGCCACTTCGCACAGTGTCGGGGTCCGGCCCGAACCCCTCGCCCCAGCCGCCGGAGAGCGCGGCCATGCCACCTGCCATAGGCAGCCACGTCCCCGAAAGCGCGCCGATCCCTCTCGTGCCTCCGGCGGCGTCGCCGCCACCGCCCCACGGCGCTGATGCGGCTCTACCCGCTCGGGACGGCCTGGGGCAAACGAGACAGATGGCAGTTGGAAAGGCGACCGCGGCTCTCGTGGTGATTGCCCAAGATGGGTCCCCTGGGCTGCGCTACCCCCTCGAGCTCGAACAGGTGGACGTGGGGCGCACCCACGGAGATATCCGCCTCCCGAGCGATCCCTACGTGTCGCCCCGGCACGCTCGCCTTGTTCGGCGAGACGGCCGGTATCATGTACGCGACCTGGATTCGGTGAACGGAGTCTTCTGGCGCTTGAAGCGACCTTACCTGCTCGCGCACGGCGACTTGATTCTCGTAGGCCTGCAGGTGTTAAGATTCGAGATGGTGTCGGATGTAACCGCCAGCTACGGGGTTGCCACGGATGCGGGTGTGAACCGCTTCGGTTCGCCGGCACTGCCCAGGTACGCGCGCCTGTGCCAGGTCACCGTCGAAGGGATCCCGCGCAACGTGTACTATCTGAGCACGAACGAGACGCTCCTTGGCCGCGAGTCCGGTGATGTGGTCTTCACTACCGACCCCTTCATGAGTCGGAGTCACGCGAGCTTGGTTCGAAACCCGGATACCGGAGCCTTCTCCATTCGGGATCTCGGCTCATCCAATGGAAGCTACGTTGCGCTGCGACGTGAAACCACGCTAAGCGACGGGGACTTCCTGCGAATTGGACAGCACCTGTTCCGATTCGAAATAGAATCCAACGAGCACAGCTAAGATGACGGACCCTTCGACGGCCACCGGACCCTCCGAGCATAAGGGCTCTGTCGCGCTGAACGTATTCGGGCGCACTGACGTTGGCCAGATCCGGGAGCACAACGAGGACAACTTCCTCGTCGCGGATCTGACCAGAGGAACGCGTAGCCTTCGCGAAGTGGACCGCCATCAAGTGGTCGGACGCCGCGGAACCGTGCTCGGTGTCTGTGATGGCATGGGCGGAGCTGCTGCGGGTGAAGTGGCAAGCCAGCTCGCAGTGGATATCATCTACGAGCAGCTCCTCTCCGGCCCCACTCCCACTAGCCGCGACGATTTCGCTTCGCGGCTAGTGAACGCGGTGGAGCACGCCGGCGCACGGATCTTCAACGAAGCCCGCAGCGATCGAAGTCGGCGCGGGATGGGGACGACCGCGACCGTCGCCGCGCTGATCGACAGCCGACTCTTCGTGGCCCAAGTCGGAGACAGCCGGGCATACATCCTCCGCGACGGCGCGCTTCAGCAGATCACCCGCGATCAGTCCTTGGTCAATCAACTCATAGAAGCCGGACAGCTGACGGAAGAAGAAGCAGAAAGCTTCGAGCACAACAATATCATCCTCCAGGCTCTCGGGACCGCCGAGACCGTCCAGGTAGACCTGACATTTGCAGACCTGAAGCGGGGCGACGTGCTGCTGCTGTGCTCGGATGGCCTCTCCGGAATGGTGCGCAGTGACGACATCCGCGAGATACTCGTTAGCCAGAACGAACCCATCGAGGCATGCCGGCAGCTGACCGAGCGAGCGAACGAGGCGGGAGGACACGACAACATCACCGTGATCGTGGCCCACTTCGACGGGGACGGTCTCGATGACTTGCCGGAGTCTGGCGGTGAAGCGCTTCGCTACGCGAAGTACACGCTTCCGGACAGGCTCGAGAACTCGGATGAAACCCGAGGCCGCCGACGCGAGTCCTTCGGCACCGCGCCCCCCCGTGCGTCCACTGAAACGACCGGTCCCGCGGTTGCGGCAACCACCACTCGGGCGGCAGCCGTACCAACAGGGGCTGGCGAGCGCTCGATCGGCCGGCGCGTGACATCCGAGCCCGAGCCGCTCTACGACGCCGAGGAGGACCCGGTTCACATCCCGACCAAGGGACTCCCCCCGGCACTGGTAGGAATCATTGTGTTGAGCACCATGGTGCTCGTCGCCGTGATGGGCTTCTTCCTGCTCCAGTAGCTTCGTACCGTCGGGGAAGCACCCAAGGAGGTTGCAACCCCTTCTGCGAACGCTAGATACCACGGGTCATGCCAGTCAAAGAGGTAACCGAGCAGACCTTCGCGTCAGAGATCCTGGACAGTCAGCTCCCCGTGCTCATCGAGTTTGGCGCTGAGTGGTGCGGCCCGTGCAAAGTAGTCGCCCCGGAGCTCGAAGCTCTGGCCCACGAACTCAAGGGAAAGGCGAAGATCGTAACCATTGATATCGATCGGTCCCCGGTACTCGCACGGGAGTTCGGGGTGCAGTCGGTGCCGGCATTCGTCGTACTGCACCAGCGTCGTCCGGTTGCCGCACGCGCCGGAGCGATGCGCCGTAAGGAGCTACGGGAGCTCCTCGAGCCCGTTCTGCCTCGAGCTGCGGGCGCGCTGAGGCCTCAAGAGCTGGCCGAGCTGTTGAAACGTGGGGGCGTCACTCCTGTCGATCTGCGCGACGCGGCGAGCTACGGACGAGCACACCTCCCCCAATCCGTCAATCTGCCGTTGGGGGAAGTGGAGAGTCGATTGGCGGAGCTTCACATGCTCCCGGGTGAGCCGATCGTCTACTGCCGATCGGGTGTTGACAGCCAAGAATTGGCCCAACGACTCGCGAGCCAAGGCATGCCGGTGGGCTTTCTGGAAGGCGGCCTGCTGGACTGGGAAGCCAACGGGCTCCCCATTGAAAAGGGCTGAGTGGGTGAACCTCCTTCTCGCTCGCTCCGAGAGTTTCGTTCGGCCATTTGGGTCGTCCCCCAGCGCCTGAGCTCGATTCCCGAGCGCGCCTCGCACATCTCTCGATTCGAGCATCATGTTCGATCAAGGAGACTCCGTCAGAGCGTCCCGGTCTTCCACGCGCTTTCGGAGAGGCGAGGACCGCTAAACGGCCGACGGAGTACTTCGATCGGATCGGCCGAGTTCTGGGACGCCGAGAGGCGAGCGCGCTGGCTGACCGCGCCCCATCGAGAAATGTTACGTGCGAAGGTGGTTCTGGGGTTGGCGGCACGCAAGCCATTCTGGCTCAGTCCCGGGGTCACGCGCGACGAGGCTCTTGGCGAAGATCGACGCGCAACTGGCGATCGCCGCATAGCGGTTCTGGTCCCCGACTTGAGTGGGTACGAACCTGCGGGGAGCTGTACTTAGCAACGCTTGAAATGGGCTACGCGCACAGCGCGGCCGTAACTGGAACAGTAACACTAACCTCCACCTCGGAGGCGGTCCGCCGAGACTCGACAGGCTTCCTCGATGACCGTGCGTACAGGGACCCCATGGACCTTCGCGGCACCGACCGCAGCGTCAAACTCAGGCTTGGCCTGTTCTGGCAGACCATCCCCTCCGCTCACCTTGACCGCGATTTCGCCGTACCGGGTCGGCACGGTGACGGTACGGCGTGGCCGCTCGTCTCGAGTCACGAGCGTCTTGCGTACTCCGATCGTGGTCGTCTCTCCAAACACAGCTCGAACGACTGCATCAGCCGCGTTCACGGGGGCGAGCGCGGAGATCATCATGCCGGGGCGCCCTTTCTTCATCGCGAGCGGAACCACCCATGCATCGAGGGCACCGGCCTCGAGCAAAGCGGACACGGCATGTGCGGCGAGCTCACCCGTCATGTCGTCCACATTCGTTTCAATCAGCACGTGCGTGCCGGCCGCCGGGGCGACGGCGATTGGATCCCCCAGAACCAGCCGGAGCGCATTGGGGCGATCTGGCCAGCGACGCGTCCCTGCCCCCCAACCAACGTGCCGCGGCACGATGGCTGGCCACGACGTGAAGCCCGTCGCGGCCGTCGCCACGATCGTTGCGCCGGTGGGAGTGACGAGCTCGCCCTCAATGGGTGCTGACACGGTCGGAACACCGCGAAGGCACTCGAGCGTTGCCGGGGCAGGAACGGGCAGAGGACCATGCTCGGTGGCCACGAACCCATGCCCCATCGGCAGCGGTCCACAAACCACAGTCGCCCCGAGGTACTGGAGGCCGGCAGCAGCCGAAACGATATCGACGATGGCGTCCGCCGAACCCACCTCGTGAAAATGGACCGCGTCGAGCGGGGTTCGGTGCACCTTGGCCTCCGCCTCACCCAACCGCCGGAACATGGCCTGGCTCAGGTCGAGGACGCCGGAGGGCAAGCGCGAGCGTTGGAGGAGCGCACGAATCTCGGCATAGGGCCGCGCCGGTTGCGGCCCGCTCACTACGACGCGGACGTGAGTCGCGGCAATCGCGCCGACACGAGCGGCGACCACCTGAAGGCCCACGCCAGCGAGCTGGAGGTCATCGAGCGCCGACTGGAAGACATCGAGGGGAACGCCGAGATCCAGCAACGCCGCAAGGGTCATGTCCCCAGCGACACCACTAAAGGTGTCGAAGAAGAGCACCTTCCCTGCCCCTGCGTCCCGCGCAAGCGCCTGCGGCGCGGCCCATGCCTCGCCATGCGACGTCCACCCATCGCCCAGGGACGGACTCTCTGAAGGTCCGTGGTGATGGTGGGCACCCTGGTGATCGTGATGGTGCCGATCGCCGCTCATCCGACGCTCCGCCCTGTCTCACGCGATCGCACGATGCGCCCCGCGGCCATCGCGGCCCCAAACCCGTTGTCGATATTCACGACGGTGACTCCCGACGCGCACCCGGTGAGCATCCCGAACAGGGCAGCAAAGCCTCCCAATGCCGCGCCGTAGCCAATGGACGTCGGAACAGCGACTATGGGCTTATTCGTGAGGCCCCCCACGACGCTCGGCAGGGCACCTTCCATGCCGGCAATCACGATGAGAGCGGCGGCGCGCTCGAGAACGTCCATCTTCCCCAGGAGCCTATGGATTCCCGCCACACCCACATCGAACACTCGCTCGGCGTGGACACCGATCATCCGTAACGTTTCGAGCGCCTCCTCAGCGACTCCTATATCGCTGGTTCCTGCGCAAACGACGGCGACCATGTCGGGACTATCCGAAGGGACGGCGACGCCACCATAGGACACCGTTCGCGCGACGGCATTGTACGCCAGCTGTGGAAGAGCAGAACAAACAGACGCCGCCTTCGCCTCGTCGAGACGCGTGACCAGCACACGTTGATCCGATTCGAGCAGCGCGCCGACGATTCCCACGATCTGCTCGGCGCTCTTCCCCTCACCGAAAACGACCTCGGGCACTCCCAGTCGCAGCGCGCGGTGGCTGTCCACGGTGGCGTAACCTAGTTCTACGTAGGGCAGCCGCCTCAGGTGCTCGACGGCAGCCTCGGGATCGATCTCCCCCCGCTGCACACTCTGGAGGAGGCGCTTCAGTCGTTCTGGCTCCATGCCGATTGCCATGTAACGCAGGTTTCGGGAATCGTCGACTGCGTGAAGCACGCCGAGACAGGCAGCAAACGGAGCCCTACGCTCGGCGGAGCTTCGGGCCAGGACGCGACGACCCGCCCCTCGGCCCGCCTGGTTGGCGCCCCCCTTTGCAATCGCTACCCGGCCGTGGTTTGCTGGCCCCCCGTGCCGGCACTCATCGCCCCTCTACTCGGACTGCTACTCGGCGTGTGCTTCGCGTGGGCATCTGCCGACGAACTGGCGCGCTCAACGAGCGGTGCGGGAGGAACCCGAGGCCTGCTTGTCGCCGCGCTCTTCGGGCTCTGCATCCTGGCGCCAAGCGCGGCTTACTATCTCATTGTGGCTCCCGACTGGGCCTGGGCCTATCTGCTCGCACCAGGACGGCTGAGCCGTGCGACGTCTCTGGCCGTGGCACTGGCAGCAGGAGCGAGCGTTGCGGTGGGCTATCTCGCTGCGTCGCGTCCCGCCGCCGCCCGTCGTTTCCGACCTGTTGCCCGGCTGGCGCTGATACCCGCTGTCGTCATTGCAGTCTTGAGCGCCGCTTTGGCACACCGTTGGTCGGTTTACGCGACGTACGCCCAGTTTCGGGGAGAGTTCGGACTGCGTCCGCTGGCCGGCAGCTGGCTCGGGTATGCCGTTCTCTGGACAGTCGTAGTAGTTGCCGGCTCGGCGCTCTGGACGTTACGTGCGCTGGCGCGAAGTGGCGATCCACTCCGCGGTCGTTGACGTAGTCCGCACCGCACGACACGTTGAGCGAACATGGGCAGCGACAGCGATCTACAGACCCTCGTAGAGCTCGGCGAGCGGGTCATGCACCGGGCGCGGAAAGCAGGGGCCGACACCGCAGAGGTATCGGTACGTTCGGGATGGGCGCTCAACGTGCGGGTTCGGATGGGGAAGCCCGAGCTCGTCGAGGAAGCAGGGCACAAGGGCATAACTCTGCGCATCCTGCGAGAACAGCGCGTCGCGATCACCTCGACGACCGATCTCTCCGAAGACGGCCTAGGACGCTGCATTCAGGACGCCATGATGCTTGTCCAGCTCAGCGAGCCGGACCCGCTCGCCATGCCGCCGGAATCCGGGGAGCTTGCGCGGGCGCCATTCCCTGATCTCGATCTCTTCGACGAGACAGTCGCCACGATTGACGCGGACCGGGCCATCGAGCTTGCCCTGCGCGCCGAGCAGGCGGCCTTCGACACCGACCCTCGCATCCGTCTCAGCGAAGGGGCAAGCTTCTCACGCAGTAACTCCGCGTCCGCACTCGTGCTCTCTTCGGGCTTCGTCGGCACCAAGCGGGGCTCCTACGCCTCGCTCGCAGTGGCTCCGGTCGTGGAGGACTCAGGCAACAAGAAGCGTCGGGGTCACTATTGGACCGGTCACCGTCACGCCTGTGCGCTCGAGCCTGCCGAAGCCGTGGGTCGCGAGGCGGCACGGCGAGCCCTGGCGAAAATGGGTGCTCGCAAGGTCGGCACTCGCGAGGCCCCGGTGGTCTTCGATCCCGAGGCGGCGCGCAGCGTCATTGGGAGCTTCGCCGGCTGCATCCTCGGTGGCTCCCTCTGGCGTCGCTCCAGCTACCTTCTCGACCGCCTCGGCACGGAGGTTGGCTCGCCACTCGTGACACTGGTCGACGATCCTCTCGTTGTCCGCGGGCCCGGTTCGAGGGTATTCGACGGCGAGGGCCGAGCCACGAAGCGACAGGTGGTGGTCGACGGCGGCAAGCTCGAGACATACCTTTTGGACACGTACAGTGCGAGGAAGCTCAGTCTGGCGCCGACATCCAGTGCCGGTCGGAGCGGCGGAGCACTGGCCGCGACCACGAGCAACTTCAGCCTGAGCCCCGGAACTCAATCCCGTGATGAGCTCATCAGCCAGATCGACGCCGGGCTCCTGGTAACCGAAATGATGGGGTTTGGCTTCAATCCCGTCACTGGGGATTTCTCCCGTGGCGCTGCTGGTTTCTGGATCGACAATGGGAGGCTCAGTCATCCGGTCAGCGAGGTGACGGTATCGTCGAATCTCGATGCGATGCTGAAGGGCATCGTGGCTGTCGCCAACGACCTCGACGAGAAGACGTCTACTGCCTCTCCGACCTTCTGCATCCGATCCATGACGATCTCAGGGCAATAGTCCACAACTCCATCGAAACCGGGCAGCCTGCATCCGCCGGATCAACGCGTCGAATTCGAGGACCCAGGGGATGCTCCTGGGTCAGCATGCACCGCGAACGAAGGCGGCACGTCGACAGCTTCGGGGTTGAGCCGTGCGAGACTATGGCCCTCGTCGGCCGCACTCATGGCCGGAAAGGTGGACCGAACCGTGGAGAAGGGATCAATGAGCACCAACGGCTCCCCGCTGTTCCGAAGCCCACTGGTACCGAGCTCCGGCAGCTCGATCAGCTCGACGTCTGCATCTGGTCGGATGTCGAAGCGTGAGTTCCGATCGTAGCCCGAGGCTACTACGAGGACGTAAGCTCGAGCCTCCAGCCAGTACGACGGGAGCGCGCAGCTACCTCCAGCGTCCTCGATGGTCCATCCTTCGAGATCGACAGCCTCATTGCCATCGTTGTAGAGCTCAATCCACTCCTGCTCCGGCTCCTTGCCGATTGGGTTGGCCATGACCTCGTTGATGACCACATGCGGCTGGCGGACCATGGTATCTACCCGGACGCGCAGGTCGAAGCGTCGCCCTCCGTCGTCGAAGGCGGCAATGTCGAGCTCATTGCTCGCTCCTGGATCGAGTCCTTTGAACACGACCGCGGTCTCACTGACGACCCGGGCATCAGCCAGGTTCGTGCCGCGCAGGACCCAGAGCCAGCTCCTGTCGCCTGCCTCGACTTGGAGCCTGTCGTCCTCAATCCTCGCGCACCCGGGGCCGAGACGAACGCCTGGTGCGGGACAAGAGGAACCTTCCACGGGAACACCTCTGGCTGTCCGCAAGGGCGCGGGATCCAGCAAGGCGCGTCCAAGCTGCGGAGGCGGGACGAGAACGGCACCGACTGGCTGCTTTTCCTCGGCCCGCAGGGTCACACAGTCATCGTCTCGGACACCCAGCGCCACTCCGCGCATGACGACGGCCTCGACTCCCCCCGGTCCCATGAGTATGGAACGGGGCAGGCTAGAACCTGGATCGGCCCCACAGTAGATGGCAATCGGTTCGCCCTCGCTATCCACAGGTGGCCAGAGCCGACGGAGCACCGGTGTTCCCTTGTCAGGCCCAACCGTAGTGATGTGGACCAGCAATCGCCCCCCAAGGACCAGCGAATAGTCCTGTGCAGCGTCCAAGACCGCTTCCGGCGCGACAATCGCATAGTCGTCCTGACGCCACGCCTGCACGGGAACCTGCCGCTCGACGAGGGTCTGCGGTAGCTCGCCTGTGGCGACGCGACGGAGGTGGTATGCGCTGAGCTCGCCGCTGAACAGGGCAGCGGACGCGAGCGCGCGAGGCGCGGGTCTCACGACGAAGCGCGTGACAATCCTGGCCCCGCCGGGCTCGTTCCTCGGCTGGAGCTCCACCTCCAACTCCTCCTGTTCAGCAGTGTCTGGGGCCTCGATGGGTCCGCAGCAAGCCGCCAGGCCCATCAAGACTCCCAAAGCACCACGGAGTCCCGCCCCCGGACAGGCGCGCCCCGCACGCTCCAGGCTCGTAATTGTCCGGAAGAGCCACCGTTCAAACTCTGCGATACGCGCCCGGGAGCAAGCCGGCATACTGGAAATCATCACCCATGCTCGGCCAGCAGAGGGACTGGTTGCGTGCTAAAGGACCGGCGTGGACAAGCATCAGATTGTTGCCCTCCGCCAGGAGCTCTCGTGCACGCAGCGGGAGCTGGCCGAGACCCTCGGCCTCGACGCCAAGATCGTGCAGTCTTGGGAAGCGGGAGAGCTTTTTCCAACGAAGCGATTGGTCCAACAGCTCGAATTACTCCGCCAGCGCGGCGCCACCGCCATCGTCCGCAAGCGTCGCAGAGGGCACAGCCAGCCCGCTCTCGATCCGTTGGAGGACCCGCGCCTGTGGAGCTTGGTGCGGCGGCTCGTCGAGGATCCCGAGCTTCTCGAGAAGGTGCTGAGAATGGCCGAAGGTCCAACGGCAAGACGTCAGTCGTCCTCTCGTTGACCGGGTCCCCAGGGCGACGGCGCGCCTATTCCTCGTCGTCCTCGTCGTCCTCGTCGTCCTCGTCGTCCTCGTCGTCCTCTCGAACGCCCTCAGCCGCTTTTGCGCCCTCAGCCGCTTCTGCGTCCTCAGCCGCTTCTGCGCCCTCAGCCGCTTCTGCGCCCTCAGCCACTTCTGCGTCCTCAGCCGCTCGAGCGCCTTCTGCCGCTTCTGCGCCTTCTGCCTCCACCCCGTCTCGGTGGGCGTCCGGGGCAAGCTCTGCTCCTGCTATTGACTCGCTTTCAAGGTCCCAAACGATCTCCTCGAGATCGCCATCGCTGGCGCCGGAAGCAGCTCCTGCTTCTCGTTGCGGCTGTTCGGGATCCTCATCGACCAGGGAGGGCCCAATGCCGGACTGCGCAGCATCAGGCTCGCCTTGCGCCACTTTCTCATCGTCGGCGCGATCACTGTCCGCCCGCTGCGCGGGTGCCTCGCCAGGAGCTTCGATATCCTCGGACAACCCCAGATCCAGTGGTCCTTCGGGCGCGGTTTCGCCAAGTCGCTGTTCGAAATGGCTCCTCGAATCCTCAGTGAGCTCCGTGAACTCGCGGAGCGTAGGCAGCTCGGCGAGCGAACCAAGGCCAAATAGCTCCAGGAACCCCTGGGTAGTTCCGTACAGCATCGGTCGTCCCGGCTCATCCTTCTTACCCAGGATTCGTATGAGATCCCTGTCGAGCAAACCCTTCAACACCGCACCACAATCAACTCCACGAATATCGTCCACCTCGGGGCGCGTAATCGGTTGACGGTACGCGACGATAGCTAGCGTCTCCAGCTGAGCTCGCGAGAGCCGCACCGGGCGCAGCTCGAGGAACGTCCTGACGTACTCGGCGTAGACGGGGTTCGAGCGCAGGGCGTAGCCACCACTGATCTCCTCCAGCCGCATACCACGTCCAGCAGACTCATCGTTGATCCGCTGGAGCAACTCTTCGACGCGCTTGCGGTCCAGACGACACGCCTTGGCAAGCTCGCGGACGTTCAACGGCCGATCACTGACGAACAGGATTGCCTCGACCAATCCCTTGAGGAAGCTCTCCGTATCCTCGATGCTCGACTCATCCAGGAGCGGCACGGAGTCGTCGCCCTCGACCGTAAGCTCGAAACTAATCTCGTCCGTCGCCTCGGGAGCGTCCGCCTCGAACTCCGCCTCCCCCCCTGCGACGTGGAGTGTCGCAGACCCGCTTCCTGCCACCGATGGCTGGTCTCCCCCTCCGTCTGGCTCCAATAGTGCGGACTCAGCAGGACTCTCCGTTCCGTCCCCCTCCGAGGCGCCGTCGGTCTCGACAGATGCTTCCAGGAGCGCTGAGAGGTCAACGGACTCTTCGGTCGCCTCCTCTGGTCGCAGCTCTTGGCGTCCATCCGCTGCGAGGCGCTCGGAAGGAATCGCCGAGTCGTCGGTCGTTGCGTTCCTCGTCGGCTCTTCTGTCCCTTTGCGATCAGAGCGGCTACGCCGCAAGGACGATCTTTGCCCAGCGACGGCGCCTCGGACCGGAGGCGCGGCAGACCGCGGCTCGGACGGCTTTCGACGGGGAGTACGCTCGCCTCCACGAGTCTTCCCAGGCGGCTCGGCGCGCCTCGGCCCCCGTTTGCGTTGGCTGGAGCGGGCCGAGTCTGCGACAAGCTTTGGTACTTTGCGTCCGACAGGCGCTGCGCCGTCCGGACCATCTACTGGCTGAACGCGCCTCGACGACCGGCGGCTCGCCGAACTCGAGGACTCCATGACGTTGCGTGCCGCGACCCTCTCGCGCGTAGCGGAAGGAGCTGCTGCGGTGCGTGCCGCGCGGGGCGACTTGATACCGCCGCGCGCCTCTTCTCTCGGCGTCTCTGTCCCTTTGCGCGGGGAGCCTGCTCCCTGCTCTAGCCTCTTCTTCTGGGACCTACCCGCAGTCCCACTCTGCCCGGAAGGGCGCGATTTCTTGGCCTGTTTCGCTGGACGTTCCGCGGCGGGGTGAGCGTGCTGTCGTTCCTTGTGCCCTTTTGCTTTTTGTGGCTCTTGCCCGCCAGCGCGCCGCCCCTTGGCCGCGCCTTTCGCCTGTTTGCTCTTGCTCATCGATCGGACTCCGTGGAAGACTCCATCGATTGGGGGTTCTGCCGCGCCGAGTCATCCGACTCTGGCTCCGACTCTGGCTCCGACTCTGGCTGCCGCGCTACCTCGCCATCGTGCGCAACTCCGGCATTGCGAGCCTGCGGCGATGGACTCTCTGCTTCCGGCACATCCAGTGCACTACTGATGGCTTCCTGACCGCGTTCGTCGGCAACGGGCGTTACGCAGAGACAATCCTCGATGGGGACGAACCCGTCCGGCTCCATGGCTGCCAACTCCCGCGTCGTGGCCGCGTCCGCGTGAACCAGAACTGATGGACCAGCTGCCTCGTCACGCGACCCGGCCCCGTCGGGCAACTCTGCTGCGTCATGCGCGACGGCAGGTTCGTCCTCCTGAGCGGACGGCGCCTCGGGGAGAGCGGCGGTCTCGTCGGTATCGGGTTCGGCGATACCTTCCTGAGACACAATGCGCGGAGTGCCCTCAGAAGTGGCGCTGTCCCCTCCGAGATAGCTGCCCTCGTCGGGTCCATCAGGGACCGGGCTGGTCGCCGCCAGCTCGCCCCGACCCGGGTCGTCGGTCCCCATTGCCGGGTCGTACCCACCGACTGCAGCGTCGTCCTCATCCAGTTCGACAAAAATGGGCTCGAGCGGTCCCGCCTGAAAGATGCGCAGCAGACGCACCTTCGCCATCTCGAGAATGGCCAGGAAGGTAACGATGAGATCGGACCGAGAGTCGTTGCCGTCGAAGAGGGCCTCAAATGCAGTGCGTCGCTTGCCGCGCAACAGATCGATGAGTTGATTGATTCGGTCCGTGATCGAGAAACGCTCGAACTCGATCTCGTGGTCGAGAGTCCTCTTGGCCCGCTCCAGGATCCTCTGAAAAGCAGAGAACAGCTTGAACACCTCGCCTGGGGCGAGCGGCGCAGGACCTTCTGCGCTGGCGCCCGCTACGGGACGCGCGAAAACGTCGCGCCCGAGTATCTTCCTCCCCGCGAGCTGCTCCGCCGCCTCCTTGTACTTCTGATACTCTAGCAGGCGACGAATGAGTTCTGCGCGCGGGTCCGCTTCCTCCTCCAGGACGTCGTCCTGATCGGTAGGCGGATTGGGCAGGAGCATTTTCGACTTGATATGGGCGAGAGTGGCAGCCATCACCAAGTACTCGCTGGCCAGATCGATATTGAGCTCCTCCATCAGCTTCACGTACTCGACGTACTTCTCGGTGATAAAGCCGATGGGAATGTCGAGAATATCGAGTTCGTGCTGCTGAATCAGGTGGAGGAGCAGATCCAGGGGCCCCTCGAACGCTGGCAGCTTCACCCGATAACCAACGCCTCCCGCGCTGTCTTCGATGGGCATACTGCCTTCCGCCTCGCTTATCCGCGCGGGCTCCGTCCCAGGAGCCTCGACGCCGCGCCGCTCACTGCGCGCCCGCACGGCGCCGGGCCTCGGTGCCTCATCCCTCTTACCCATGCTCTGCTCCCCGCCGGCAACCCAGCGCCCTCAGGGTGCGCACCGCATCGGTCCGCGCAGGGCGGGATACCGCACCGGTCCGCTTGACCCCGACGAGCAGCGTTGCTTCGGACCGGTATCTATGAAGAGCATCTGGCACAACTTGGAGCGGCCGAAGGTAGCAGCTGGCGCCTGGGAAGCAGTGGCCAATTCGCCGCCCGCCCATGCTTTTCTCGAACCTCTCGGCCAACCAGGTGACCTTTGTGCTCGTTGACCGGATATGCGCTTGGCAGGCCGACGATAACTTGTAAAGCTTCGATGTCCCGCCCGCGCTTTGCCCGCAACAGAGGCGGTTCGAAGCGCCGCCAGTGCCGACCGCCCCACCCCACCCTACCTCAGAGCTCGCCCATTCCGCTGTTCGCAAGCGCGGGCTCAAGAAGCCGCGGCGCGCGACGCTTTCGGTGTCTGTGATGGGAATCATTCTGGTCGCCTGGGCGGCGTACCAACTCGGGGTCCTGGTCCGGCCAGATGAACCAAGCGACTACGTCACCGAAATTCGGGTCGCTGCCCGTGCCGGGTGCTGGTTGGAACCTCGAGAGGAGAGTGTCACCGCGCTCACCCGCGCTGCTCGAGACATCTGGCCCGGCAGCGGCGCGATTCAGTCCATCTCGAGCGAGATGGCGCGAGCCATCTCCGTCCGCGCACGCGAGATGGCGAACACCGACGAACGTGGCGCGAAAGAGCTGGCCCGCGCGGCAGCCGAGCTCGACGAGAGTGTGGCTCAGCAGTTCCCATCCCTGCGTAGCCTACTCGTCGAGGATCGCGATTCGGCCAACAGGACTACCAGCGGAACCCCTCAGGCCCAGATGTGGTTCGATCCCAGTCCGATCCAGCAGCGTGACACCGGGGCTTTGCCGCCTGATGATAGCGGTGGCGCCCCTCAGGAACACCTTCTGGAGCGGTCGTTGCCGAGACAGCCATGGGATTGAGTCGCTTCCTCTACGTCCTTGCAACGGCAGCCTTGGGCGTGGCCTCCGTCAGCACCGCCCGGGCTGAGGATATCGCCGCACCGGAGCGCATCGACCTGAATGCAGATCCGGCTCGAGCAAGCTCCATGGCGGAGGCCGGAATCGGACTGTTGTCCCTGCCGGGCGCGGAACTCTGCAGCAACCTGAGCTGCACGACGGGCGATCAGAGCCTGATGCTCGAAGCCTGGCAGCTGATCCGTCCGCAACCCCAGTTCGCGCTTGGAGCAGGCATCACGCTGGGCCTCATTCCAACATCGGAGGCGCCCGCCGAGCAGCCCCTCAATCCGACGGACGGTGATGAGCCAGCCAGCTGGATCGACCGCGAGCACTCCCGAGGCTATTTCACGGCCGAAGCCACCGGGCGCTTCTACCCGCTCACGGGAGTAAGGACAGAGGCGTGGGTGGGCGTGACGACCGGACTGGTCATCGTAAGCGACACCTTCAGCTCGACGGAGGACGCCCCTGACAAAGCATTCGTCGGTCCGCGAGGCGTCACACTTCGAAGCGAGGGGTTCGGCATCGGAGTCGCGGCAGGGGGTGCCTACGCCTTTGGACACAACTGGTTCGCGGGCGGCAGCCTGAGGTACGCGAACTGGTTTCTGCCCCAAAACCCCGCCACGAGCGCCTTTGGGGATGAAGCGGCCCTCACCGGACGCGTCAGCGTCTTCATCCTCGGCGTGACCATCGCCTACCGCGTCCCCCTCTAGATGGGTTCTCTGAACCTCCGCACAGCTCGTGCCTCCCCAGCACGCGCGCGATGGCAACGACGGCCTGCGGCTCATGGTACGGCAGCGACGTGCCGCACGACCACTTCCGCCACCTGCTCGAAGATCAGCACGATGAAAACGAGGAGCGCGAGTACCCGCAGCGGCGAGGCGAGGAACGGCACGGACGCGCCTGCCCCTCCTCCCGCGCGACTCCACAGCGCCATCGAAGCTTCGAGCAGAGCGCTCGCGACCAACACAGGGGCTGCCACCGCTACGGCAACGCCAATTCCAGACGCCAGGTTTGCAGCCACGCGAGTCAACAGCTCGCCTCGTAGCGCTGGCTCGCTGGGAAACAGCGCCCGACACACCCGCCCCGGACCGCCCGTCTCCAGAAAGGCGATCGCAGCGAGAAGCGCCAAGAGCGAACCGAATGGTCCAGACTCGGCGCCGGAGGGCCCCAGTGTGCAGGCATCAAGGCGCCCCCGCAAATCGTCGAATACCGCCCCGATCATGGTCATCGTCCAAAGGGCGGTCGCTGCAGCAACGGCGACGGGAAGCCCCCGAGCGAGCTCCACCAGCCAGGCCGTCGAACCCGTGGCCACCGGTTCCGCCGGCACGGCTGCGAGCGCAAGCATGAATCCCAGCGCGAACCTCACGGGCATGGCCATTGCTCTAAGGCCGAATGCAGGCACGAGCAGCACCGTCGGCACGAGCCTCGCCCAAGCCAATGCGTGACGCCCCAGCTCCCCTGCTTCCAGGTCGAAGAAGCGTTCCACAACTGTCAAAAGGAACAAAGGCATCGCTCTTTCGAACCCACGGCGACCACCGGCTTACGGCCCGGCCAAGTGCCTCTCGCGCGGATCGCACGTTGACTCGCGCAACGCGCGCCAGTATCGCTTGCCCCCTGAGGACAATCCATGGCCTTGAACCTGACAACTGTCGGCACGACGACGCGCGAGTACGCCTTCGAGTACGATTGGAAGGTGTTGGCGCTGTACGCGCTCGGCATTGGGGCTCGTCGCGCCGAACTGGACTACCTCTTCGAAGCGCGTGGTCCGAAGGTGTACCCGACGTTCGCCGTCGTTCCATCCTATGATCCTGTCGCTGAGCTGATGCAGCTCTCCGGCATCGACGTCACGAAGATGGTCCACGGGGGGCAGTCCATCGAAGTACTGCGGCCCATCCCACCCCGAGGCACGTGCGTCACCCGCGGCACTGTCGTTGGTATGTTCGACATGAAGCGCTTTGCCCAGGTCGTCTTCAGAACGGAGACGGAGATTGGGGGTGAGCCCTGCTTCACGACGACCTGGACGCTCCTGGGGCTCAGCGACGGCGGATTCGGCGGAAAACCGCCGCCGCGAACCGCCCGCGTGGGCTTCCCCAAGGATTCACCTCCGCTTTGGACCCATGCCGAGCCAACAAACGAGGAGCAGGCCCTGCTCTATCGCCTCAGCGGGGATACGAATCCGCTACACGCCGATCCCGAGTTCGCCCGGGCCGCTGGATTCGACCGCGGGCCGATTCTGCACGGTCTCTGCACCTTTGGGATCCTCGGCCGCGCCATCGTCATCAACGCCTGCCGGGATGAGGCGGCTGAACTCGGCAAGCTCGATGTGCAGTTCCGGAGCCCCGTGTGGCCGGGGGAGGATGTGCGTGTCGAAGCTTATGCCCTCGACGAGGGGCGCGAGGGTGTGAAAGTATTCGCGGCAGATCGAGCGGAACCGGTTGTGACTGGGGCGTGGACCCGCGCCGCCCAGCTCTAAGGAGGTCGAGGATGTCGGACAAAAGCAACGGCAACAATCCACCAAGCAAGCCGGCGAGTCGTCCCCCGTCGAGCAGCATTCACCCGGTATTCGACACGTCCGATCTCGACGATGATTGGAAGGAACAAGCCGCTGAAGCTCCCGCACCGGCAACCGACTCCTCCGTGGTCACGGACAGCGCTGGAGTGGAACAGGCAGCATCTGGCGCAGACGTCGTGAGCGCCGCGCCGAACACGACCTTGGTCGAGTCGCGAGTTGACGCCTCGCTCGACGAAGCTCCCGGAGTCGGGAGCAGCGGGGAGCAGACGAAAGGGGAGCCTGCGGGCATAGGTGTCGCCATCAGCGCTGCGCCCGGGCGGGAACCGGGGGCTGCTGGAAGCGCTCCCGAGGCCGATCCAGCGGAGCTCCAACCCACCGAACCGCCCACGGACAAGCAGCCGCGAACGCCCGCCAACGCCGTTGCCGCCTCCGAGGACGGCGCGGCACCCGGATCTCGGGCTGCCAACGCCCTTAGCGGACCTGCTCCCGAACGCGAGGGGCATGATTCCCTGCCCGATTGGGCCCCGTGGGCCGTGCTCGCCGCCCTTGTGCTGCTCGGATTGCTAGGTTTCCTCGGCGTCCTCGGCGGCACCCCTGAGCCGATGCCCACGGACGCCGCGGAGGAACCAGTGGCAACCCCGTCGCCCACCACGGAGGCCGCGCGGTCTCCCGCGCCCGTCAACGGCGACCAGCGCGGAGAACAGCCCGAGCGCGTCGGCGCGAGCCACCTGCTCGTGCAGTACACCGGAGCGATGCGCGCGCCAGCAACCATCACGCGCACCAAGGAAGAGGCGGAGAGGCGGGCGAAGATGGCCCTGAAGAAGGCCCGTAACGGCGCCGATTTCGCCGCTCTCGTCGCCGAATACTCGGACGAACCTGGCGCCGCGACGCGCCAAGGCAAGCTCGGTAAGTTCACGCGTCGGCAAATGGTACGTCAGTTCTCGGACGCTGCGTTTGCACTGAAGCCGGGTGAACTCTCCGATATCGTGGAGACACCGTTTGGCTATCACATCATCTTGCGCACGGAATAGCGAGCTACTGAAGGGCATTCCGCGCACCGCCCTCGTCACCCTGGCCGCGCTCGGCACCCTCACCGCGAGCTGCATCGTGACGCCCTACGGGGGTCCCGGACAGGCGCCGAACACAGCATCGGACGTGGCCTTTGGGCAGACGCCCGAGGCGGGAATCGATTCCTCGGGCACCGACAAGCAGGGACCGGAAAGCATTGTGGCGCGCCACATACTCGTTCAGTACCAGGGCTCGCTGCGTGCTCCGGGCAGCATCACGCGAACCAAACCCGAGGCGCAGCATCGCGCCGAGGAGGCCCTCACCCGAGCCCGAGCCGGAGAACCGTTCGAGGGGCTCGTGCAGGAATACTCCGATGAGCCGGGAGCCGCTGGGCGCGGCGGCACCCTGGGACGCTTCACGCGGGACGCGATGGTCGAGGAGTTCGCCAACGCTGCCTTTGCTCTGGAGGTCGGCGAGCTGTCGGAAGTCGTCGAATCGCCCTTTGGCTTCCACGTGATCATTCGGGAGGAGTGACTCGAGCGGTACCGCCTATGGGGCGGCTGGGTTCTTCTTGGTAGGCTCCGGGTCGGGCTTCGCAGAAAACGCCAGAGCTAGAAGAGCGAAGCGCTCGGCCTCCGAAAGCTCCGCGGCTCCCGCGTCACCGCCCGTGGGGCCCGCAAAGGGCTCGTCCCCGATCCCGACGATGCGGTTTTCACGCCGCTCGATCAGCCAGTTCTGCGGCGGTCCCGTCTCGTCGCGCCTCAGCGCGAGCCAGAGCGCTGGCTTTGGCTCTTTGATCGCGCGAGCCCCAGGGACCTTCCGAAGCGTCTTCATGACGTCCTTGGCGGCGGCCTCGTCTTCCGACAGGACCGACAGCACGCGCCAACGCTGCCCCCCCTTCTCGTAGTAGCCCACGGCGCCCGGCCCAACGCCACTGATGTCGAGGGCATCCCCAGCTTGGAAGGCAACGCCCAAGGGGATGCGACCCTCCTGCGGCAAAACCCGAGCTGCAGCCGGCAGCCGCTTGTCACCCGGCACCCGCTCGCCGATCTCCCTAGCGAGCTCAGGGATGACGCGGGCACTACTCGCACGAATCTGGTCGGGGGACTCCATCTCATTCGTGTAGCTCAGCTCGACGACGTGCTTGCCACGCCAGATGTAGGCAATCCCCGTCCCGAGGCCCGCTGCTCCGCCTGCCTCCAAGGGCTTGGGGGCGGATTCGGCAGGATCGGCGTCCGCCACTATCCGCTTCGTGAAGAAGCCGTACGCCCCGTTGGGACTCGCGAAGCGCGAGAGATTCACATTGACCGCACCGGGAGTACCGCTGCCGTCGACATACCGGACCGTGACGACACGTTCCAGCCCGAAGGAGCGGTAGACCTCGCACTCACCATCGAAGAGCTCCGTACACACCTGACCGAGGGAGCCTTTGGCGTTCGCACCGTAGGCGCGTGTCTCCCCGTTGGGGTCGATGCAGTAGGCACCAACGGCCCGCGGAAACATCCCCGCAGAGACCCCATCCTTGACAGTGCCGCCACCACCCGCGCAGAGCCCTGGCTTGGATTCGACCGTTGGTGGAGGAGCCTCACCCTGAACGGGCTTGTCGTCCTCGCACGCTGCAGCCACCATCACCATTACTACCAACAGCCAGCGTCGCCCACATCGCATCACGAATACCTCACTCGGCGTCACAGACGCCCATGCTCTGGGGATAGTTCGACACATGCCCCGACGCAAACCGCCATCGAGCAACTGCTCCAACTACAATCAAGTGGCTATGAACTCTTTGCGCAACTCTGCAGAATGTTGCGAACCACGTTAGTCCCAACAACGCCTCCGGTCCATGAAAGGCGCCCGTTTCTATCCTCCCGCCCGCGGCATAATGGTTGCAGAATGGCTGCAGCATGGATCCGGACCCGGGCGAGCGGCAATCTGACTGGCCATTCGCCCCTTCTCGCAATTTGTGCGTCCCTAGGGTGCAAGCTCGTTCGAAGACCTACGGCAACAGCACGGCTCGCAGGTGCTCGTTCGGACGTCCCTCGCAGCCGGCGCAAGGCTTCACGCTGGTCGAGCTGATGGCCGTCGTGGTCATCATTTCCGTGGTCGCGACGCTCGCCGTCCCGGCGGTCACCAGGCAGATGCGCGACAGGCGGGTCCGGGCTGTGGCGGAGCAGATTGCCGACCAGTACCGCACCGCACGGATGCGTGCCATGGGCCGCGGGGGCGCTGTGATGGTCCGGTTGGTGCCCGGAACCACCTCCGCGGATGGGATCCTCGAGATCCGAGAGGCAGTAACAGGCGGAAACGCGACTGATCCGGGCGCGTACATGCCCGTCACGAGCTGTCACTTGACGAAGTGGAACCTCGCTGACCTGACGGTTTCCCCGGGCTTCTCAGCAACGCGACGCATCTATGCCTACGAGCTCTCCAAGAGCGGCGGCGCCGGGTCAATCCAGGTCGACGCCAACACGGCTGGCGGAAGCTCCGTGTCATCCCTGGCGGTGTGCTTCACGCCCATGGGTCGCTCCTTCCTGTCTACTGATGGTGCGTTGACGTGGAGCCCGCTGACGAACGTACCGTTCATCCACGTCTACCGTGATGCCGGGGAAGGCGTAACCGCCGGCCTTCGCCGTGTCGTAGCGCTGCTGCCGAATGGGACTGCCCGCCTCGGCGTTGCGGATTGGGTGAAGGAATGACCCCACGTCGCCGCCGCGACGCGACGCGCGTCCAGCGAGGCCGCGGCGGGTTCACGCTGGTCGAGCTGATGATCGCTGTCGCCGTATTCACGATCGGCGTGACCGGCATCATCGCCCTGCAGCAAGTCACGGTAGTCGCCAACAAACACTCAAAGAACCTGGCGCTCGCCTCCCATATCGCCGCCGCGTGGATCGATCAACTCACGGCGGATGCTAGCCTCTGGGACCGATCTGGCCTCGGAAACACGACCTGGCTCCGGACCGGAGCAGCGCTGTCCCCCGCAGGCACGTGGTTTCGCCCTGCGTGGGACGCTGGCAGACAGTTCGGTCCCGCCTTCGACGCGCTTGGGGATCCCATCGATCCAGATAGCGGGGTCTCGCCCGCCTTCTGTACAGAGATAGCCGTGACCCGACTCTACCAGTCGCCAAGTCCCAACGCCCTGATGCGCGTCGAGGTGCGTGTCTACTGGTTGAGGGAGAGCATGAACCCCGCGACCACCCGGCCAGCGTTCTGTGGAGGGGCATCGGACACGCCGGCCAGCGATGTCTCCGCGACGGCAGCGAGCGATCCGACTGCCTACCATTTCGTCCACACAGCGAGCGCCGTGAGGCAAATGCAATGACGCTCCGTCCCCTGCCCCGCCCGAGGCGCTTCCCGCGACACAAGCCATTGGGCTTCACGCTCGTCGAGTTGATGGTGGCCCTCACCGGGGGGCTCATCTTCTCCGTCGCTGTCTTCGCGCTCTCCCGCGACACGTCTCGCTTCTACCAGCGTGAGGCCCGCGTAGCCGACGCCACCCTCGCGGGCATCGTTGGCTTCGAACGATTGCGGGCCGACATTGCCAGGGCTGGCTACATGATGAGCCCCAACATCGCTAGAGACCCGCGGTACTGCGGCTCAAACGACGATTCGCTAGACTCTCGCGTCGCTCGGCCCATCATCAGCATCGCCCTCTTGCAAGAAGGGTCGAGCACGGGCACGGATCTGATCGAGGAGAATCTCGGGAGGAAGCCGGACGCCCTCATCCTCGCTGGCAACTACACCACCGTCGACGACTTCGATTTCCTTGGCGTGGACCCGGGCGCCGGGGGCCGCGGCGTCATTCATCTACGTCCCAGCAGCGGCGGCCTACAACGGGCCGGGTACCTCGCCTTGCCCCCCGGAGATGCGGGGGAAGCAGGAGCAGGAGCGACGGAGGGCAGGACTCAAGCCAGCGTGCTCGCCAGTTATTTCCCCGCGGGACGCGCCATTAGGATCGTGAATGAGCGCGGGCAGCACCAGTACAACATCATCGAGAGCACCTCTCCAGGCACGGACCCCACCATCACTCTCCAACACCCCGTCGAGACGAGTCCGGTGTGCGGCGTCTCGGAACGTACCAGCGGCACGGTGAACACCATCAATTTCATCGAGTACTCGATCCGAAGTCTGAGCGGGAACTCGAGCTTCGCGGCGCTCTTTGCGCCCAGCGGCCTCAACCTCCCGGGGGAGTCGACCCGTACGGAGCTCGTGAGGCAGGAGCTTCTCCCCGACGACGCCACCGCCGCCTTCGAGGATACCCTGGAGCTCATCGCGGAGTACGCCGTCGATCTCCAGTTTGGCGGCACTGTAGGGCTTGGCGCTGGCGGCACCATCACCTCCCTCGACAGCCACGGTCCCGGCTCGAGCGAGATTGGCGACGTCTTGGCGCCGGATGGCACCGGCTCACCTCAACGAGCTCGCAGCATTCGTGCGCGTCTCAGCGTCAGGTCCCGCGAAGCGGATCGCCCGAGCAACGCTAGCGCCGACGAACGGGCCGCGCTTGGCCTCTCGCGAAATGGCGTATACCGATTTGGGGTGGGCGCCTCCGGCGCGGCGCCCTTTGCGCGCGTCCGCACCCTGCAAGCAGATATCGCACTCGACAACCAACTACACGCCACATGGTGAAGACCTCTCTCCCCAAGAACCAAGAGCGTGGCATGGCCGTGCTCATCGTCATGCTGGCGGTCACCGTGCTGACCGCCGTCGGCGTCTTTGCTGCGCACCGTTCCGCGATGGTCACGAGCGCCTCGGGCTATGACCGCCAATCTCAGCAGACCCGCCACATCGCCAGCTATGCGGGAAGACTTGCTGCTAGCGAGCTGGGCGATGGCCGTGCCAGTGAGGTCGTGAGGTTGATGGAGACCAGCGGCGATGTCTGTGAAGCAAACACCGGCGCTACGCGTGACGCTCGCTTGGTTGGCCCGCTGCCGTGTTACTCGTTGAGCCCCAGCGAAGTCACTGCCCGTCTTGCCAGCCAGCGCCTTCACAGCTCCCTCCTGGATGACGCCACCAGCGGGGAATCGGCGCAATCCGGCAGCCTGAGCCCTCCCGGCGGGCACCCCGTGGAAGGGCTCACCCGCATCGAGTTCTTCGACCGCCGCCAACGCCCGCCCTCGGCGGGCAACGACGAGAGCGCCGAGAGCCCCTTTCGCACCGTGGAGTTCGGCGTCGCCACCTGGGCACAGGTGCGCGCCGTCAGCCCGTCCAGCGGCAGTACGGAGGCGCCCAACAGCTGGGCTGGGGCTCGCGCCCACGCGGGCACTGCGAGCATTCAGCAGCTGCGCACCCAGATAGTCGTGCCGAATGTAACCCTCACCCCCTAACCGACGATGGTCCGCGCCATGCCCCACCTCCTACGACGAGTCCTCCCCGTGGCTATGCTCTGCGGCAGCGCGACCGGAACCGGCCTGCTCCACGCCCAGTCCGACATTGGACGCCCCTCTCCGAACGTGCTCCTGCTCGTCGATAGCTCGGGCTCGATGGAGTACAAGGCGTCGACGACCGATTTCCCTGTCTGCGACCCCTCGACGAGCGGGGCGAGCGAGAAGAGCCGCTGGGTAGACCTGGTGGAGGTGCTGACGGGGAGCATCGACGACTACCGCTGCGAAGCCCTAGACCGCAACGCCGCCGACTTTCGGACGGCGTATACTTACGTCAACGCCATCCCCTACGACTACGGGTACGAATACCCATACCACCGCCCCATGAGCGGCAGCTGCCGTGTCCTGCCCAACTCGGCGGCCCTCGATCCGAACGATGCCTTCGCGTTCCCGACGGACGCCATCATTTACCGCACCGGGACCGGCAGCAGCTGCGAGTTCAACCAGGCACGCGACGGCCTGCTGGATTCCTTCCAGTCGCTGGCACGCTTTGGGTTGATGACCTTCGACACCCTCACGGACCCCGGAACGGGCTTCAACGGCACCGCTGCCGATCCAGTGGGAGGCATGAGCGGGGCGTGGAGCTACTTCTGGGGGGAGAGGCGGCAAGGTCGCCCGGCGGATTGCGTGACGCTCGTGGACTACGAGGTGGGCGCCCGCAACGCCGCTGCACCTCCGTGGGAGGGCAAGATGGTCGCATTCGGTCCTCCCCACGCCGGCCAGGAAGACCGTACCCTGCGGAACGAGCAGATCCAGAAGATCCTCCAAGCTACCCGCCCCTACCTCGCGACCCCCATCGCCGGGCTCCTGGACGATGCGCGACAGTTCCTGTGGAAAGACGAGAGCGAGGACCCACTCCTGAGCGGTGAACGCTTCGGGCCAAGCGCCGATCCCTACGTACGAGGAGGCTGCCGCGACACCCACATCATCCTGCTCACCGACGGCGAGCCGAACCTGGATCTCCGCCCGCACTGCGATTACGACGACACAATCGTGGGCTTGCCCAACAACGAGCGTGGCGAGAAGTGTCCCTACGCCAAGCCCGAGGAGATCGCCCACGAACTCGCGACTGGCTCCCCGGCATGGAAGCGCGTCAAGACCCATGTCATTGGCTTTGCGCTCTCGGAGTGGGGCGAAGGAGAGGAGGCAATTGAGTGCGCGGACCTGTCCGATGACGACCTCACGGGACCGGAGGGGGTCTGCGCGAACACGACCGACAAGCGCCTCACGGCCTGCTGTACGCTGAATCGCATCGCGTACAACGGCGGCACGGAGCGGGCTCGCTTCGCTGATGACGTGGACGAGCTCCGGCGCGAGCTGATGGGTGTCCTCATGGGAGTCATCGATGGTACCAGCCGCACGCGCGCCGTGTTCGCAGCCTCGGGCCCTCCTGATACGAACGCGGCGGCCTACCGCTTCTTCAGCGCCTTCACGCCGCACCCGGACGGTTGGCGAGCGAAGCTGGAACGGCAACGCTGGGTCTGCCGAGCAGAACTCGACTCGCCGATCGAAGCTCACGAAGAGGATGTCGATCCTTCCGAGGGCGACGACTTCATCGCCAACGTCAACTCGGCTTCCGGCCTACCTCGAACGTTCATCACCGTCGTCGGCCGGGACTCGGCTTCGGCCGTCAATTCGACCGGCACCATTCGCCCGAACCTCGATGACGATGATCCGGACGGCGCAGGCTTGCTCAGCGGGACGCCAGTCGTTGCCAGCGCCGCCCAGCTGGGTACCGAAGTCGCTCCAGCAGCCTTGGGCGTGCTGCCAACGGCAGAGTGCCTCGACCGCGGGCACGCGACTGCCGCGACGTGCAGTAAGTACTACCTCGATTGGTGGGTGGGGCTCGACAACGGCAGCGAGCAGCACCGGTGTCCCAGCCAGGGCACAGACTGCGCGCGCGTTGGGGCCATCTATCACTCGACTCCAGTCGCGGTGAACCGCCCCTCGGAGCTACTTCGCGACGAAACCTACGACATCTATGCATCCACGGCCGCCATCGGCACACGCCCGCTGATGCTCTACACATCGACGACAGACGGGTTCCTCCACGCCTTCAAGGTCAACTCCAACGACCCCGAGCACGACACCGTGAAGGTCGATTCTCTCGGCAACAACGAGCTCTGGGCTTTCGCTCCTCCCGCGGTGCTTCCTGGGGTACCGACCCTCTTCTCGAGCCCGGTGAATCGCCTCCTGGACAGCGCTCCCGTCGTCCGCGAGGTGGTCGCGACGGCGCGCGCCGGCTCCGACTATGGCTACCGCCTAGAACGGACCATCGCCAATGCCCGCTCGCTTCAGAACACGTGGCGAACTATCCTGGTGCAGGGTTTTGGCGAGAGTTCTGGGTACTTTGCTCTCGACGTGACAGATCCCCTGAGCGGGCCGACGTTCCTGTGGCAGCTAACTACGGACGGCTCCGGCAATGCTCTTTTCGGCAAGCGCACGGGTACACCGCTCATCACCACCCTCTACTTCGCAGAGGATTCCCTCAGCCCAGCGAAGGAGGTCGCGGTGGCTATCCTGCCGGGGGGAGCCGCCACGCTGCCGGGAAGCCCCGTTCCCCGCAAGACGACGGACCTAGAGCTCGGGATCCAGCCTTCGTCCCTGAGGCTCCGTCCCCGAGTGCCCGAGTACACGGACCCATCGGACATTCGCGCCCGCTCGGTCACCATCGTGCGCCTCGACGACGGCAGGGTGATTCGACGGTTCCAGCGAGTGGCCGAGACTGCAGCGGAGCTCGCCGCAGAGCCTCCGTTGGCCCTCGACACGGAGATCGTTCAAACGGCACCGCTCGACTCCCCCATCTCGGGCCAACCCGCAGCCTTCCCGGGAGGGACCGGCATGGTGGCGGACCGCATCTTCGTCGGTGATGCGGACGGAACACTCTGGCGCATCGACGTCTCTTCCCGCGACCCCGACAGCTGGCGCATGCAGCCGTACTTCGACCTGCACACCACGGACACCCTGTACGATACGGGGCAACCGATCGTCTCGCCGCCGGTGCTCTCGACGCGGGAGGATGGCATGGTGACCATCCTCGTCGCTAGCGGCGACCAGGAGACTTTCACGCCCAGCGGCATCTCCCACGTCTATTCGCTCACCGACGCTCTCAAGGAGGATTACTGGTCAACGGTGGGGTCCAGCGAGACCATCAGCGACGACTACACTCCCTTTGCCGCCGAGGTGAACTGGTACCACACCTTTACGCAAGGGGAGCGCGTCGCGGGCCCCCTCGCTGTCTTCTCCAGGGTCGCGTACTTCGCTTCCTATACGCCAGCGCCCCTGACGGGTGATGGCGTCTGCAGCAACGGTTCGAGCAAGGTGTGGGGCATGGACTACGTGCTCCCCGCGGTCAGCGCTACGACGAGTGAGGAGACAGCTAGCGCCGAGGAGGAAGCGGCGGCGACGCTCACCAGCCTCTCGGGCGGGGGCAAGCCGCAGATGCTCGAGGACCCAACCGCGCCCGCAGGCACCGACAACCCGTGGCGTCAGTACCTGGATAACACAACGACGGATGCCCTCGATGATTCGGCCATCTTCGGCGTCACCGTGGCCATGGTGCCAACATGTTCTGGCGCTACCGACCCAGGCGACGGAACCACGGGGGGCGGTCACCGTACCATTACGTCAGAGGCCCCTGCCAAGTTCCAGCTCCTGCTCCAAACGGGCAAGGTCAGCACCGCCGACTCGGGGGGTAGCATCGGGTTTGCTACGGTGGACATCAGTTCGCCCGACACCGCGTCGATCATCGATTCGTGGGCAGCGGTCCTGGAGTGAGATAGTACGATGAGGTCACGGTCTCTTCACACCCCGTCCTGGAAGCTTGGATCGATGCCGCTCCTCTTCCTGGTCGCCACTGCTGGCTGTGAGGCGGCAGAGCCTTCGACCAGCACCGGTCCCAGCGCAGTGCCGCTGGACCGCTTGGGACCTCAGGAGCGTGGCAGCGTCGAGCGCCGCTACATGGGGTTCAAGCCACCAGAGGGCATGAGGCTCGATGCCCGCTTCCCCCTCGAAGTCCACCTTATCGGTCCGACGCCGCACGCCGAGGCGGCCGCGCAGATCCGTGAGCAGGTCCACGCCTCGCACGTCCAGCTCGAGGGGAGCAATCTCATCTTTCCACGGGCGGTGCTGAGAGGCGGGGATCCGAACCGCCCGTTCCGCATCACCGTGTCGCGAGCAGCAGGTCTAACACGGATCCGAATCCAGGACGAGACGAGCCTTCCCGCCCCGAAGGGTCTCTCCGAAGCCGACCGCTATCGCAACGCTGGCATCACCCCGGACGGAAAGCAGCTCGATACGCGCGCGGGCGGGCTCGAGTAGCCGACCGCACGTGTGAGTCGCTTGACGGCGAGATCATGACTCTGTTTGGGAGAGCTCGGCGCACTCTCGTTGGCAATCAGCTGTCACCAGTCGGCTCGAGACGTCGGGTGCAGCGAGCTGGGGCAAGGCGAAGAGCCCACTCACGCAGTGGCTGAGCTCGTCCGGTTGAGAACTGACGGCTGATGGCCGCAGGACGCCCCACTTCTTCTTGGCTCCGGCCGTGCCGGCTTAGGCGCGACCCTGGAAATCGAAGCCGGCATCCTCGACGGCTTGGCGCATCACAGGTTCGTCATCGGCCCCTTCGCCGGCCACTTCGACCGTGCCGGCCTGCAGGTCCACCTGAACTCGAACCTCTGGACGCAGCGCCACGATGGCGCGACTCACCGACGCCGCGCAACCGCCGCAGGTCATCCCACTCACCTTGTACAGAACCGACATCCTTCTCTTCTCCTGTTGCTTGTTTGCTGGGTATCCCGCCAGACCCGGCGAGATCATCCAAGATGGGGCACTCTGGGTGCTCGTCCCCGTGGCATCGTTCAACCAAGTCGAGGAGGGACTCGCGCAAGACCTGAAGGCTTCGAATCTTTCGCTCTATGTCCTCGACGTGGCCGGCGGCGAGCGTCTTGACGTCGCTACTCCGCCGGGCCTTGTCTCCCCAGAGGGCTAGCAAGCTCCCCACGTCCTGCACACTGAAGCCGAGGTCGCGTGCGCGTCTCACGAAGCGCAGCATGTGGACAGCTGGCTCACCGTAGACCCGATAGCCGTTCCGCGCCCGTTCCGCGGCTGGAATGAGACCTGTCTCTTCGTAGTAGCGAATCGTCTTCGCAGGGACGCCGCTCATCCGCGCCAGCTCCCCGATGCTCAGGGAGGCGCTCATCGAACCGGCCTCCACCGCCGCAGAAGCAATGCATTCGCGACGACGCTCACGCTCGAGAGTGCCATCGCTGCTCCGGCGAGCATGGGCGTGAGGAGACCGAGGGCCGCCAGCGGCAAGCCGATCGTGTTGTAGATGAACGCCCAGAACAGATTCTGACGGATCTTCCGGGCCGTGGCTCGCGAGATATCGATGGCATCTGCGACGAGGCGAAGATCGGGACGCATCAACGTCACGGCAGCAGAATGCATCGCGACATCCGTACCGCTGCCCATGGCGATCCCGACGTCTGCGACAGCAAGCGCCGGAGCATCGTTCACCCCGTCGCCGACCATGGCGACGATTTGACCTTCCGCGCGCAGGGCATCGACTTCGCGCGCCTTCTGTTCCGGAAGGAGCTCCGCGATGACGCTCGCGACACCGATCTTCCCACCAACGGCCAAGGCGGCTCGCCGATTGTCGCCCGTGAGCATGACCGTCCGTATGCCCGCCCGATGCAGCCGACCGAGGGCCTCCTCTGCGGAGGGGCGAGGAAGGTCCCCGAGAGCGAGCCCGCCAAGGAGGGTCCGGTCCATGGCGACCCACGTCACGGTCATCCCCTCGCCCTCCAGCTCGGTCGCACGCGCCGCGGAGCCCTCCATGCCGAACCCCAGCTCAACCATCAAGCGGGGACTCCCTACAACGACTGTTCGCCCGTCGACTCGTGCGCGTACACCCTTCCCTGCCATCGCCTCGAAGGCGTCTGCCACCGGAACGGAGAGCTGCCGCTCCTGGGCCGCGCGGGTGATGGCCCTCGCCAGGGGGTGCTCACTTCCGTACTGGGCAGAAGCAGCGAAACGCAGCGCCTGATCGGGAGACTCGCCGAGTATCTCCCGCAGCTCCGGTCGTCCTTCGGTCAGCGTGCCGGTCTTGTCGAAGACGACAGTGCGGACCGCGCGGGTGCGCTCCAGGGCCTGGGCGTCCTTGATGAGGATCCCAGCGCGAGCCGCTGCACCGGTACCGACCATGAGCGCTGCGGGCGTCGCCAATCCGAGGGCGCAAGGGCAGGCTATGACAAGCACGGACACGGCGTTGATCAAAGCGCGCTCAACCCCGACCCCTGCGATCTGCCATCCCGCGAAGCTCAGCAGGGCGATGACCATTACGGCGGGGACGAAGACGGCGGCAACTCGATCGACAGTGCGTTGGATGGGTGCCTTTGAAGCTTGCGCGTCGCGGACGAACGCGACCACCCGGGCCAATGTGGACTGTTCCCCAACCAGCGTCGCTTCGACGACGAGCAGTCCGTCCCCGTTGATGGAGCCGCCGGTCACAGACTCACCAAGGTTTCGCGTCACCGGCAAGCTCTCGCCGGTGAGCAGGGATTCGTCCAGCTGGCTCTGGCCCGCGACAATGATGCCGTCCACGGGCACACGCTCACCCGGGCGAACGACGACGCGCTCGCCACGCCCAACGGCTTCCACGGGTACGCGCACCTCGATGTCCCCGCGTTGTACGCATGCGGTCTCTGGGCTCAGAGCCATCAGGGCTCGAATGGCGCGCCCCGTTCCCCGCTTGGCGCGCTTCTCGAGCCACTTTCCAAGGCGCACGAAGACGATCACGGCGGCTGCCGCTTCGAAATAGGAGTGGTGCGCCGTCTGTATCGTGACCAGGGACAGCGCAAAGGCGGCCGTTGTCCCCACAGCCACGAGGACGTCCATGTTGGCGCTCCCCCCCCGCAACGACGCCCACGCGCCCCGGTAGAAGCGAGCTCCACCGTACAGTTGGACGGGAAGAGCCAACGCCAGCTGAACCAGGCCGGGAATGCTCCAGTCCATGCCGAGTGGCTCCGTGAGCATCGGCAGCACGAGTGGCAACGTCAGAGCTGCCAAGACAACCAAGGTCCAGAGCTCCCGCCGCGCCATGACTTCTTCTGCCTTCTCCCGAGCACGCTCCTCAGCAGCGGCGGACACGGCGCTCTCTGCGCCGAACCCTGCCCGCTTCACTGCAGCGCGCAGTGCGTCCAGATTCAGCGCGCCAGGGGCATGGGCAACGGTAGCGAGCTCGCTCGCGAAGTTGACTTGCGCTGAGATCACGCCCGGCTGACGCCTGAGAACCTTCTCGAGGCGGTCCGCGCAGGCCGCACAGGTCATGCCATCGATTCGCAACCGCAACGTCTGAGGGGGCACGGAGAAGCCCGCGCGCTCGATGGCAGCGATGAGATGAGCCTGATCCGTGAGCGCCGGATCATAAACTGCCGTCGCCTGTTCGGTCGCCAGATTGACATTGGCATCGAGGACGCCGGACGACCTGCGCAGCACCTTCTCGATGCGTCCGGCGCACGTCGCACAGGTCATCCCCGCCACCGGCAGGGTTACGCGAGTCTCTTTCGCGACCGCAGAGACGGGAGCGTCCAGGGGAGCCGGTGCCCCAGCAGCAGCTGGAGGAGTGCCGGTCGAGATCGGGGTCGAGATGTCCATGGGACTGCTGAACCTAATGTTTCCAGTAACTGGAAGGTCAAGCCCCTCTTCATCTGCGCCACCAGCAACCCCGGCCAACCTGCCGCGCCTTGCCTGTCGACATCCTCGGACGGCAGCGTAGGCTCAAGCTCCTGGACATGACTACCACGAGCAAATTCCTCATCATTGCCGGGGTACTCCTCGTCTCTGCGGGTCTACTGCTGGCGTTCCTCCAGAGACTCGGGGTGAACCCGCTGGGCTGGTTGGGCCGGCTACCCGGCGACGTTCGACTCGAAGGGGAGCGATCACGCTTCTACTTTCCCTTCGCGACGAGCCTCCTTATCAGCCTGCTCGTGACGGGCATTCTCTGGCTGTTCCGCCGCTAGGGAGAGTTCTCAAAGCCGAGCCCTCACCTCAGCAGCAAAGCTCTCCTTCCCGTCTCGAATGAACTGCTCGAGACTCCAGGGGGTGTCGCTCAGGAGGTGAGCGAACTGAGGCTTCAGCACATAGGCAAAGGCTGCCACGCGCTGCCCATCCAACGAGGCAGCGTTCACGCGGACTCTCTGATAGAGTTCCCCCTCGAAAGCGTCCAGCCGCTCCCACGCTGCCTCTGGGACGTCCGCGTAGACGACCCCTTCAACGCTGTCCCCTCCGCAGGGGACAATGGCCGGGTAGCACTCCCCCTGCAGACGACGACGCCGGTAGCCAAGAACCACCGCCGAGCGTGACGCACACACGCTCCGCGCCACCATGCACATGATATCCGTACACATGAGCGTGCCATATGCAAAGAGATGATGAGCGGCCATGGTTCCTCGGGGCCCCACCGACAAGGATCGCACCTCCGCGCGCGCGTCAGGGATCGAATCGTTGCTCCGGTTGTTCCAGGTTGAGAGTCAAACGCCGATCCCTCGATGAGGCCGCCACATGGATGCCGTAAGACCCGGGGGATACGCGCCATCCGTCGTCCCAATACGCAAAAGCACGAGGGGGAAGCACGACCTTGACCCGTCGCCGCGCCCCAGGCGGAAGGCTCACGCGCACGAAACCCTCTAGCTTCTGTGGAGGGCGCCCCTGTCCATCGGGCGGCGAGACGTACACCTGCGCCACCTCGTCCCCAGCCACGACACCCGAGTTGGTGAGCGTAAAGCTTACCTCGACGCTGCCGTCTCCGGTCTTCGCCAGGTTCGGCTCGGAGTAGACAAAAGTGGTGTAAGACAGCCCGAATCCAAAGGGGAACGCAGGCTCGGTTCCCGCAGCGTCGAAGCCCCGGTAGCCAACGAGAAGCCCCTCGGTGTACGGGGTCCTGCCGCCCTCGTTCACGTGATAGTAGGGCGCGCTGGGGTGATCGGCATAGCGCTTCGCCAGGGTAATAGGGAGCTTCCCTGCCGGGCTGCGCAGCCCGAAGAGCACCTCTGCCACCGCCGTTCCCCCCTCCTGACCGGGGTACCAGGCCCACAACAAACCCGGGACGCTGCCAAGCCAACTGTCGAGCTCGACACCCCCTCCGGCGTTCAACACCACTACGGTCCGCGGGTTCTTGCTCGTTGCCACACGAACCGTCTCGAGTTGAACCTCGGGAAGCTCGAAGGCCCGATCCGAGTCTTCTGACTCGACGAGGTTCGCCTCCCGAGCCCAATCCGGCGGCCAGAACGCCGCGAACCGACGCGCTGCAGAGTTGCTATCAGACGTTTGCCCGTAGCCGAGACAAAGCACGACGACGTCGGATTCCGCGGCCAGCTTCGCCACTTCCTCAGCACCGAACCGGTCGTGACCTTCGATGGCTGGACCAATTCCGAACTGCGCGATCGCGCCGAGCGTACCTTGGTAATACTCGACCACGATCCGGTGGCGGCCCTTGTCGAGCGAGACTGTCTGCCTGCGGGTGCGCGGCGCATGGTCGGACCAGTCGTCGAGAACCTTCGCCCCGTCTAGAAAGACGCGAATGCCATCGTCGGCGTTGGTCATCACGTCGTACTTGCCCGCGGCTGGCAGAGACACCTCCGCCGTCCATCGAATCGAGTAAAACTCGTGTCCTAGCCCCTCAGCGGGTGCCACTCCGTCGTCGGGATCGAAGTCGATGCGGTCGACCTCATTGACCAGGACGGGGGTACCTTCCAGGGCCGTCCCCGCGAACAGCTCCTCCTTCACTGGACCGGAGAACACAGCCGCTCCCAGGGCAGCGTAAGTGGTCCGCTCCTGGATGCCCGGATGGTAGACTACCTCCACCTCGGGCACGGTGGCGCTGATGCCGTCACGTACACTGACGGCTCGAGTCGGCGTCACGTAGGCGCTCCCCGATCCGCCGTGAACGGCGGGGTGCGCGGTGGGTCCGATGACCGCAACCTTGCGAACCGTACTCCGCTCCAACGGGAGCAGGCCGCGATCGTTCTTCAGCAATACGAGGCTCTCGCGAGCTGCCCGGAGCGCGACGGCCCGGCTCGACGGGTCGTCCAGGGGAACGTCCGCGCGCCGCTGTTCCCGGTCGAAGAAGCCCGCCGCAATCAGAGTGCGGAGAATCCGAAAGACCTTCTCATCTACGTCTTCAACGGAGATGGCGCCCGAGTCGAGCAAGGTCCGCAGATTTTCGGGGCTCATCTGCATCCCGCTCGGCATCTCCAAATCACACCCACCGATTGCGCCACCTATCGGGTCGTGGATCGCTTTCCAATCGGACATGACGAAGCCACGAAAGCCCCACTGTTCTTTGAGTACGGTCTTGAGCAGCCAGGGGTGGTGCGAAGCGTATATTCCGTTGAGCAGATTGTACGCCGACATGACCGCCCGTACCTGACCTTCGCGAACAGCCATCTCGAACGCAGGGAGGTAAATCTCCCGGAGAGTGCGCTCGTCCACTTGGGAGCTGACGTGGTTGCGGTCCCACTCCTGGTTGTTCGCTGCGAAGTGCTTCACCGTTGCGAGGACGCCCTCGGCCTGCACACCCTCGACGATAGCCACGGCGAACTTCCCTGCCACGTGTGGGTCTTCGCCGAGATACTCGAAGTTTCGCCCCGTCAGCGGGGAGCGCTGGATGTTGACGCCTGGCGCCAGCAGAATGTGCACGCCACGCGCACGGCAGTCCCTCCCCATGGCCCTTCCAACTTGGGAGGCAAGGTCTAGGTCGAACGTCGCAGCGAGTCCCACCGTGGACGGATAGGCGGTACTTGGCCCCCAGTTCCGGCAACCTGCCGGGCCGTCAGCGAGCTTGATCTCCGGAATGCCGAGTCGCGGCACCGCCCGGATGTAGAAGTCGCGTTCTCCGCCGACGTAAGCAAGCTTCTCGTCGAGGCGCATCGCCTCCACGAGCGCCGTCGCGCGAGCATCCGGGGCGCCGCGAGGGTGAACGACCGGCGCAGGACTTGCCAGCGGCGGCGGCTTCGCTGGCGGACCTCCAGCGAACGAACCGCGGTCGGCGCAGGAAAGGACCCACCAGACACCCGTCAACGCAATCGAGCGACAAAGGAAAGCAAAACCCGTCGAGGTCACTGGGTGACTACCTACCACAGGCTCTCGATTTCGCGACGCGAGAAGGGGCCGCCCGCTTGTCCATTGCAAGAAGCACAAGCGGGCGCATCCCATTCTGCAAAGAGAGCGTCATCCGGCGCAAAATGCGCTCACGCCGGGGCTCTCGCCGTCCGTTTAGGCTGCCCGGCGTCGTTTGCCGCTTGCCGCCGCCGCTCCCTGCCGTCGGTTCCGAGCCGGACTCCTGGGTGCAGGCACGGATCCGGAACCCGCTACTTGCTGATCGTGACCTGGGGCCCGCGGAATCTTGGCACCTAGGAGTTTCTCGATTGCGACGAGATGCGTACGCTCCTCGCCATCACACAGGGACCACGCGACCCCCGCAGCCCCAGCCCGCGCCGTGCGTCCGACTCGGTGCACATAGGTATCCGGCTCGTTCGGTAGATCGTAGTTGATGACGTGGGTGACCCCTTCAACGTCGACCCCCCGCGCCGCGACATCCGTCGCCACGAGCACGGACAGCTCATGGCTGCGGAAGCCATCCAAGGCTCTCGTACGCGCGCCTTGGGACTTGTTGCCGTGGATAGCCGCAACCGCGAAGCCATGCTGGGCCAGCAGCTTCGCCAAGCGATTCGCACCGTGCTTGGTTCGGCTGAAGACAAGCACGCTGCGACACTCCGGGTGTTTGAGCATGTCGAGCAGCAAGCGCGACTTGTGCTCCTTCGCAGTAAAGAACACCGTGTGCTCGAGGCGGTCAGCCGGCGTCGCGACGGGCGTCACGCTGACTTCGACGGGGTTCTTCAGGAGGCTCTGCGCCAATCCCTGGATCGCGCGGGGCATGGTTGCAGAGAAAAGGAGTGTCTGACGCTCCTTCGGCAGCTCCCGAACGATTCTGCGCACGTCATGGATGAAACCCATGTCCAGCATCCGGTCCGCCTCGTCCAGGACCATCAGTTCGACATGCTTCAGGGATAGGTGGCCCCTTCCCATCAGATCGAGAAGCCGCCCTGGAGTAGCGATCAACAGATCCACCCCCCGGCGCAACTCAGCGATCTGGGTCTTCTCACTGACCCCCCCGTAGATGACCGTGTGCCAGAGGTCCATATGGCGACCGTAGCGGGTGAAGCTCTCCCCAATTTGTACCGCCAGCTCGCGGGTTGGCACGAGAACCAGGGCGCGAAGGCAGGGGGTGTCCGAAACGATCCCATCCAGCTTCTGCAGAACCGGCAGCGCGAACGCAGCCGTCTTGCCAGTACCGGTCTGCGCGCACCCAAGCAGATCCGTTCCCGCGAGGGCGGGACCAATCGCTTGCTGCTGAATGGGAGTTGGCTTGTTGTAACCTGCTTCCGCCAGCGCAGCCTTCAGCGCGGGAAGCAACGGTAGTTCGTCGAAATTCAAAACAGGTATCTAACCTCGAGATAGGTCCAAGATGGGGCCCCGCCACAGCAGCAAGGCCCCCATCCTAGGCATCACCAGCGGTCGTAACCGCCGCCTTGGCTGCTACCGCGATTCGAAGCCCCTCGGCTGTCACCGCCGCGGAAACCACCGCGAGCAGCATCGCTGCGCTCACGTGCCTCGTTGACCTTGATGTTGCGCCCACCAAGCAGGCTTCCGTCGAGCTGCCCGATGGCTTCCTGCGCCTCACCGTCGTTCTCCATCTCCACGAAGCCGAACCCGCGGGACTGCCCCGACATGCGGTCCGTGACGACTGCCACGTCCAACAAGCTGCCGAAAGGACCGAAGGCCTCGCGAAGCTCGTGTTCCGTCGTAGAGAAAGCCAGATTTCCAACAAATAGACGTTTGCTCATGAGTTACTCAGATTGCTGCGTCGTCTTGCAGTTTCGGACGAACGCTCGACGCGGGGCATTGTCCGATGGCTCCGTCAATGGAACCGTCCGGGACCAGAGGCGACGCGAGCGGAACGAACCAGCCGAGCAGCTAATCTGAGAACCAGGCAGGGGGTGTTTATCACGCAGCATGACAGCCGGCGAGGCATTTCGCTGCCCCAGCCAGGCTTGGGTCAAGAAGCTGCCGGGCCCTTCGACCAACGAGGGCTCGAAGTGAGGCGACCATGCAGTCACCAACAGCGAACGGCCCTGCTGTGGGCTCAGTCCGCCGCGGCAATCCGCTGAAGCTCTTCATCGCTGACGTCAATGTCGGCGAAGACGCTCTGGACGTCGTCATGGTCGTCCAACGCGTCGATGAGATTCAGGCATACCTCGGCGTCACGCCCGGTGACGGGCTTCTTGCTCTTGGGGACGTACGCTGGGCGGCTCTCCTGGACCGGGAGCTGCGCTCCCTCCAACGCGGCAACGATGGTATCCAGATCCTCTGCCGGCGTGTACACCACCCAAACGTCGCCTTCGTCCCTGTAGTCGTCAGCGCCAGCGCTCACGGCCGCCTCCATGAGTGCGTCCTCAGAGACAGCTTCCTTGCTGAGCGTGATAGTACCGAGGCGATCGAACGCCCACTGTGCCGAGCCTGGAGCGCCCAGAACACCGTTGTGCTTCTCGAAAACCTTGCGCAGCTCCGCCGCAGTGCGGTTGCGGTTGTCCGTCATCCCTTCGACGACGAAGAAGGTCCCACCAGGGCCCGTTCCTTCATAGAGCACGTCATCGTAGGTCGCGCCGTCGAGCTCGCCGGTCCCACGCTGGATGGCCCGCTTGATGTTGTCAGCGGGCATTTGCTGGGCCTTCGCATCCGCAACGGCTTTCCGCAACCGTGCGTTGCCAGAAGGGTCACCGCCACCGATCCGAGCAGCCGTCATGATTTCGCGGTTCAACCGCGTGAAGAGCTTGCCGCGGGCTGCGTCCGTCGCGCCCTTCTTGCGCTTGATCGTCGCCCACTTCGAATGGCCACTCATTCCGATCCGTTCCTTGGTGCGAAGGGGGGGACTTGAACCCCCACGAGAGTTACCCCACTAGCACCTCAAGCTAGCGCGTCTGCCAATTCCGCCACCTTCGCTGGGTGGGTCTTCCCCGTTACCGGGTGCTCCTCGTCCGAGGGCGCGGGGTATCTACCTCACGGACCCTGCGGTCTGCAAGCGCAGGATGCATCATTGGACAAAATATGGGACGCTCGCGTCCGCCAGCCGGCCACTTTGGCTATCCGTTGATGACGTCATGGAGGACTCGATAGAGGTCGTCCATGTCGAAAGGCTTCCGTACCCAGGCAGCCACAAGGTTTTCGGTGCCGGGAGGGAGCGGATCTGCGCGCCCGGTCACCAACACGATCGGAGCGCTCGCGACGAGCATGCTGACGAGCTCAAGCCCTTTGGCGACGTCCTTCGAGAGCGGGGAGAGATCCACGAGGACCACGTCCGCACCACGCCGCTGCCCCTCGGGAAGCGCGGCGAGCTCCTCAAGGCTGGACGCGACGACGGCATCGGCACCACGCGCCCCGAAGGACAGGGTGAGCAACTCTGCAACGTTCGAGTCGTCCTCCAGGATGAGCACCTTCCGTTGTTCAAGCACGACGGGGCCAATGTCCGAGTGCCTGGCAGCAGAACGCGCTTCGCCGATGGGCCACCTCAGCTCGAAGCTCGCTCCGGGACCAGCATGCGTGAGCATGAGTTCAGCCCCGTGGGCTCTGGCAAGCTCGACCGAATGCGATAGGCCTATGCCGGCACCTCCGGGACGGGTCGACGGAGGCCCGCTCAGAATAGTCGCCGCGCGCTCGGCTTCGATACCCGGACCTTCATCCCTCACACTGAATGCAACGAACGCGCCTTTCGTTCTCCAAGACAAACGCACAGTGGCCTGTGGAGGCGTGAAGGCGATAGCGTTCAACAGCAGGTTCAGCAGTATTTGCTGCGCCACTTGAGCTGAGTCCAGCACAGGGGAGCCTGCCGAGCATGCTGGGACGAGCTCCAGCTCGACATGCTTTCTGTCAGCCTCACATCGCACGGCATCGAGCGCGCGCGTGGAGACTTCCGCTGCATTGTACGGAGCATCATCCGCCACCTCCGCGCCAATGGCTCGGCGCGCCACTCGGTACCCGAGCAGCGCCTGCGCACGCGCAACCCGCAATGCCTTGCGAACGGAGGTGGGGTCTTCCGCGGCGCGATCCAGCCACCCCAGGACCACCGTCAAGGAGTTGGATACCTCGTGCAAAGCACCAGCGAGATCTCGGTCCGGATCGGAACTCTCCCGTGGAATGGGGAGCAGAGATATCTCGGCATTTTTCACGATGAACGAATTATTGCAGTAGTAGCTCGGGTCCGCCAGTTTGCCCCATTCAAACAGGTCGCACATTCCGACAGGCCGCCCAGGGCAGCGCGCAGGCCAGCCCGGATTGGCTGCCTCCGAACGGTCAGCCTCCCGACCGCTCCGCCAGAACTGCACACGCGGGGAGTGCTCGCATTGTTCCCGGGCAGCGACGGGGCAGGCAGCGAAATCCGCTGAGCGTCATATCCCGTCCCGATACTCGGGGGGGAGCTGACTTGAAACTACGCAGCCTCCTGTTGTGGAACGAGAGCAAATCCCAGCTCCTCGGCGTTGGACGAGTGCGCAGCCAGGCGGCGGGTACGGCCTTGACCAACAGCTCCATTGCCACGATGGAACATACTCTCTGTTCGATGGAAAGCCCGTCCGCTGGACAAAGAACACTTCCCTCCAACCGCTCGGGCTCGGCTTTGAAGACACTCCCTACTTCAGTCCTGTGAAGGCTCGAGGGGAGTCTGAATAGCATCCGGAAGCAGTAGTACGAAGAGACCATTCTCGTCCGTCCTGGCTTCGCCGATGGCAACCACGGACGACGCCCGGGCTGGATCATTGCTGAGGCGGCGCTCCCTGTTGAGAAACGCGTAGGCACGAATGAGCGCGCCCGCCGCCACGGTTTCTCCATTGTCCGCCCTGTCGCCGGGCAGACTGACTCTGCCATGGTACGCGATGGGCAGCGGCATCGTCAGAGTGCCCAAGTCCATCTCCGAGTTTGGTGGCGTCACTTCGAGAGCTGGTTGGACGAGCCAGGCGAACCCGCTGCCCTGCGCGGCCCGGACCCGCATTCGGTAGCGTCCAGGATCCACCGCGAGTTCGAAATGGCCTGACGCCCCGATAAGCGTCGAGGCCGCCCGAGGCGCGAAGACCCCGCCCCGCAAAAGGCGCTCCAACGGTGGCACGGAGACAGGGGCCGGCACTAGCTCGAAGGTGGCTCCGGCCAAACCGCGAGCCCCTCCGGGCGCGACGACCGTGCCGCCGAGCCGGATGCTTTGCGGGAGCTGGACGGTTCTCCCTGCTTGGACGGCTGGACTCCCCGCCACCTCCCATTCGAGCTCCACTTCCGACGGGCAGGGACAGCCACTCTCCGGTTCAACGCAGCAGCTCGCCGCGGCGGGCACGACGCGCACACGATAGGTCCCCGGAACGAGGTCGACGGAGAACCTTCCCTCTCCGTCCGTTTGCGTGTCGACGCTGTACGCAGCGAGCACCCCCGCCGGGAGTGCGGCAACATCAGTAGCGACAAATGCCAGGGTCGCGGGGACGGACTCCCCTGTATCGAGCGCCTCCACGATTCCCTCGACGCTCACCGTCCCCGATACATCGGCGAGCTGCTCGACCACGGCCTGCCCAGGCATGAATAGCTCCAACGATCCTCTACTGAGGAACACCGTGGGCCCTGTCTTTCCCTCGGGAGGTCGGAACCGCACCAACTCCTCGCCCTCGCCGACGTATGAGTTCTCCGCCAGGCTCCAAACCGGCGAATAGTGCAACAGCGCGTCGTAGGTGAACCCGCTGTCGGATTCAGTAGGCTCACCGAGCACCGAAACGGTGGACAGAGTATATCCCGTCTCCGGATCGATCATGTCGACCCGCCACCCGCGTAACCATGCCCGACCCGCGCCGTTAGGCACAATCACCGCCAGAGCAAGCTCGCGGGCCGCTGGAAGGGGCAGCGTGAGTTCGACCGCGCCCGATGCAATCGCCTGCCCGAGCAACAGCTGCGGAGCCACCGGACAGCTAGCCACCGCGACTTCCGGGGGCACGAGATAGATATCATAAACGCCCGGTGTCACCCTTGTGTCGAACCGGTTACTCGACTCGCTCCGTGCCCCCACGAGCACCGACGGCGCAGAATAGCTGAGCGGGGCGATCCCAAGCAACCGCTCGCGCGGGACGAGAGTGGCCACGACAGGGATGGAGCCGTCATCACCGCTGACGACCACCGTCTCATCGTCCCCTGCCGGCCGGAACTGGAACTGGCAATCCGTCCCGGCCCCCCCCTGCGGGAGGACCTTCCCTGAGATGAGCGCCACGTCGCCGAGCTCGATCGCGAACCCGTTCTCCGAGTCGACCTCGGAGAGATACCGCGTCGTCAGGTAGCGAGCACCAGTTGCATCACCGCCACCGAGCACGGCCATCGACACTTCGACGAGTAGAGCATCGACCGTGGCACTGACGGCCACACAGGTTCCACTCCGGCACACGCCCGAGCCGCAGTCGGAGCTGTTGTCGCAGGTATTCCGTGCTGCGGTTTCACCAGCCGCCTCGGCGGCTTCCAGCGAACAGCCAACGGCTGCTGGCACGAGGCACCCGACGAGTGCCCACGACCAAATCTGCTCGATGACGACCCTCAAAACGGCCCCCAAATGGGCGGTGCCTCGGGGCAGGCCGCAACCGGGGTCGAGCCCGGCGGGCTGTCTGCGAGGTTCACCCACCACGTGACGATGTCGATATCGTCCAGGGCCTGCCGAGGCAGGTATGATTCTAGATCGAAGTTGTCGTAGTGGGTGACAACGAGGCTGAGCTGATAACAGCCCGAATGAAACGACCCATAGTTCCAGGCCACGCGAATCTCGCGCGGCCGATCGTTCCAGGACGCCGGCTCGACGATCGTTGCCCTGCTCGCCACCACCTCCTCCGCCTGGCCATAGGAAGCGACGAGTACTCCGACGAGGCGCTCCCCCACGTCCTCCGATCGAACTGGAACCGAGAACTCCTGTATCGGCTGCTGGGCAGCGAGCGGAATATTCACGATTGCGGTCACGGGCGGATCTGCTTGAGCAACAAGAAGGATGGGGGGTGTCTGTCGGGGTTCGTCATACTCAGGAGGCGGCGCAACGACACAGCCGGCGAGCAGGGCGATCAGCACTGGTGAGGCGCAGCATTGCCAGCTTCGTGCCACAGCCGCAGTGCGCGTGGATGGGGCATGGGGAGCCTGCAGCCCTGACCGCGCTGTCGCGGTACGGCCTGTTCTGTTCACCCTCTCACTCACTGCGTAAAGTGCCAAGAAGCCCGAATGGGTTGGTCATGGAGCGCTTCTGCCAACGGACCTCAGCATACTCCGGACTGGAGGCCAAACGCAACAGGTCCAGCGCGGCACCGGATCTCTCACAGTAGCGTGCCAAGGCAGCAGGAGCGGGGCGCTCGGATAGGAGGGGGAAGCTCTCTTCACGAGCACACCGCGTCAGGGCGTCGAGCAGGTTGCCCGACCTCAGCAATCCTGCCCTGCGACAAGCACGCCGCGCCGACCTCAGAGCGACGTCGATGCTCGACGCTGAGGGATCCTGACAAAGCTCCCGCAGCCGACGCTGTGACCGCGCCGGCAGCAACTGCCACAGCATCTCAGCCAGCGGCGCCACGCCATCGACCCCCGCCACCATCGCGCCGTGAGGCCCGAACGCCAGCTGGAGCGCAGAGCACAGCCGTTCGAGGTCAGGCACATTCATTCCCATCGCGAGGGCATTGGAGGGCATCGTAGCAGCAACGTAATAGGAGACCGCCCACTCCAGCTCTGCTGGATCATCAGGGGGATCCCCAGCAATCACGAGCGCGGGGGGACTGACGAGTGCGACTCTGATCGAGAACGGGCCGGGCGCACGCCGCTGGAAAGCCACAGTGCGGCTCTGTCCGAGCCACCTGGTGACCGATGCAAGGATGGCACCCAACCCGGCAGCCATCGGACCGAGCTTCTCCACCCCTGTGACACCATAGGCGGAGAGGTCCTGGCGGTACGCTTGGTCACAGGTCTCGACCACCATGCTCAGGACTTCGGCCACCGGCGCCGCGTCTCTCAGCACCAGGGATTGCACGATGTCGGGCAACTCGTGCTGTTCGGCGATGGGCGGTGGCGCCGGGGGCTCCCCGGTAGCCGAGAGGACGGCGATCACGTGCTCAACGGCGGCGGCAAATACTGGGTTGCGGTCCTCGACGGCTGCTCCATGCAGACGGCGTAAGTTCACGACATCGGTGGGGCGCGCCATGGCCAGCATCCGACACACATGCAAGCGGTCCGCGCTGCGACTCGGCTGATGCTCCAACAGATCGGCCAAGCGTTCACCGGCGGCCTCATCGCCAGTTTGAAGAGCAGTGAGTAGGCGCGCCTCCTCTGTCGTGGAGCTGACCACCAGCGATCCCAGGCGAGCGCGCGCCAGTTGTTGGCTCGACGGCGGCTCGAGCTCGTCGGCACCATCGTCGGCATCGACGATCGGGGGGCGGTCGGGCCCCACGCCCGACGCTTCTGGCGACTTCGGCGGCACTATCCCTCGCACGAGCCCCTCGTCGTCCGCGTGCTCGAGGGTCCGGGCGACGTGCTGGGCGCTGGTGTCCGCCCGCTCGACGTCACTGAGCACCGTCTTGCTGGAATCGGCGCTCGGGGACTCCGCTGCTGACACAGAAACACCTGGAGAATCAGGCCGCGCAGCGTGGCCTGCCGCGTCCGCTCCGCTCACGCTGCTCTCTGCCCGTCGCTCTTCCTCGCAGAACCGTGCTGCGAGCCGTTGGGCAGCGAGTCGACACTCTGGAGCCATACTTGCCCGCTCCGCGTAACCTCGCCCGCGTGCGATGTCCTCCACGGCGAGACACGTCTCCGCCGCTCGGAGAGCCACCTCGGCGGCGGAGCGGACCCCACGGAGCTCCCCAGCGAGGGCCGAGTCGAAGAGAGCCAGAGCTCGCCTCGGATCAGGCCCCTCAGCGAGGCGTTCCGCCAACCCGAGAGCGATGAGCGGCCGGGGACCACACTCGGCATGGGCGTGCGAGAGCTCGCGCAGCCCCGCGCCGCGACCCGCTACGACGTCCAGGGCCTCACCAAGCAGGAAGGCTCTGAGTTCGACTTGCTCGGGGGTCCTCCGGCCGAGGATGCCTCGCAGCTGCGAAACAGTCGTTGCAGCCTGATCCATCGAGCCCGGACCGCGTCTCAGGTATTCGAGCCAGCGTGCAAAGAGTTGTGGTTCCGCATCGAAGGGCGCGAGGGCCGCCGCACGTTGGCCCAATCGGAGAGCTTCGTCCGGCCGCCCCGAGTCTAGCAGCGCGTAACCTGCCTCCAGGAGCAGGGCAGCGCGTTCCTCCGGAGTACCCGTGGATGCTTCCGCCAGCGGCTCCAGCGCCTCCGCGAGTGCGCTGCCGTCGCCCATGCTGCGCGCAATCGCTGCTCGCAGCTCGTGACGCACCTCGTCGGGAAGGTACCTGACGCTTCCCTGTTCCAGAACCGTAGCAGCCTGTCGTGGACGCTTGCACTCCAGGTAGTTCCTGGCACTTCGCGCGCAAAACGTGGCAGCTTCCTCACCTGGCCCCGCGAGACGGCTTGCGTTCTCCCAACACTCCGCCGCGACCCCCGGGTCTCCAGCGCGCTCTGCCAACTGGGCCAGCGCCGTCAGGACGTCGAGGTGGGTCCCCTCATCCAGGAGGAACTGCTGCAGTAGCTCGCGCGCCTCACCGCCGCGGGCCATGTGCTCGTCGAGTACCTGGGCGTGGCGCAAGACCAACCGCCGCTTCTCCTCTCCCACGGCGAGCGCTGTTCGCTCGGCAATGAACTGCACTGCCTGCTCCCAGTCCCCGCGCCGCTCCGCCTCTCCAAGCAGGGCCGCGAGCGCGTCCGGATCCTGGGGGTCCTCGGCGAGGAGGCGCTGCCACAGCTGGACGCTGCGCTCGTAGGCGCCGTGCTTCTGGAAGAGCTCCGCGAGCTCCCTCACGAGTACCCGCCGCCGCGCTCCCTCGCTGGAGTCAACTAGCCGCTCCAGGGCCCACTGCTCCGCGTCCTCGTCCTGCACGGCACGCGCAATCGAGAGCGCCTGCTCGCCAACCGCAGGCTCTACGGTCCCTGCCTCGAGCTCTCGCCGGAGCAGAGCCAAGGCCGAGCCCGCACCGCCTTGCGCGACGTAGAGGTCAGCCGTCTCCGCGACGAGCTCGGTCCTGCCCGCTAGCTCCAGCTCGGCGTCGCCGAGCCATGTTTCGAACAGTTGGAGCAAGCGAGCTCGACGGCCCGCGGCCAGGAGGCGCTCGCGAATCCGCCCGCGACAGCGGCTCCGCAGCTCCCGATCGTGGTGCCGTGCGCCCTGCTCGAGACACCGTCCCAGTTCGGCCTCGGCTCCCGCTGCTTGGGCAAGCTCTATCGTCGTCCACAGCACGGTCGGGTCCGACGCTCCGCCCATCGCGACCTGCACCGACTGCACAAGGTTCGAGTCGGAGACTTCCAAGGCAGCTTCTAGCGCGGTCCGATGGATCGACGCGTCGGCGACATCGAGCACGGCGAGTCGCGCGAGCACCTGCGCCCGCAAGCGCCTCTCTCCCAACGCTTCGGCGGTGGCTATGGCTAGCTCCGCCGCCCCTCGCCCCAGGTTCACGCCAGCACTCGCCGCTACTCGTTTCACGAACGCGAGCGCCAGATCCGGTTGGGACAGCAACCGCGAAAGGTCACCGATGAGGAACACGAACTCGTCCACGCTGCCATCGGCTCCCAGGGCAGCATCGCAAGCCTCCCACGCCAACCTCGGGTCGCTGAAGCAGCGTAGCGTCAGCCTTGCGACCCTCAGGGCACGTCGAGCCCCACCGGGGCCCTCTGCCTGCGCCAGCATGGCCTCGCTCATGGCACGCACACGCTCCTGGAACACGGGACCACCGCATTCTGGGGTCTGGACGAGGGCAGACTCGAGGGCCGCCAGCAGCGCCTCGTCCGCGCCGGACTCCAAACCATCGAGCAGCAGTCCTATGGCAGCGTGAGGCGCGATGCCCGGAAGGTTCGCGGCACGCAGAAACCACCGGCCCCGATCCGCTGGGGACGATTGCGCGGCGACCTCGGCCAACACCGGCAAGGCAGCGTCGGGACTCTGAGCCTGGGAAGCCAAGCGCTCGACGAGCTCAAGAGCACCTCCAAACGCTGGTACCGCGCGAAGCGCGCGCCCGGCGTGAGGAAACCCGAGCTCTGGCGCGTCTCGCTCCTCGAAGAAGCGGGCCGCTCGGTAGCCGATGGCCCGCTCTCCGTAGCGCCCCAGCGCCACGTCGGCCAGGTGGTGATAGATGCGATCGAGCTCCCGATACTGCTCGTGAGTCGTCGCGCACCGCTCCGCGATCGTGAGTGCGTCGGACCGCGAGGGGTCCAGCGCCACCGCGCGCGCCCCCGCCTCGAACCCTCTGCTCGCCCAGCCACACTGGCACGCGACCGTCGCAACCACGGTGAGCACTCGCGCCTGCTCCTCCTCCCGGGACTCTTCGGCGGCCATGGCCTCGAGGTGGGTCAGAGCCTCGGCGTGTCCTGCGAACGAGATCAGATCGCTCGCCAGACGATCGAGCCCTCGTTCGGGACTCAGGCGCGCCGCGTGCGTCCAAACTGCGACGGCTTCCTTACGGTCACCGGCGAGGTCCCACAGCTGCGCGCCGAACTGACGCCAAGACTCCGCGGCGGCTTCGGGCTCGGCGAGGAGCTCCCAACAACGAGCCCGCACCTTCGTCTGAAAGAGCAGACCATCCGAGGAACGCGGCTCCGGATGCTCGTTCAGCTCGCAGAGCACCGTCTCGGCGCTGGCTCCGATGGCCAAGGCGTCCCAGAGAACCCAAGCCGCGCCCTCGACGTCCCCTGCCAGCCGCCGTTTCCTCGCGAGGAATAGGAGCTGCTCGGGGGCAAGGTCACCGGCGCCTGGGAGCCAGCGCTCCAGCACAGCGATTCCGAGCCCCGCGGAGTCGGCAACTTGGGATACCTCGAGCAGCGCCTCTCGCACCTGCTGGTGAGCAGGCCCCAACGCCTGAAGCACCTGCCAGCCGAGCTGGGTTGCTTTCTCAGGGTGGAGCTGGAGCAGGGCTCTGAGTACCTGCGTCGCTGGCCCGGCCAGGTCTTCCACCTGCAGCGGCTGCGCGAGGATTTGCACCAGAGCTTCGATGATGCGAGGAACGTCGCGGGTCACCGCGGCGCACCGCGCCAGCTGCCGAATCGCGCCGGGGTCGCCGCCCGTGAGCGCCAGCCTGCGCTGCGCCCAGACGAGTGCCAGCATGGGTTGCCCCAGGTCCCCATACACCTCCGCGATGCGCTCACAAACCGAGGCGCGCGCCACCACGACCTGAACCGCGCGCTCGAGCAGCCTTACGTCGTCGGCGCCAACCATGCCGGCTGCCATGTCGCAAACCACTCCCGCCGCTCGCGCGCAGCTGGGGTCGAGATTGAACGCTGCTCGGGCGTGCGCGCGCGCCCTGTCGGGATTACTCCTTGCGGCTGATTCAGCCAGCCACGCCAGCGCTGTGGCCCGGAGGCTCACCGGGAGGCCTTGGACGACCGAGGCCAGACATTGCTGTCGCACGTCGCCCTGCGGCGCAAGGATTGCGGCCCAGACGGCATCGACAAGCTTCGCCGCCATCGGCACTTCGGCCGCACCGGGAGCAACGGCGAGTAGTGCGAGAGCGCGTTCCGGTTCACCCCGAGCGAGGCAGCGCAGCCTAGATTGACGCAGCTGATAACACCCGGGTTCCGCGATCGGAGCAAGCTCCCCAAGCCGTGAAGCGGCTTCGGCTCGCTTGCCCCGACGACCCAAGAGGCGCTCGAAACAAGCGAGCACCCGGGTATCCTGAGGATCACGCTCGAGACGCACCAGCAGCGCTCCCGCCAATGAAGCTTCGCGTTCCGGTGCCAACGGGGTCAGGCGTAAACTAGTCTCGAGCGAATCGTTGCTTTCGGCCTCATCGAGCGCCTGAACTGCCCATTGCGGTCTCGCTGCGATCGCGTCGGCGGCCCTCTCGAGACTGGAGTGCCACAACTCGGGCACGACCTCGATGAATCCAATGGCCCAGACCAGAACCTCCGGTTCGACGAGGCCGGCCTGCGCCAACCGGAGCAGGTGCTCGACGACATGACCGGCCCGCTCTTGAGCGAACGGCTCCTCTCGCTCCCTCTCGAGTAGGCACAGGACGTCCACCAACAACCCGGGATCATCCTCTGCCCATGCGAGAGAGCGACGCAAAAACCCTAGATCCGAGCTCGGATGCGCCATGGCCTTGGCGAGCAGCCAGCGAGCGCGAACCGGGTCGCTATCGGCGATGCGTTGAGCGAGCTGCCACGCCGCGCTCGGCTCGTCGTCGAGAGCACAGAACACCTCGAGCCTCGCCTCGACCCACGCATCGAGCCCGAGGTGAGCCAGCACCTCGTCGAAGCTCATCGCTTCGCCGAACCGTGGCTGTCCGCTCAGAGCACGACTCAACCCGTCCCAATCCAACTGGGAATCGAGACCCGCATCGAGAGCCGCGCCAAACGCGGAGGGCGAATCACCGCGCGTCAAGGCACTATACACCCTCCCCACATGCACTGCTGAGCTCTCGCCTGCCGCACGACCTTGGCGCAACGCGATCTCATCGGCCGCACCGAGCCGGCCCCGCCAGACGAGGGCGTCGATCAACCCCGCTGCGGCCTGGGCGTTCCCCGGTGCCACCTCGAATGCACGCAGAAGGTCCTCGAACGCCGCGGAGCGCTCTCCGCGTATCTCACGTCGTTCGGCTGCCTGCACAAAAGCGCGGCTCGCGAGCTCCGTGTCGAGTTCGTGGGGTGAGGCCAGCCCCAACGCGCCAAGGAGCTCCAGCGGAGTCGGATCCGCCGGCACAGCGTCTGCCACAGCGGTCAGGACCTCCGCGGCCTCGCACACCCGACCGGCGCGCGCGAGCCACAGGCCGCTCCGCATCCCGAGGGCCAACACCCGATCGCTCCGCGATTCAAGGACAGCCCGGAGCGTACCCCCTGCGAGGGCAAACCGCCCGAGCTGGGCCAGCCACTGGGCGAGCTCTTCGCGCACAGAGCCCCCTTCGACAAGCATCACGGCTCGCCGGGCGAGCTGCACGGCGCGCTCCAAGGCTCGCCCCCGGTGCGACAGCGCCCTGGCCAGCTGCCAACACAGCTCTCCTTCGTGCTCATCACCGTGCTGTTCGCAGCGGTGAAGCTGCGCATCCAAGCTTGCCATCTCCGCGCGCGCGCCGTAGCGCCTGCCTACGGGAGCCTCAGGGCTGGGTTGGCCGGAAGCGTCCGCGCCAACCGCCGAACCACGGCCCTCGCCCCCACCTCCACCCGACGGACGTAGAGTCTGGGTTTTCTGACCGTTGGATGACGACACCATGACGAGACTATTTGCCAGCCAGCGACAGATTATCCCGAAACGAGGGCTTGTCGTCGCCCTGTTCCGCGTTCTAGCCTCTCTTTACTCGCGCGGCCTTGTCCGGTGAGGAGGAAGAAATGGCAGAAACTCACTTAGCCGTCCATTTTCGTCGGATTCCCGCAGCTTCACTGGCATTCATTCTCGCGAGCAGCTCCGCGCTCCCTCTCGCGAGCGCACAACAGACCGCCGGCAAGCCAGCAGCCACCGCCCCCTCAACGTCCCCCTCCCCGACGGGGACCCCGGAAACGCCATCCGGGGGAGAGTCCCAGGCCGCGGAACCGGACGACGCGACCCGCAAGCAGGCACGCGATGCCTACGCGGCGGGTGAAGCGGCCTTCGCCGAGGAGAATTACGAGGAGGCGCTGGCTTCCTTCGAGCGTGCCAACCAGCTGATCCCTTCGCCGCACGCCCTCTTCTGGGTCGCGAAATCGCGCGACGCCAAGTCGCCCGACATGGACGCACTCGTCGCCTACCAAACCTACTTGGCGCATCCCCAAGCGGTCGCGGCCGGAGAGGACAAGCTGGAAGAAGCCAAGCGGCGGGCCGATGAGCTGGAATCCACGCTCTACGGATCCGTGACGCTGGCTACGCAGCCAACAGGCGCCGCAGTGCTCGTCGATGGATTCGCTCACCCCAGCAATTCGCCAGTCGAGCTACGCCTGGCCCCCGGCAAGCACATCATCAGGCTTGAAGCCGAAGGCTATCAACCGGAGGAACTCGCCGTGGAGGTTACCAGCGGGCAGGTGCTATCCCAGTCGGTTACCCTCACGCCCGAGGCACCACCGCCACCACCGGCACCGCCACCGCCTCCCCAACCGGCAGCACCCCCACCGCAACCGACGGAGGAGCACAGCATGGTGCCGGCCTACGTGACCCTGGGAATTGCCGCAGCGGGAGTGGGCGTGGGCACCATTTTTGGTATCCAGGCCCTAAGCGCCAAGAGCGACTTCGAGGACAACCCAACGACGGACAAGGCCAATGACGTGGAACGTAACGCTCTCATTGCCGACATGGCCTTTGGCGTAGCCGTGACACTCGGGATCACGGGCATCGTGCTGCTCACCGCGCCCAGCGAGGAAGCCGCCCCGAGCATGGCGAAGGCCGAAGGGTTCGAGTTGCAGGTCGCCCCCTACGCGTCCCCGAACGGAGGTGGCGCCGCGGCGCGGCTTAGCTTCTGAAGCGCCTCGGCGCTGTCGAGAGCCGAAAAGGGCTCCCTTCAAGCTTCTTGCCCAGCATTCACCCCTCACGGGCTGGGCAAGAAGACCGACTGCGCCGGCCCTTTCAGCCGAAGTGCTTTGAAATCGCGTCCACGACCTTCCCGAAGTCGGGGGGCAGCAGCACCGGATCATTGGCTTGGCTGCTCGTGATGCCTGCGAGGCGGCGTTCATGGTACCCGACCTTGAACTCCGTGAACTTCAGGCCATTCGCGGTCGACACGCACACGACCCTGTCGCTCGCGCCAATCTCCCCGCGCGCCCTCAGCTTCTCCAGCACCGCAAGGCCAACGGCAGTGTGAGGGCAGGTGTACATGCCCGTGCGATCGGCGCGTGCAGCAGCCTCAGCCAGCTCCTCCTCCGTCGCCTGCTCAACGATGCCGTCCATTGCCTCGAGAGCCCGAATGGCCCGCGGCGCGCTGACGGGATTCCCGATCTGGATTGCGCTCGCCTGCGTCGGCTGTGCGCGAATGGACTCGACCTCGCGCTTCCCGGCCGTCCAGGCGCGGTACAGGGGGTTCGCACGCTCCGCCTGCGCCACGACGAGCCGCGGAAACCGCTGAACGAGCCCGAGATCCTTCATCATCTTGAATCCAGCGTACAGAGCGGAAGCGTTCCCGAGATTTCCACTAGGCAGGACGATCCAATCGGGGACCTTCCAGCCAAACTGCTGGACGATCTCGATGCCGACAGTCTTCTGACCCTCGATGCGCAAAGGGTTCATCGAGTTGGCCAGGTAGATCAAGCCCGCCTCGGCGAGCTGTTTGACGATGTCCATGCAGCCGTCGAAGTCCGTGTCGAGGCCGAGAACCAATGCGCCATGAGCAAGTGGCTGCACGAGCTGCGCTGTCGAGATCTTGCCTCGAGGCAGCAGCACGACGACCGGCAGATCCGCCGCCGCGCCGTAGGCAGCCAAAGACGCACTGGTATCCCCGGTCGAAGCGCAGGCGACGGCCTTCACCTTGAGGCCTTCGCGGATCGCCTTCCGAACGACGCTCACCAGGACGGTCATCCCGAGGTCCTTGAACGAACCACTGTGGCTGTTCCCACAGTGCTTCACCCACACGTCGTCCATGCCAAGCAGCTTGCCGTAACGTTCGGCCCAGAAGAGATTCGTTCCCCCTTCGTAGGTGCTCACGATTGAGTCGTCCGGGATGGAGGGCATCACCCACTCGCGCTTTCCCCAAACCCCCGAACCATAGGGCCATGTGTTGACGCGGTAGCGTTCATCGAAGAGCTGCATCCACGACGCCCCGCTACGATTCTTGAGGGCCTCGATATCGTGGACTACCTCCAGCAGCCCGCCGCAGCGTGGACAACGATAGATTGCCTGGGTCACGGGCCACGAGCCCTCGCATCCAGAAAAGCACCGGAATTCTGCCGAGTAGGTCACGGCGCGCACTATATCGCTGGCGAGCGCCGCGTCGAGATGCTTCCTCCGGTCGAGAGCAGGGCCGGCCCAATCACCGGACGGGACGCAGCTCTCAGGCTCGGCCGTGTGGTGTCGACGGCCGCCCGCGCAGCGTGGTGGCAGAGACCCGCGGAGCGTCCCGGGTTTTGCGATGGGCCGGGACGTGAACTAGAACGGCTTCTCCCTCCACCTCCCGTAGCATCTATGACCGAAGCCTGGGCATTGCGCCTCCTCTCCTCGCCTCACGCCCCGCCACACCGCGTCGCCGGGCTCCCTATCGCGCTTCGCTTGGCCCTCGATGCCCAGGCGGCCGGCGCGAAGTGCGTCGTAGTCTCGCCCGAGCTCACCAGCATCCGCGAGGCTCTTGCCGATCATCGACTCCGCATTCCTGTTGTAGAGGCGGCCGGCACGGACGTGGGCGAGGTTGCCGTGGAAGCCCACTGGGTGGTTCATCGGACGCTGCTCAGCCAAGCCGCGCTGGAGGTGGCGAGCAATGACGAGACACGATTCGTTCGTGTCGAGACGAGCGCGCCATCGCCTGCACCCTACGGCTTCTCCCCCATCCCCGTGGTTGACGGAGGATCGGCGCGGCGCGCGGAACGAGCGCTCTTTCGTGCGCTGCGAAAGCCACAGGACGGCTGGACCTCACGGTGGCTCAACCGCTACATTTCTCTCACCATCTCCCGGTGGCTCGTCCATACGCCGCTACGCCCCAATCAAGTCTCCGTGGGCATCCTTGGCGTTGGTTTACTGGGAGCCTGGCTCGCGTCGGGGGGCGGCTACTGGTCTCTGCTCCTCGGTGCTTCCCTCTTCCAAGCTCAGAGCGTGCTGGACGGATGTGACGGCGAGCTCAGCCGCATCACTCACCGAGGCTCCCTTCTCGGAGAGTGGCTCGACACGGTGGGCGACGACCTCACCAACTATGGCTTCTTTCTCGGCGCCGCATGGGGCCTGTATCGGACGAGCGGCACAGCGATCTATCTCGGGGCGGGAGCCGTGATTCTCTTTGCGGGCGCCATCGCCAGTGGACTCGAGTATCGCTACCTCTATCGGATCGGCAGCGGCGATCTCTTGAAGTACCCGCTCAGCGCGCAGACATCGCAGGGGACCGGCTTGCTCGGCAGGCTACAGCCACTGTTCAAGCGCGACACATTCGTCTTCGCCACCTTCCTGGCAGCACTCGCTGGTCTCGTCGGCCCCATGCTCTTCATCTTCGCTGCGGCTGCCGTCGGCGTGTTCATCACCGTCCTTGCCACCGAGTGGCGCATCGCGCGCCAGCAGGCACCGGCGATGGAGTGACCGTCGTGACCAGTCGACACCAGTCGTTCGCATTCCTCGCTCACCTGTGCCACCTGGGCAGTTCCGGGCGGCCGTGGCTCCCGCTCGCGTGGATGGCGGCGATGCTAGCGGGGATCGCGTGTTCACGCACCGACGACCCGAGCGAGCCACGAGGTGCTGCCGCCCATTCGGCACCTTGGCCAGCACGACCCGTGAGTTCCGCACTGCCACGGGAAGAAGACGTGGCGCTCTACGAGCTGACGTCCAAATCGGAGGTCACGTTCGAGATCCCAGGCCGGCGACGAATGGTATCCGGGCGTGTTCGTGTGCTCGAGGGTAAGCTCACGGTCGATCTCGCCAATCTCCAACGCACACGAGGCTTCTTCGCTTTTGATGTCGCGAGCATCGTTTTGGCGCCGCTGACGGATGCTGGCTCGTCACGGTATGACTCTGCGTTGGCGCACAATTGGCTCGACGTAGGGGCGAGCCGACCAGAGCCCGAGCGCGAGCGCCTCCGGTGGGCCCGGTTCGAGATCACGGAGGTCACGGACCTGAGTGCCCCAAGCGCTTCATTGGGGAAGGAGTTGACGCCAACAGGGAGCGCCCTCTCCAGCGGCACGGTCGCAGAAGGCTCCGTCCCTACCAAACAGCGCAGCGTTCTAGCGCGCGTCGTGGGATTCCTTAACCTCCATGCGCGCCAGGTCGCCGCTGCAAGCTCGGTTCAGACCGTCTTCAGCTTTCGAAACGCAGAGGACACGGCTGCGGCACCCGACACGATCGAAATACGCAGCACCCGCCCCTTCCTCGTGTCCCTCGACGCCCACGACATCGAACCGAGAGACAGCCTAGGACGTTCGCGGTCCCCGCACGATGACCCTCTAGCTGGCGAGCTGGGGAACCTGGCGCAGGTGTCATTCTTGCTCCACTTGCGCTTGACCCGCGCGGCACAGGGCGATGGCGCGGCGGAGCCCGACCGCTAGCTCCGGATACGGACGAGGGTTCCGTCAGTAGACATCGCTCCGTGCCAAGCCCGAGGCACTGGAGGGGAGCTCCATTTGAAGAGCCAGAGAGCGTCGGCCGGAGAAAGGTTCACGCAGCCGTGACTCTTGGGGCGCCCGAACGAATCATGCCAGTAGGCGCCATGAAGGGCGTAGTTGCCCTCGAAGTACTGGACCCAGGGCACGTGCCCCATGCTGTACGGGTCGTCGGGGGCATTGCCCGACATGGTCGTGGTGACGTGCTTCGTGTGCACGCGATAGAGGCCCGTGGGCGTCTCAAGGGAGTCCTCTGCGTCCTCTTCCCCCTTCACACCGGTCGAGACGAGCGTAGCGTAGACTGCCCGGCTGCCCTCGTAAGCGACGAGCGTCTGATCCCGAAGCGATACATCGATCCACGTTCCCCCCCGAGCGACCTCGCGCGGCGGCCTTTCACGCGCAGACACGATGAGGAGCTGGGCACTGTCTAGCCATGTCCCATCGACAGCCTCCACCAGCTCTCTCGCGCCCCAGCGCACCTTCCCTTCGGTGAGGCAGAACCCCTCTCGTCGAAGTGCCTGCCCACGCTCCACGAACCCGGCCGCGGGCTCCGCGGCCCTTACGAATACGGCGGCTCGAGCCGACTTCACGAAAGCCACCGCAACCGCGCGGGATTCCTGGACCCGTATGCCCTCGAACTCGCTCCCGGTCACGGGCTCCAAACGGTCCAGGGCCAGCACTTCCCGATCGACGCTCAACCCGAAGCTGCCGCCGTTCGCCCGGAACAGTTCATGAAGTGCAAAGCCGCTCCCCGCAAGGGCGCGTTCCAAGTAGAGGGTCTGGCGCCCGTAGTCGTAGCCGCGCAAGGTTGGCGCGGCGCCTCCTTCACGCAAGAAGTCCGGCACTGGCGTGAAGCGGCGCTCCTTCCAGGACGCGGGAGTCACTGAAGATGGGACGTTGGCCACCTCGTAGCGTCGCCGCTGCTGACGGTTGGGGACTCTCACGTACTTCAGCGGAGCGGGATTCCTGGCTCTTGCGTACATGTACGGCAATGGGGCGTCACGATCGGGGGAGACAGGCAGGGGCTGCGCTTTGGCATCATCACTGTCCAAGACGGCTTCAACGCCAACGCAGACGTACCCCATCGGTGACACCCTGTACCATCCGCCCTCGCAGCCCGTGTGTCCAGCAGCGGCTTCGCTGCGCTTGACGCGTGCGCCAGCGCGGAGATAGCCGAGCTTCGGAGATTCACGCCGCGGAGCGTGGCGCACGATAGCTCGCTCCTGAACGGAGACTAGCTCTGGTGCTCGGTACGTTGTTGCCGCTGGGGAACGCGCTGGCATGCGCCACCGCCGTGCTGCTCGCTCGCGACTTGCCTCGGGCTCTCCATCAGGGCTCCCCAGCGGCTCGAGAGCGTGTGCTGAAGGTGGAGCTGTGAGCCCCTCGGATCCCACACCCTCCCGCGACGCCCTCTTGCTGCGGGACCCCTCGAACTCCGACGCCTCCTGCAGCGCGCGCCGCTCAGAGCTGGGAAGCGGACCCCTCGACACGGGAGTCCCCGGGCAGCTGATGAACAGAGCCGAGCACAGCGCGAGACCGAATCGACGACCTAGAGCCATGTCGCAGCGACAGTGGCCCAGGTGAGCGGCGGCGGCCCAGTTTTCGAGCAACCTCAGGGCCCCGGCAGCGCCATGCCCCAGTTATCGGGACAAAATCCCCAGCGCAAAAAGGGACGAGGCGCAACAGCTCGCGCTGTGACGCCTCGTCCCTCGCTCTAGAGCGGGCTGAACTCAACCAGCGACTGCTGGCTGCTGGGCAACGAAATCGAAGTAGAAGGTTGCCTGCCCTTCGCGCTCGTCGGCCGGAGCGAGGGTGAGGCCCTCCACTGCCTGGACGACGCACTGTGCCAGCGGCTCCGGTGCCGTGGTCTGTGCTTCGTCGACGCGCGTGTTCGTAATGACGCCCGTCTCCGGCTGGACGCTGAACATGATTGCCACGCGACCCGTCAAATCCTGCTGGTTCTTCAGGGCATTCGTGTAGCAAGCCTCGATGGCTGGGCGATTGCTTTCAATGAGCTCACGCGTTGCTTCGCGATACTTCTCCGGACTGCGAGCGTAGTAGCTACACCCGACGGTCCCCAGCACCAAAGCGACCACACCAAGCTTCGTCAGTGACTTTGTCATCCGCATTTCTCCTGCGAAGGCCAATCTGAATTGCTAGCTGCTGGTGCGGCCTCAGTTGGCCGCTCCTGCTGCTGGGTTCTTCTCGGCTGCGTTCTCGCTGCCAGGGATCTTCTTTGTTTCGAGCACGGTCTCTTCGCCCGTCTTCGGATCGATCTGAATCTTCTTCTGAACGATGTCCTGCTCGAGGATGTTGAACTCAACGCGACGGTTCTTTTCGCGACCTTCCTCGGTCTCGTTGTCGGCGATGGGCTTGGTTTCCCCGAACCCCTTCGCCACGAGCTTGTCCTTGTCCACGCCCTGGGTGACGAGGTACGCACGAACCGCCTTGGCGCGTTTATCGGACAACTTCATGTTGTAGTCGTCCGCACCGTCGGAGCTCGCGTGGCCCTCCACCTGGATCTTCTTGATCCGTGGCGTCTTCTTGATGACGTCAGCCACCTCGTTCAGGAGGCTGTGAGACACTTCCAGAATATTTGCGGAATTGTACTCAAACTGCACTTTTTCGTTGATTTGGATTCTGTCTTCCTTCAGCTCGACGCGTGGCGGAGGCTCCGGCGGTGCCTCAGGCTTCGGCGCTGGCGGCGGCGGGGGCAGGGCGCCCATCACCGCAACCGGCGTCTGATCCTGAAACACAGTCGTTCCGCCACAGCCAGCCAAGCCTACGGCCGACAGCAGCACTACTGAGAGGCTTGTGCCTCTCATCATGGGCTTGTGAGATGTCTTCATAGGTCAGCTCCCTCGTGGATCACTGCACAGGCCTTAGGTTCCCCGTTAGGCCACGCATCATCGCCATACCAGCGAGAAGGTCAAGCTTCACGCGCGCAAATCGCACGAAAAACGGGCGCCCATTTCAGTTTCGGTAAAATTACCAGGAAAACCCCTACGTCAGGACGTCCAATGGAGACGTGCATTGCTCCAAGCCGCTCGCCGGACGCAACGACGAAACGCGAAACGGACATCGGCTTTCTGATCGGCCAGGCCTCACGCACCAAGGCACTTACTGAAGTGCTTCTTGAACGGCTGGCGAGTGAAGCACGCCGCGCCGCATCAGCTCGCCACATTGGACGTCCGCGCGGGGACGTCAGTCTGGGCGCCCGACTAAGAATACCTCGGAGCTGTTCTGGCGGGTGCCGCGAGGTTTGATGACACGACACCCGCCGAAGATCCGACGCGTCTCCGAGCGAGCGCGTTCGAAGTCCGGCCCCATGAATAGCTTCCCAACGAAAACGGTGCTGGCCCGGCCAAGCTGCTCCGCAAGTCCCAGAGCCATCTCGAAGAGCTCGAAGCTCCGTACCTGATCGCGTAGCTTCGAGCCGGACGTGCTCGGAGCCATATCGCTCATGACAATGTCGTAGGGCCCGTGGGTGCTCAACTCCCCCGCAAGCTCGAAGGCGTCCCCGAGATAGATCACCGCGTTCGGCAACGGTGGGAGCCGGAGCTCCTGCAGGTCCACGGCGACGACAAGCCCTTCTGAGCCAACCCGCTTGGCCGCATAGCTGGTCCAAGACCCGGGCGCAGCCCCTAGGTCGAGTACCCGTGCACCTCGCCGCAGGAGCGCACATCGTTCATCGATTTCCTGCAGCTTGAAGACGCTGCGCGCAGGAAACCCTTCGGCCCGCGCCTGTCGGGTTCGCGCGTCGCCGATGTAGGGGTTTTTGTGTCGGCCCATGTCTCAAGCTACCTTAACCCAGAAGCTCTTGCTCGGGCTAGGCTGGCCTCCGAGTGCCGGACAGTCCATCGGCGTGGATGCCAGTTCACAACGCAGTACCCTCCGCCCCGCGCTGGCCGCAGCGGCTTCCAGCGTCCGCTGTAGCCTGGCCACCGGCGTCTTGCGGTGATTCGTGACTGCAAGTAGCCAACCTCCCGACGCCAGCAGAGCCAGAGCATCCGTCGCAATGTGTAGATAGTCCTTGGCGACCGAGAACGTACCGCGGCGTCCACTCGTGGAGAAGCTCGGCGGATCGAGGACGACGACATCGTACGCGCGCTGATGGCGCCGCGCACCCCTCAGCCATCGTACGGCGTCGGCCTTCACGAACTCGTGGGAAGAGGGATCGATACCGTTGAGCTCGAAGTTGCGCCGCCCCCAGTCCAGTGCAGGACCGGCAAGATCCACGCTCGTGGTGCGAGCGCCCGCGAGCGCAGCGGCGACGCTGAACGAGCAAGTGTACGAGAAGAGGTTAAGCACCTTCTGGCCCAACTTGACCATGGCATTGAGCCGTGCGCGGTTCTCCCGCTGGTCGACGAAGAGCCCGCAGCTCAGTCCCTCCCCGAGCGATACCCATAGCTTCAGCGCACCTTCAGCAACGACGAAGGCTTCTGGCGCTTCGTCGCCAGCGACGGGTTCGGACGGCGCCAACGCGCAGCGCTGTTGGCGCCGCAGGTCGGCGCGCACACGCCGCTTGGCGTAGACTCCCCGCGCGCCAGACTCCATCAAAGCCGCCACACAATCCGCCTCGAGCCTTGCCGGCATATCTCCTTCGATAGAGAGAACCGCCCACTCTGCGAACTGGTCTACGGTGATACCGAGAAGACCGTCCCCGGCACCATTGACTAAACGGTAGGCGTTGGCGCGGGAAGCCAACCTTCGCCTCCCGGAAGCGGCTGCGAGCAGGCGCGCCCGAACTGCCCGCGCAGACCAGAACTGCGGCGGCGACAACAACAGCCTCCAATCCTCCGGAAGCGGTGCGGCTGGCAGGGGCAAGTCGCCATGCTCGAACCGAACCACCTCGAGGTGCAACATGGGGCGCCAGCAAGGCGCGCCTCCATTCTCCGTATCCCCGACGATGGGGACTCCGGCCCGCGCCAAGCGCCGCCTCAATGTGTCGCTCGAGCCCGTCGCGGCGCTCCAGCGCACGAGTGCATGCTCGCCTGCCTCCTCGACGACTTCCGTGTCCAGGATACCCTCGCTCCTGAGACGAGCGTCGCCTCGCCGAAGGTCCGTCGTCCCCACGATGGCTAGATACCCGTACCTCACGCCCCGTCCCACGGCTGCCCGTGCCAAACGTCGCGCCGCTGGCGATATCGGAAGTGCGACGAGTCCACTCACGTCCACTTCGAGCTGCATCAGCGCGGCGCTGCGAAGACCTGCCCAATTCGCCCCGCCGCGACCATGCGCGAGACTGACGCGCAAGCTCTCCCAAATCGCCCGCAGGTCCATCCCGGAGGGCTTGGAGAGCGCGACCCAGTCATCACTCTGGCTGAGTAGAGCGAATGCCGGCAAGCTGGAGTGTCGAGGCTCGATTGGCACCGCGTGTGCCTCTGAAACGCCAAAACGCCGGCGCCATGGGAGCACCGGCGTTGGCCGCACAAAGAAGCGTTAGTTCAACGAAGTGCGTGCACTCAGGACGAAACGGGACGCCCGCCGCGCCGCTTGACGGCTCCGCGCACGGAGACGAGCGCGTTCTTGGAGCCCGGAATGCCACCCCGGATCAGGATGAGGTTCTGCTCGGGAATCACCTTCGCGACGCGCTGATTCAGCACGCTCGTCGTGGCGTTGCCATGCTGACCAGGCATCCGCTTCCCAGGCAGCACGCGGCCCGGCGTCATGTTCGTACCGATGGACCCACCATGGCGCTTGTACTCGTGCGCGCCGTGGCTCGAGACAGCCCCCTTGAAGTTGTGACGTCGCATCACGCCCGAGAAACCACGCCCGCGCGATACGCCCTGAACATCGACGAACTGTCCTTCTTCGAAGAATGCCTCGAGGGGGAGGTCCTGCCCCACCTCGAACTTCGCCACGTCCTCCGCGCTGCAACGAAACTCCCGAAGTACCCGGCGGGGGCTGAGGTTGGCCTTCGCAAACTGCCCCGCTAGCGGCTTGGAGGTGTGCTTTTCTTTGCGGTCGCCGAGCCCCAAAACCAAGGCGTCGTATCCGTCCTTGTCCAGGGTTCGCTTACCGACGACGACGGGACGCGACTCCACGACCGTACAAGGCACCACCGTGCCGTCCTCGAGGAAGATCTGCGTCATCCCGAGCTTGCGCCCTATCACGCCGGGATACTGGTTCATCGCGCTGCTCCTTGCTCTCTGACTTGATCTCCCCTTGGCAAAGGCATCCCAACGACGGGCTCCAGCTCAGGGGGCCCGCGGGAATAGCTCCGGTTGTGGCGCCAGTCAAGCGCTCTCCGCTTTCAAATCGGGGACAGGTTCCGCGACTCCCCTGCCGCCGAGGCGCCCCCGGTCGGCTCCGGCCCACGATCCACGGGCGCGCACGTCCGTGATCCCGCTCACTATCACCGGCCGTCGGCGAAACGGCGGTTGCTGTGCAATCGAGGGACGCCGGCCCTCGCGTGTCGGGCCACTGGGCCGCCATGAAAGGTGCGCTTTGACTATTGATAAGGAGAACACTGATTGGCAACACTGTGCTCTTCACAACAATCGGTGGGCCGCCGCAACTCGTCGAGCGCTCGATGGCTGGAGTTGTAGCCTCGAGGGTTCCAACTCGGCGTTGACGTCGTCGCTACCGCATGCATAATGCCGCACCCCGAAACCCCGAGCCGAAGACCGGAGTCCGTCATGTCGATGACCTGTCCCACAATCGAGTCGCTGGAGCGAACAGCCCTTCGAACAGATCTGCCCGAGTTCCGCGTCGGAGACACCGTGGCAGTGCACTACAGGATTGTGGAGGGCGACAAGATGCGTGTTCAGGTGTTCCGGGGCATCGTCCTCAAGCGACACCGAGCGGGTGTGCGAAGCACGTTCACCGTGCGCAAGACCAGCTTCAGCGTCGGCGTGGAACGTACGTTCCTCCTCCATTCGCCCCGCGTGGAGAAGATCGAGGTCGTTGCACAGGGCGTCGTGCGCCGCGCTCGGCTCTTCTATCTTCGCGAGCTGCGTGGCAAGGCGGCTCGCGTCCGCGACGCAAAAGACCGTTGATTTCGAGCCCGAGTCCTGGCCGGAGCGGTGTGCGCTGGGCGCGCCCCGGAGCAGAGTGATTTGGCGCTCATCTGCGAACTGAGCCCGAAGATCAGTTCAGCGACGTGACCGAGTCGCGGTCGCAGCGTGGGGCGTCCGCCACTTGATCGCGGGCGATGTCGGGAGGAGAGACCCACGCGAGGCGCGCGGGGCGGGGCGGCGCCAGCCGCTCCAGGGAACTCTCCGGAAGATGAGCGTCGGACACCTCCAGGTGAACGCCTCCCAGCACGCCATGCGCTTTCAAATCGCGACTTCCGCCACGTAGCGGCATCGTTCGGGGGAATCGCGGCAGCCGCTGGTGAGATCAGCTCGGAAGGGCCCGCGGAAGATGGCTGGGGCTCAGGAGCCGTCCAGGCTGGTGCGCCGGGCGATGGGCGCTACTTTGGGGCCTGATCCGACCCAAGCCTACGGAAGGCTTCCTGTTGCTCGAGGTCCGGTGTGGTTCGTTGAGGCACTTATGCCGACACCTTCGAGACTCAGTCAGGGTGGGTTTCTGTGCTGCTTGGCCTGTGATTCAGCGAGGTACCCGCCCGCTCGCAGCGGAGATCCCGTGAAAAAGGCGAGTCGTGCCCCTGGGTTACGCTACTCGGGGGAGGCGATCCCGAGTATGCTGCTGGGCGCTCGCACCTCCCCACGGCTGTCCGAGGCGCCAAGGGGGAGCGCGACGCGGAGGTCAGCATGGTCCATTGCACACGTTGCGGTTACCGGAATGATGCGGGCAGTCGCTTCTGCGCGAACTGTGGAACGCCCGTGGCTGGTACCGGGAGTCCCCCACACGCAGGCGGCTACGCACCGCCACTGCAACCCGAGCCGCCCGCCCTGCCCGGCGCTGGCGAGGCCCCAGGTTGGGGCGCGCCGCAAGGGTCCTACGGATACCCGCCGCAACAACCCGCAGCTGCTGGCACGGGCGCGCCTTACCACCCCGTGGCTTCCAGCCTCGAGGCGGCGCCGACGCCCGCCTCCCCGCCGTGGGGTTCCCCGCTCCCCAACGCCGTCGATGACCCGGCCTATCAATCCACCGTGCGCCCCGAGGACGGGGGAGCTCCGCTCGGGGCCTACGGCGCGCCACCAGCGGTAGTCATTCCGAACGCCCCAGCGGCTGCGCCACCCGCTGCTTCCCCGAACCAGTACGGGATGGCGCCTGCCTACGGCAGCCCCGAGCCCTTCGACGCCACGACTGCCCGTGTTCTTGCTGGCTTCCTTGTGAGCTTCGATGGCTCTCCCCACGGCACCTTTTGGCCGATTTACCAAGGTGTGAACGAGATTGGCCGCCTCGATGCCGCCGACGGGCTTCACGTCGAGATCGATCATCCCACTACCTCCTCGCACCACGCGCGGATAGTAGCGACGGCGCACCCGGGACGACTCCGAATCGAAGACCTGGGCAGCACGAACGGCACATTTATCAACGAGCATCGCCTCGAACCTGGACAGCGCATCGACCTGAGCGACGGCCAGACCATTCGATTCGGCGGATTCAACACGCTAGTGAAAATCGTCACCGCATGATGCCACGAACCACCATGGGCCCCAACTCCGACCAATCCCTGTGCCAGCGCGCCCCGTCACGATCTTGTCCCCGCGGCATGTTGATTCTGACGCTGGCGGCGCTGCTGCTCGTGCTGTTTCCCCGCGCCGTGATCGCAGCACCCGAAGCACACCTGCTCCGGATAGACCCTCGCGCTGCCCAAGAACAGGGCAGTCCACTGCTCACGGCGGTCGTCGAGGTCATTCAGACCAAGCGTATCAGCGAAGCGACTGCCCATTGCGCGTCGTTGAGCTGGGATAGCCAGCTCGACTGCATCAGCAGTTCGCTGGACAAGCCTTACGCGCTGTACACGCCGTTCCCCTTCCCGGAGAAGAACGCCATCTTCACGGTACGTGTCGGTGGTACGGACATTCCTGCGAAGTTCGTGAGCCAAGCGAAATGGGGCGATTCCCTGCAGCAGCCAGGAGTCGGAACTGCCTGGCTGCTCCTAATCGACGCGGACAGCCGCATGGGCAACGCCTTCGACGAGGCCAAGACCCTCGCGCAGCGCTTCGTCGCGAGCATGGGCCCGAACGACATCGTCAACGTGATGTTCTTCAACGACGCCCAGGTCGTGAAGGACTCCCGATGGCTGCCGGCAGCCCAGCGTGGCGAGGCCGAGGCTTTCGTCGCCTCGGTCGACTCGACGTACCGCGCCTCGGGAAGGAATCGAACGCTCTTCACCATCATCAAGAACGCAGCTACCGACGCCTTCAAGGCACTCGGCAACGTCGGACAGGACAACATCACGATCCCCCTGCATCAAGCGATGGTCGTGCTGTCGAGCGGGTTTGGCGGCGCTGATCCCTCTTCGACCGGTCCCGGCGCTCTCCAGCTCCAACAGTACATGACTCAGGGGCGCTTCCCAGAGGACAACACGGCCCTTCCGAAGGCGCCCGTTCCAGTCATCAGCGTGCTGTTCCCCCACCAGACCTGGGACGAGTACCGGCGCAACTCCCTCGAGTTCATGCAGAACCTGGCGAACCCGGAGATTGGCGGATTCTTCTCTGTGATGCGTAACGGCCAGGGGTCTCGTGCCGAAGCGATCGTCAACGCCATACGCACACGCTTCGCGGGTATGCACATCACCAAGTGGCGCGTCTCCTGCATTGCGCCCACTGTCACTCAGAGTTTTCAGCTCGTCTTCAACAACGTGCAGCCCCCCATCGCTGGCGACAGCTCCTTCAAGGAAGTGCCCATCGGCATCGACCCGACGAAGTGGCCACTCGACATCGATCTCCAGTACACGCAAGACAGTGCGCGCCGGCAAGGTGGCGTCTACCCGGGCGGCACCTTCAAGGTCTATGGGAACTTCTGCTGGGGAGGCGACACGAGCCAGGCCGAGGTCTACTTCCTTCCGGTTGGGAGCCAACCGCCCGCAGCGCTCTCGGGGCGAGACATCGACGAAGCAAAGAGGACCCAGCAGCAGCTCATCGAGATGGGCATGCGGGGCCGGTCCCTCGAAACGACTGACACCTTCGTCGAGTTCGAGGCCCCGGACAACGAGAAGATTCTGCACGGTTCGGGCGACCGCGCCGTCGTGCGACTGGTCATCTACGATAACGAGGCGCGGCGTACGAGTGGCGTGACCGCGGACAGCGTCGTCGAGCTGAAGGCCACCACTGCGCCCTTCCCTCTCATCCCCGTACTGGTAGGCGTATTCGCGCTGATCGTGGTCCTACTGTTGATCATCACATTGCTGCGCGCAGGAGGAAAGAAGAAGCGTGGCGGTGCTCCGCCACCCGCCCCGGTAGTCGCAGGGGGCGCCGGCTACGCAGCCCCCTCTCCGTACGCAGCGCCCCCGCCGCAGGGAGCTGGCTACGGCCCACCCGGACCGAGTCCAGAGTTCATGTACGGTAGCGGCCCAGGCGTTGGAGTCGCCATGCCGCCAGCCGCAGCACCTCCCCCCAGCCCCTATGGAGCCGGACCGAGTCCAAGCCAGGCGAGCCTCCAAGGTGCGGCTGGTGTCTTCACCGTAGTGCCGGGCGTGGAAGTCCGGGCCGGCCGCGACGGCGCTCAGTGCGCGATCCTGCTGAGTGAGCCGCGCGTTTCGGCGGTCCACGCAACGCTGAAGCTAGACAATGGGCAGCTCTGGTGTCGGGATGAGGGCAGCAACAACGGCACCCAGATCAACGGCAATCGGCTTCCGAGCGGGACGTGGACGCCCGTACCAAACGGCTCCTTGCTTCGCTTCGGGCCCGTGGAGTTCACGGTTCGCTTCGAGTAAGCACCCATGAAAGCCAAGCTACGCGGGGTTGCCACGGAGTTCGCCGAGCGGAGCGACCCCGGCCGCGACCCCACCAAGCAAGTCAACGAGGACTCGAGTGGTCGCGCGGAGACGGCGTTGGGCCTCTTGGCCGTAGTCTGCGACGGGATGGGCGGTCATGTCGGTGGGAAGGCTGCGAGTGAGACGGCGGTCGCGACGATCCTCCGTCACGTTCGCGGCCTCTCTCCGGCGACCGACCCCTGTGAGGGTCTGCGCGACGCGGTGGCCCACGCCGCCCGCGCCGTCTACGAAGTCGGGGGCGACACGCCCGTCGAGATGCGTCCCGGGTCAACCTGCGTGGCAGTGCTCGTCCACGACGGGGTAGCGGAGGTGGCTCACGTCGGAGACTCACGAGTATACCTCCTGAGGTCCCAGGAGCTGCACCGTCTGACGCGCGATCATTCGATGGTGCAGCAAATGGTGGATGCCGGCGTCATCACTCCAGAGCAGGCCGTGGGGCACCCGGATGCCAATCGCATTACGCGAGCCCTCGGTATGATGCCGGAGGTCGAGGTAGAGGTGAGTTCACCCGCCGTCCCGGTGTTCCCAGGAGACCTGCTGCTGCTGTGCTCTGACGGCCTCAGCGACCTGCTCGACGATTCGGATATCCTGGCGGTCGTTCGGGAATGGTTGCCGCGCGGCCTGACCGAGGTTTGCAGCCGCCTGGTCGAGATGGCGAACGCTTGCGGCGGCTATGACAACATCACGGTCCAAGTCCTACGGATCCTCGATGCACGACAACCACTGAGTCCGACTATCGTGGAGGAAACGCCTCCCTCCGTCCCTGGAGCGCCCTCCAGCCAGGATGGGGCCGGAACTCACCCGATGAGCGCAGCCGAAGTCGCGGAGCCGGCCTCAGCACCGCGCGCGCGACCGGCTCCGACGCTGATCGAGGAACCATCCGAGTTCACAAGCCGCCGCGCCAACAATCAAGCCGCAGGGGCGAGCGACGGAGCGGGCCTGGGTACGCGCACGCGCCCTTCCGTCCTCCCTGTGCGCAAACCCGATTCCCGCCTGCTGATCCTGGTGGCGCTCTCAGTGGCCGTCCTCGTCGTCATTGGCGTGGCGATCTGGTGGCTGCTGGTCGATGAGGGGACCCCCGTGCTCGTGGGTGGGCACGCGCACCAGACGACGGCACTCGCCGCCTCGACCGAGCTCGCGGGCACCGTGCCCTCCCCCTCCTGGGCAACTCCCGAGCCCTTACGCATCGAATCGACGCCGGGCGTCATCGCTACGGCAACATCGCCTGCATCGGTCGACTCCCGATGACTCCCGCGACTCATGTCCTCATGGCTCTAGTGGAAGGTCCAAGATGATTCCTGGTTTCGGCAAGCAAAGCATCACGATCGGCAGCGGCGTCGGGTGCGAAATCCGCTTAGGTGGTCCCGGCGTTGTCGCCCAGCACGCCACGATTGCCCGAGAAGAAGACGGAACGCTCACGTTCGTGAACGGGAGCGACGGCCAGTCGTTTGTTGCGGGCCAACCACTCGGCCCCGGCGAACGCCGGGCTTTTGACTTCCATACCATCTTCGTGGTCGGTCAAGCAGCGGTCCCCAACTCGCATCCGGCGGTCGGCCTCATGCTGTTGGACAAGGGCAACGCCCCTATCGAGCCTGGTCGGCTCCTGCTAGGCCGCGACCCGAGCCAGGTCCACGTCGTCGTGCGACATCCCAGCGTCTCGGCGCTTCACGCCAGCATCGCGCTCCAGCCGCCCAGCGTGACGGACCTGGCCTCGTCAGCAGGCACGTGGCTAGGGCGGGTGCGGCTCGAACCACGTCAGGCCTGCGCCCTCGACCCATACGCCATTGTCGGGATCGGGCCGGTGCCCTTCCCGATGCAGCTAGCCTTGCAGCTCGGACAAGTGTTGGGAGCAAATGCGGCTCCTGTCGCTGTCACTCCCGGAAGCGCCGCTGCCGGGAACGGCGCCGCCAGACGAAAGCACAAGACGGTCATCGGCCAGCTCCAGATCGGCACGCCGGGCAAGCCCAGCCGCAAGACTATTGGTCGTACACCGGACAACGATATTCAGATCTCCCATCCCCAGGTATCGAGCAAGCACGCCGTCATCCACCGCCTGGGTGCTCAGCTCTTCCTAGAGGACAGCGGGAGCGCCAACGGCACTTACGTCCGTGGGCAACGCGTCCCAGTTGGACAGCGCGTCCCGGTAGCCAGCGGCGAGAAGGTGTTCATCGGACCGATGCCCCTGCTGCTGCAGGTGGAGGCGGAGGACGTAGCGGTCGTCGTCGAGGATCAGGCTCAGTGGGCGGGACGGCCGTTGTACGAGATAGAGGCGTGGGACCTCGTGCTGCAGGTACCTGACCGTGACAACCCGAGTGAGCTCAAGACGCTTCTCGACCACGTGAGCTTCAAAGCACTTCCGGGCGACCTCATCGCTTTGATGGGCCCGAGCGGCGCCGGAAAAACGACCCTGCTTCTGACGCTCAATGGCTACATGCCACCCTCCAGCGGACAGGTGCGCATCAATGGCCAAGATCTCTACTCCATATACGACGCGCTGCGGGGGTCCATCGGTTACGTGCCCCAAGACGATATCGTACACCCGGAGCTGACAGTCTGGGAGGCGGTTCGGTACAGTGCCAAGTTCCGGTTACCGCCGGACTACTCGGAGGAGGAGATCGATAGGCGGGTACAGACCACGCTCGCGCAACTCGGCCTCGAGAGCGTCGCGCATCTTCAGATTGGCAAGCCCGAGAAAAAGATCCTGAGCGGCGGGCAGCGCAAGCGTGTCAACATTGCGATGGAGCTCGTCACCGATCCAGTGCTGATGTTCCTGGACGAGCCCACGAGCGGTCTCGCCGCCGACGACACAAGCGCCTTGGTCCAGCTACTGGCCGATTTGGCACGACAAACCGGCAAGACAATCATCACGACCATTCACCAGCCAGCGAAGGACGAGTTCGAGAAGTTCAACATCGCACTCATCATGGGACCAGGCGGTATACCCATCTACTATGGCCCAACCCGTGATGGTTACAAGTTCTTCGGATCCTTCCTCGAGCGACTGGGAGAGCCGAACGTCGTGGACAACCCACGCGACATGTTCGAGATGCTCAACCGACGCGAACGGCCCATCTTCGAAGCAATGCGGGCACAGAACCCGGCTGTACCGCGCTTCATTGCTCGACAGGAATCGGCACGGCAGTGGCACGCCGAGTTCTTCAACCAGCAAAACCCCATTTTTCAGCAGATGTACTCCGGGCGGCGCGCCGTAGGGACCGGATCACAGGATCAAGGAGTCCCGCAGCGGGCAACGAATACCAAGGGGCAGTTCGGGCTCCTCCTCAGCCGCTACTTCAAGATCAAGGCACGGGACGTGGCGGGGACCACGATCATGTTGCTGCAGGCGCCCATCATCGGTGTCCTTTTGGCCTTGGTGTTCGGCTGGCAGAAGGATGCAATCCCTTACTGGTGCCTCGGTGCGCTGCAAGAGCTCGGGAGACGTGCGGGTGGCCTGGGTGAAGGAACCGAGGAGATGCTCCGCAACATGCAGACAACCCCTGACCATTCAGCGGCGATCTTCTTCCTCGTGGTCGCTGCCGTATGGTTTGGAACCAGCAACGCGGCTCGTGAGATCGTCAGTGAACGCGCCATCTACCGGCGCGAGCGAATGGTGAACCTGAAGCTGTTCAACTACGTGCTCAGCAAGTTCCTGCTCCTCTCCGCGTTCTGTGCCATTCAGTGTACCGTACTCTTGGCGATCGTGTTCTTCTCCCTTGGCTTCGAGGGTGGCCCGCAGGCGTTCTTGATCGACGCCGGGGTGCTGACCATCACCGCCATCAACTCGACCGCGCTCGGATTGCTGCTCAGCAGCGTCGTCCAGAGCAGTGAGGCGGCCATGGCGCTAACGCCTATCGCCCTCATCCCTCAGGTCGTTCTTGGCGGACTCATGGTCCCCATGACAACGAACCCGCTCCTCAAGTGGCCGATGTACGTCGTCCCAGCTCGCTGGGGATTTCAGGGCATGGTGGCGCAGCAGCGGGCCGCGATTGCAGACCACCCAGCTTGGGTCATCGACGTCGGGAAGCCCGACCTCACGAGCCCTGACAACTTCGTCGTCTCCGGAAGGTTCAAGTGCGCAACGGCGCAGATCGCCAGCGAGGATTTCAGTGGCGCGTGGGGGTTCGTCCACCAAGAACTCACCTGGCTGCCCCCTGCCGTCCTCACCACGTTCACGGTGCTCACTCTGGCGGGCGTTCTGGTCCTGCTGAAGCGCCACGATTCCGTGTAGGTCAGGAGGGTCGGAATGACTCATGCCTCCGCCACGGCGGCATGGCCACAGCACCTGGAGGCTGTCCGCCACTCGACCACCGGTCAGCCCCGAGGGGTTCAGTCGAGAGTGCATCCGGGTGGCGTGTGGGCATAATCTCGCAGGAATCTGCAACCTTCCCCTTTACTCCGAGTCCTGAGCGTCCGTTTGTCTCGAGAGGCAGGAGACGACGTAATGGCGCACCCCTCGAAGATCACGGCAAGCCGCTGGTGGGTACTGGGCGTTGTGGGTCTGGCAGCTAGCGGATGTGGTGCCGCCAGCGAGCGCCCCGAGGGTGACGAGTCAGAGTACACGGAGCCCGATGATGAAGCCCAAGCAGACGACGGGCTCACCGACGATCTGAGCGAGCCCACCAATCCGCCAAACGCTGGCTGCATCGATGGCACAGTCCAGGAATGCCGCATCGAGATCCGCGAGGTCGCTGGCGTGAAGAACTGCGCAGTAGGACTGGAACTCTGCGAGGATGGCGTCTGGAGCGCCTGTTCCCGCGCAGAGGACATTGAAGCGAAGCTCGACGCCGCTGCCGATTCCGCGAGCTAATTTCATGACATCTGCGGGCACGGTGGCTCCTCCTCCCCACCGTGCCCGTGCGACGAGTCGTCCACGCCTCCTCGGGACGGCTCGTCGATTCTATTTTGTCTGGTGCCCCACGCAGCGAGCGTTGATAGCCACGGCTACTCGGCTGCTACGACGTGCGGTCGGAATCCCCGCTCCACCCAGAGCCAGCCGTGCTCACCGAGCCTCCCGTCGCAGCGCAGCGGCCAGGGCACCTCCGAATCCGCGGCGAACCCCTCGCTCACGATGCCGCGCTCGGCGCGATGCGGACCAGTGACCCGGAGAGCACCGTCGGCGCCGACGCATAGGGTACTACCACCAACCGCTGAGCCGACGCTTCCGAGACGGGCGGACCCCAGATCCCCGAGCGTGCAGACCGTCGAAGAAGCCGCCGGCCCCCACACCGTCACTACCGGCAGCCGCACCGACTGCGCGAGGTCGACCACAGCACGCTCCATCTCGCCAAGTACGATGACAGCCCGCAGGCGCCCGCCGAGATGCTCGCGGACTGCAGAGTGCACAACGGCATCCGCTACTGCCGCACTGGCCGCGCGGATCAGACCAATCCGGATACCTTCGCGGCGCCGCCGCTCCACCTCCGCCACTGCTCGCATTGCCCAGGGATGAAGGCGCCGCGGACGCGCTGAGCTGCCCGTCGCCTTCACGACCACCTCGGTGACGACCGGAAGCAACTGGGACGCACGGAGTACTACGACACTGGGACGGCTACGCTGGATGTGGGCGGTAAGCGACTCTCCAGAATCTGGAAACAGCGTAGGCGTGCCGGATGCAGCGCAAGCGAGGGCGGGCAGAACACCGTCTTGGAACCCGGTGGGTGCAGCAACGGGAACGAGGCGATCGAGGGCACCGCCCGACAGGACGCCACCGAGAGCCTCGGCGATGAAGTGGCAGCCACCGTGGCTCAAGGTCCACGGTTCAACGGTGCCCCGTAGGCCACGCTCGAAGACGATGAAAGCCGGGTCCTCGGGACGTATCCGCGGCACTCTCAATCGCGAACCAGTCGACGTGAGGGCCTCATCGGCGTTCAGGCAGAGCTGTCCGAAGGGTAGCACTCCGTCCGCGCACGCTGCGCTACCCCAAGCCACGGTGCGCCGCAGGTTCGGGAGACGCTGTGCCATCCCGCGCAACCGCTCCACGACGTTGCGGCTGCCGGCGATCGCGTAAGCTGCACCACTTGCTTCGAGCGCGTGTTCCAGGTCCACGTCGCGCATGGCTTCTGGCAAGGGCACGACGACAGCGCCCGCACAGAGAGCCCCAAAGTACGCGACGAGGCACTCCTGGGTCGCTTCACAGAACACTGCCACGCGTGCGGCTGGGGTCACACCAAGGCGCATCAACCCGAGCGAGAACCTGCTTGCTCGTTTGGAGAGTTCACCCCACTCGACGGTAGACCGGGATCCGCGACAGTCCTGCCACTCATACGCGGCAGCACAGGGAGTGGATTGCGCGCGACGCGCCAAGAGCCCCGGTAGCGTCCTAGAGAATCGGGGCACAGGGCCTGCAGACACGGCGGTGGCCTCGAGCGCTTCTGTCATGAATCCGGTCCGACTAGGGACGAGAAGGGTAGACGGCCACCCGAAAGCAGAGGGGCATTCGGCGGGGGTTCACCGTGAAGCGTTCTTGGCATGGTCGGTCGCGCTACAGCTTTCCTTCCTTCGCCTTGGCGATCCACTTCCTCATTTCCTTATCGATGACCTCCACCGCCTTGCCCTGGAAAGGCCGCATGAGGAACGGGACGTCGAGGTCCAAGTCAATGGTGCTGGAGGTCACGGAGAGCCCGCCCTTCAAGCTGATCCCTTTCACCTTGAAGGAGATCACGGCGCTCGTATCGGACATCCACTTGGCCTCTGGCGCATACTCGGGGAACTTGCGGCTGTAGGAGTCTATCGCTGCCTGTGCCACCTGCTTGGCCCGCTCGACGCCGAGATCGTGTGAGACGCTGTGCTTCATTGGTATCCTCGTCTTTCGCCGCCCACCCTAGAACACACTTGGCCCCCACCGCTACACCGTCGTGCCCAGAACACGTCACGGACGAACGACCAACCTATCGGCAACCCACGGCCGGCACTACCTCTGCTCGTCACCGAGGGAAGCCCGCCCCAGAGGGACGCTCAGTGATCGGCCTGCTCCCGTGCCTCCTGCTCACTCCAAGGAAAAGGTTCAGCAGCGTCTGGCGACCACCGATGCCGCGCTAGACTAGGCCCATGTTCGGTCGTTCGAAGGAGCCTCGCGCAGACCCGATCATCGCCGCAGTCGCCCAAGAGCTCGAGGGCTCCGACCCAGCCACGGTGGAAGTGGTTGCGGCCATCGCAGGTCTGCTCGCCGCCACAGCCTACGCCGATCGCGATTGGTCGGAAGCCGAGGAAGCGCACCTGTTGTCGGTCCTGCGATCCGTGCAGGGCATCTCCGAACGCGGAGCTCACGCCATTACAGCTCTCGTGCAGCAGCGCCGGCTGGACCTTTCCACCACGCAAGCCGTCCGCTACGCGCGCTCCCTGCGCGAACGTGCCGACCGTGAGCTGCGGCTCCAGGTGCTGGACATGCTGGTCGACATCGCCGCGTCAGACGGGACGATCCAGCTCTCCGAGGTAACCGTCTTGCGCAACACAGCCGGAGCCCTTGGCTTGACTCAGGACGACTACAACACGGCGCAGGCCCGACACCGAGACAAGCTCTCTTTCCTCTGAACTGCTCCGTCACTCACCACGGGGGTCGGACGTGATGAGCGTCGCCTGAGTGGCGACACCGGCTGTAGCGACCGCACGGATGACCAGCTCTGACGCGAGCGGTTGCTCTGCGTGCAAGCGGAGTCGGGGAAGCGCCGGGGCCAGCGCCCGCAGCGCGGCGATTCGAGCATCGAAGGAACCCTCGATGCGCCGCGCCGAGAGAGCGGGATCCATCGATAGCTCCCAACCCGTCGCTCTGAGGTACAACGTGGGCGCAGCTCCGGGGCGCGCTCCCAGACGGCAGAGCACACCCCCGAGTGGTTCCGCCAAGCGGTCCCATGGCGGTGGCACGGGGGTGGAAATGTGGGGCTTTGCCAACCAGAGGATCGACCCTTGTGTCTTCGCCAAGGAGCCCAAGAGGCAGTCGAGCTGCCTGAAAGGCACGTCCGGTGCAACCGCGACGATGGGCGGGCCACCACTCGCCGCGCGCGCGATGTGGCTCGCGGTCTGGTCGCATGAGGACCTCGTCTCGCAGGCACTGTCAGGTAGAACGTCACCGTCCAGCACCACGTCATCCCGACGAACGAGGAACCGCGCCCCCGTGCTCACCGCCGTGGCGCGAAAGTCGTCGAGCACCACGGCGTGCTGTCTTTCGGGCGCCTGTGACTGGAGTTCCGACAGGTGTTCCGGAACCGCGTGAAGGAACACCTGCATGGCCAAGGCTGCTAGAGTCACACTGCCCAAAATCAGCGCACCCCGCGGCGCGCCGACGCGCAACGCTTCCCCCCAACGCGCTGGCGAGGCGGCGGCCGCTGCCAGTCCGACGACGACACCCGGAGCTCCATGCACCGCATGGACTGCGAGCGGCACGGCCAAATACTCGAGAGCCAACAGCAGACGGCGCGCGCGCGAGGCGGCGCTCAGGCTCTCGTCGCCTGCAGCGAGCAGCATACCTCGGAACGCCGCGAGCTCCGTCACCATGCCCGCGAAGATGGCGCTGGCGACCACCGCGCTCACGGCGACGATCAGCTCCGCACGAAGCTGCGTGGCGCGAGCCGCCACGGTCCTCCCGAAACGGGCGTCCTCGACGGACTGTGCCTTGTTCCGACGAGCCGGCGGTAGAGAAGCGCGATGCGTATCTTCGGCGACATGGTGTCCGGAGAGAGCGAGGGCGAGCAGCATGGTCGACAGCAACCCGCCCAGTGTTGGGACCCATCCCGCAGGCAGGCTGGTCCAACGCATTGGCGACCATGCGAGCTGAACCACGACCACGACGACTAGCGCGACGACCCCACTCCAGAAGGCCACCGTCGCGCTGCGACCGCGCGCGGAGCGGCCTACCCGGGCAAGGCTCAGAACTCCAATCACGACCGCCGCGTTCGACGCCAGGAGGCAACAAGCCGTCGCTGCCGCAAGCGCAATCACCACGGCGCCGCGCACTTCTCGCGCGTAGACAACCGCCTGGGACAGCGCTGGCGCGGCCTGCGCCACGCCCACGGCTCGGCTCAGCTCGTAGAAAGTCAGCACGAACCCGACCGCGAAAACGGGCAGGAACGCCCCGCCAATCGCCCAATGCACCCAACGCCGACCTCGTCCAGCGTGGGAAACGGCGACACTCTGAAGACCAAAAGCGGCCAGGGACAGCAGCATCAATCCTGCAGCTGGTACGGCGAGTTCCTGATCGCGTCTCATCAGAGGCCACGCGCGGGAGCCAGTGACCAGCGTCGCCGCCGTTGCAAGGAGCACGTGCCCCGCACAGCTCAACAGCGCTAGGCCGCGCAACCGACTCGCTCGAGGCTCATTCACGCCCTAGCGGTAGCGCCTTCCAGCCGGCTCGTCGAGAGTGGGCGCCCCCGGGCTGTTCCACCGAACGTTCTTGACATCAGGCGCGTCCGGAGGGATTTCGCTAGCTCACTTCACAGGCATCGTCCCCGCGACACGGAGCACCCGACGCATGATCATTGGCGTTGACTTTGGCGGCACGCAGATCAAAGCCGCGGCAGTAAGGGAAAGCGAGATCCTCGCCACGGCGGTACGGATGACGCCCGCTGCCCAGGGTCCCACCGCGGTGCTCGATGTCATCGCCGAAGCGGTTCGCGAGCTCGACGGCGCGCCCCTGGCGGTCGGACTCGCGATCCCCGGAGAAGTGGATGCGGCCGGACGCTGCTGGCGGCTGCCGAACGTGCCCGGCTTCGAGGGCGTGGCCATTGCGGCAGAGCTCCAAGCACGGCTCGGGTGCCCCGTCGTTGTCGACAATGATGCCACGGCGGCGGCGCTCGGAGAGAAGCTGTTCGGACATGGCCGGGAATACGCCAGCTTCGCGATGCTGACACTTGGCACTGGCATCGGCGGCGGACTCGTCCTAGGCAGCAGGCTCTGGAGCGGGAGCCACGGCTTCGCCGGCGAGCTCGGGCACATCGCCATCGACCGCGTCGGGGGGCCGCCCTGCGCCTGCGGGTTGCTCGGGTGCCTCGAGTCTTACGCCGGCACGCAAGGTCTCCTCCGGCACTTCGGCGAGGCTGGCGGAAAAGCAGAGAACATCCTCGAAATCGCCCAGGCGGCTCGACGGGGTGAGACCGCAGGTCTCTCGACCTTCGAGGCGCTTGGCCGTGCACTGGCCATCGGAGTCTGCACCATTCAGAACGTGCTGGACCTTCAGGCCTTCGTCTTCGCAGGCGGCGTCTCCGCGTCCTTCGACCTGTTCGAGCCGAGCCTGCGGGAGAGTATGCAACGCTACGCCTTCGCGCCACCGCTCGCGGCCGTACCGCTGCTCGTCAGCGATCTCGGAAACAAGGCCGGCGTGATTGGCGCCGCCTATCTGTGCTCCGAGCGTGCGTAAATGAGCGCTCGCACTTCTCGAAGTGTGTTCCTCCAACGAGACCCGTCGGAAGTCCAATGAAAGCAATCGTCGTTACCGAACCAGGTGGCATCGACCGCCTCGCCATCAGAGAGCAGCCTGACCTCGTTCCCTCTGAAGGGCAGGTTCGTATTGCGGTCCGTGCGACGGCCCTCAACCGAGCCGATCTGCTGCAGCGCCGCGGGAAGTACCCGCCCCCACCCGGCGAGAGCGAGCTGCTGGGGCTGGAATGCGCGGGAGTCGTCGACGCGACCGGGCCCGGGGTAGGTTCCTTGAAGGTGGGAGATCGCGTGATGGCGCTCTTGCCCGGGGGAGGCTACGCCGAGCAGGTCGTCGTCCATGAGCGAATGGCGATCCCGGTGCCGGAGTCCCTCGACTTCACGCAAGCTGCCGCGATTCCGGAGGCGTTCCTGACGGCGCGGGAGGCGCTCTTTGGCCTGGGCGGGCTACAGCCGGACCAGAGCGTCCTCGTTCACGCTGGCGCGAGCGGGGTCGGTTCTGCGGCAATCCAGCTTGCCCATCTTCATGGTGCGACCGTCTTCACCACGGCAGGCAGCCCCGAGAAGCTGCGAGCCGCCCAGGCCCTGGGCGCCGCAGTCGCGATCAACTACCGTACCGAGGATTTCGCGGCAGTGGTCGACGAGCGCACGCGCAAGGCGGGGGTTCATGTCGTCTTGGATTTCATCGGTGGCGCCTACTGGGAGCAGCATGCCCGCTGCATGGCGATCGGCGGCCGTTGCGTCGTCATTGGAGTTCTCGGGGGCGCAAAGGCGGAGGTCAACTTGGGGAAGCTCCTCATGAAACGCCATCAGATCTTGGGGCTCGTCATGCGATCGCGTCCCCTCGTCGAGAAGGTCGCGATGACTCAGCGCTTCATTCGGGAGAGCCTCCCGCACTTCGAGCGCGGTGCGCTCAGGCCAGTCATCGACTCGGTGTTCGCCTTCGAGGACGTCGCTCGCGCCCACGAGCGCATGGAGCAGAACGCCAACACCGGCAAGATCGTGCTCTCGTTGAACGCCTAGCCGACGCCGAGAGACGAGGATGCCAGCAGCTCCTCGAGCCGCACCTCGGCCGTGCGCCCCGCGCCGGCCCGCGGCGACAAGGGAACGGCCGGCACAAAGCTGAGATGGCAGGCGAGGGCCCGTCGTCCATCAGCGTCGAGGTCATCGAACTCGAGCCCCAGCGCGCGTCCTCGCTCGCCGCGTCGACGCCCGTGAACGACCCGCGCGACGACGGCCTCGGCATCGATCCAGACCCGCCGCTTGGGAAGCTCGAAGGAAACGATGAGCCGCTCGCCGGTGAGCACCTCCGCCGAGGCACGGACGAGCATGCCCGAGAGGGAGAGGTTCTCCACCCTGTCGGCCACGAGCCGAAAGTCCCGCTCGCGCACGACCTGGCAACGAAAACGCGTCGTGTGGCGTATCGGTCTGCGCCTGCCTGCTTTTAGGTCCGGACTCATCTTGTCCTCCTGACGCTGCGGATCATACCGGGGCCTACAGGCGCGGCCAAAATTGCGAACGCCCCTCAGTTAGCCAGCCAGCAGGTCGCTGGGTGTGGCTCACCCCTCCGTCCCGGCCTCTACCCCCTCCAGGACCGTGCGGTCCAGCACGCGGATCTGCTGGTCGGACGTCGTTTCAATGGCCCCGCTCTCCACCAGCCTTCGCAACGTGCGCGAAAGGGTTTCGCTCGTCAGGTTGAGGTGAGCTGCCAAGTCCTTCTTCAGCATCGGCAGGTGAAACGCTGACGAATCGTCCGGCGAGCTACGAAGGAGGTGCCGCGCGACGCGCCCCGCAGCGTCCCGCAAGACGATATCTTCGAGCAATCCCACGAGCCGTCTCACCCAGAGAGCCATGCCGGACAGCAACTGGAGTGCAAGCTCGTGATGATTGGCGAGCAGCTGTCGCAAGCGCTCGGCGGGAACGACGACGTATAGCGTATCCTCGACGGCCTGCGCGTTAGCAGGCGCTGGAAAGTCACCCAGCGCCGCCACCTCACCGAAGGTCTGTCCCGGCTCTGCGAAGTGCAGCACGAGCTCTTTGCCGGCAGGCGAGATCTGGAAGACCCGTACTAGTCCCTCCGACACGCAGTAGAGCCCGGGACAATCCTCGCCTTGGCGGAACACGACCTGACCCCGCACCGCACGCGCGACGCGGGCCTCCCGCGCAAGCGCCTCCAACCACTCCGGAGAAAGCCCGCGCAGCAGGGAGCAGCCCTTGAGTACCGAATAAGCTTTGGACATCTCAGTCATGACGCACCCGTTCAGACCGGAGCGTGCCTTGCCCCGCAGCGTCTGCCAAGCACACCCCGGGCTCGCGGCCCGCCCCAAGGATCGAGCCCACCCCCGGTTCGCTCAGCCCACCGGTGGCGTCGCTCTCCCTGGCCCAGTAGCCGCTAGACTCCTCGCGAGGCGCATGAAATGCTGCGCTCGTGGCCGATGAGTGGCTCCCGCGCGTGGACGACGAAGGGCGAGTCCTTGGCAGAGTTCTCCGCTCGATGGCGCATGGAAGCCCTGCACTGGTCCACCCGGTGGTCCATTGCCTCGTGCAGGATCCCTTTGGCCGTTTCGTCCTCCAGCTCCGCGGCGCGCGCAAGGACGTCGATCCTCTGCTGTGGGATACCTCGGTGGGCGGCCACGTGGCATGGGGCGAGAGCATCGAAGCCGCCTTGACACGGGAGCTGCGCGAGGAGCTCGGTGTCGAGATCCAGTCTGGCAAGCCGCGCTTCTTGCACCGCTGGCTCCACCGTTCCAACACCGAGACCGAGCTCGTCCACAGCTACCATCTGGTCCATGCGGGACCCTTCGAGCCCGAGCCTGGGGACATCGAGAGGCTGGGCTACTTCACGCTCCATGAGCTCCTCACCCGCTTGGCAAGCGCCGACTTCACCGACAGCTTGCGGGAAGAGATCGCTCGTTTCCTCGAGCTTGGGGACCGCTAACCCACCGCCCTGAACCACTGGCCGCCCCCGGTACGACGTCGACACAGCACTCAGGCATCGTGGAAGCGAGTTCACGTTCCGCCTTGACCTCGCGCGCCGGCAAAGCCATGCCTCGGCCGTGTCCAGCGTCAAATCGATCGTCGAAGATTGGATCAGGGAGGCAGCAGCCGCGGTCGTCAGCCCAGAAGCGGAGCTCGATCCAATGGTCCGTGCCGCCAAGGATCCTCGCTTCGGTGACTATCAGTCGAACCTTGCCATGCCGTTGGCCAAGGTCACGGGCCGCAAACCGCGAGAGATCGCCGAGCTGGTCGCCAGCGCCCTGCAGCCCAGGGTGGCCGAAGGTCACCTCGATGACGTCAACGTGGCCGGGCCGGGCTTCATCAACCTCCGGCTCACGACGAGGTTCCTCGACGAGCAGCTCGCCGCGATGCTGGCGGACCCGCGCTTGGGCGTTCCCACGGCGACGTCGCCCAGTACGGTTGTCGTCGACTACTCGAGCCCGAACCTCGCCAAGGAGATGCACATCGGGCATCTCCGCTCCTCGATCATCGGCGACGCGATATGCCGAATCCTGTCCTTCCACGGCGATAGGACCATTCGCCAGAACCACCTCGGCGACTGGGGCACTCAGTTCGGCATGTTGCTCGAGCACCTGCTCGACACGGGCTGGGAATCCTCGAAAGACCACAGCATCTCCGACCTGAACCTCCTCTATCAGGAGGCAAAGAAGCGCTTCGATGATGACGAGGAGTTCCGCGGACGCTCGCGGTGCCGCGTCGTCTCCCTGCAGGCGGGAGACCCAGAAGCATTATCGCTCTGGCGGCAGCTCATTGGCGAGTCCGTGCGTCACATGAATGCCGTATACAGAAAGCTCGGGCTGCTCCTCGAGGACGGCGACATACGGCCCGAGAGCTTCTACAACCCAGAGCTGCCCAAAGTGGTCCAGGATCTCCGCGACGCCGGCTTACTCGTGGAGGATGAGGGGGCCAAGGTGGTCTTCCCTGAGGGCTTCAAGAATAAGGAGGGCGAACCGCTCCCCCTCATCGTTCAGAAGAAGGATGGCGGCTTTGGATATGCCACGACGGACCTCGCGGCCGCGCGGCATCGCGTCACCCAGCTCGGAGCCAAGCGCATCGTCTACGTGGTGGATTCGAGGCAGGCAGATCACTTCTCCATGGTATTCGGAACCCTCCGGAAGGCGGGCTGGGCCCCTGATGACGTGGCCCTGGACTATGTCCCCTTCGGGACCATCCTGGGCCCGGATCGCAAGCCCTTCAAGACGCGCGAGGGCGGCACCGTGAGGCTGGTGGACGTCCTCGATGAGGCGGTAGCGCGGGCCCGCAAGGTTCTCGAGGAGAAGGGCTCGGAGCTCGCGCCGACCGAACGCGAGCAGGTAGCCCACGCTGTCGGCACGGGCGCCGTAAAGTATGCCGACTTGTCGAGCGAACGAATCAAGGACTACATCTTTGACTACGATCGGATGCTTGCTCTGGAGGGAAACACGGCACCCTACCTCCAGAACGCCTATGTCCGGATCCGGTCCATTTTTCGGAAGGGGGAGGTACTCCCCGAGTCCCTCACGCCCGGCGCGATCCGCATCGAGAACTCGGCCGAGCGCACCCTCGCCTTGTTGCTCCTCCAGCTACCCGCGGCCCTCGAAGGCGTTGTCACCAGCCTCGAACCACACCGCCTCTGCAACTACCTCTACGAGCTGGCGGCCAGCTACCACGCTTTCTACGAGAAATGCCCAGTCCTTGGCGCTGCCAACGCGGCCCAGCGCCTCAGTCGACTAGCGCTCAGCCATCTGGTCGCCTCGACCCTCGCTCTTGGACTCGATCTGCTCGGCATCGACGTCGTCGAACGAATGTAGTCTCCGCGCGAAGGGGTGGTTCCGCGCAGCGCGGCAGCCCGTCGCGCTGCCCAGCCAGACTGCACGCAGCTACAGCCGCTGCTCATTCACCCCAGGATGAGGCGACCCGCGACTTCTCGTCCACGAAGGCCGCGATCCAGCTGAGCGGCGCGTTCCAGTTGATGGCCACCTCATTGACGGACCACGCGTCCACATGATCCACGTAGCAGGCCATGGGTGCGCAGCCGGAACGCCGCCTCTTGGCGAGGGGATCCTGGAGGCTGGAGTTGGGGCCGCCCGCGAGCGCGCCCGGCGGGGGGCGGGGGATCCGTGGGCTTCGCATGTGCGCCCAGTGGCGATGGTGGGGGTTCTCGAAGGCGTACTCGCCATAGCCAGTGACGTAGGAGATCCCATTCGGATTCTTGCCGAGGAGGTAGTCGAGCGCTTCCACGATGCCCTGGAGGTACCGCGGCTCGTTCGTGAAGTCGTGAGCAAGCCCGAGCACCATGGCATTGTTTGCTATGAAGGAGTTGGAGCCCCACGGAAACTTGCCCTCCGTGCTGGGGCGGAAGGGCACACGGTAGCCCTGGTTCTCGACCTCTGCCGCGTAGACGTCCGCGGCGTCCACGATGGCTCGGCGTGCTGCTGCGCCGTCGGCCTCGGAGAGGACCCCCGGTACGATCGCCAAGCTGACGGTCCCCAGGGAAGCGGTGCTCTGCCAGGTCCATGCCGTGAACTCTCGGTCCCGCTCATGGCCGACCTCGGGGGCCACCCTAAGGAAGTGCTCGGAGGCTCGCAAGTACTCCAGCAGCGCGGGGAGGCGCAGGGTAGCGTAGAGCTCGGCAGCCGCCCAATAGAATTCGTCGGAGACCTCCTTGTCGTCGTAGGGGCCACCACCCTCGCGATCGAGCGGCGAGGCGAAGAGCGTCGGGAACCTCTCGGCGGCATTCCAGCCTCGCTTGGCCGCGAGCAGACAGCGTTCCGCAAAGGCGGGATCGATCCTCTCGAAAATGCGGGCACATTGGGCCCCCACCGCGACGAGGTTCAAGGTCGCGGCAGTACTGGGTGTGTGCAGGAAGCGGCTGGCGGTCTCCGTGGGCGGAGTAGTCCCGAGCGTCGTCCAGTACGTATCGTGAACCTTGTGATGAGCCATCCCGGACTTTTCGTGCCCCTCGGGCACCTGCATCCTCAGGATGAACTCGATCTCCCAACGGGCTTCGTCCAAGAGGTCACTCGTGCCATTGCCGCTCTCGGGAATGACGAGCTTGCCATCACCGAAATCATCGATTGACGACCCGAGATGGAGGGTACGTTCGTAGAGGTTCAGCAAAGTCCAGACGCTGAGCCCCCCATTCACGACGTACTTGCCGTGATCGCCTGCGTCATACCAGCCGCCGCTGACGTCCAAGCGATACCCGCAGGACTTTCCGATGCATGCCACCTTGGCGTCGCTGAGGTGCCCCGGCGGCCTCGTCCACTTGAAGTCCACGGCGAACGGCAGGATGATGGGAATGCCGCTCCGGTTGTAGTAGAAGTACCGGAGGGCGTCGTACTTCAGCTTTCTGTATATCGCGGGTCCGACGTCGAAGGGGAAGCTCACCTCCTCGCCAACCTGCAGCCGGTAGCCGTTGCCATGATGCGCCAGGGCAGAAAGATCCGCCCAGTGCAGGCGCTCTCCTGACGTCGGGTCCTCCCCACGTGGAGTCGTCTCTCCGGTGAGTACGCTCCTTCCTACGGCGTCCGTCACCAAAAACGGCACCGGAGCGCTTGATTCCGTCGTCACGACAGCCACCTTGCGCGCGCCAGGGACATATCCAACCTGGTTGAGGTGCACCGCGGGAAACGAGGGAGCACACCCAGCGAAGAGCAGCGCCAGGGTGATGGCAAGACACGAGCAGGGGAGACGAGCGGAGGTTGGGCGGTACGGCTTGGCAGACTGGATCATGATGGGTGTAGCACCGGGCAACACGAGCGCGGGGTTCGCTCGACAGCATTGTTCGTAGAAGGCCCTCGATGGTTCGTAGAAGGCCCTCAGCATGGCCGCTTTTCTCTAGAGGGCCTCCACCGGCGTGGCTATAGCATTTGCGCCGCACCTCTCGGTCCTGACACCCGGCGCAGCCTCGACACCTCTGGTCCGGATCTCTCCGGGGCCCATACTCAGTTTCCTGGAGCGCTTCTCAGAAGACCTTCTTCGTGTCCACGAGAATCGTCACGGGCCCGTCGTTGACGAGATCGACCGCCATGTGTGCTCGAAAGATCCCTGTTGAGGTCGGGAACCCAAGCCCACGGCAGGCGCTGCAGAAATCGTCGAAGAGAGCCCGCGCCCGGTCCGGTTCCATCGCCTGAGTGAAGCTGGGTCGGTTACCCCTCCGCACGTCGCCGAGGAGGGTGAACTGCGATACCGCCAAGACGGAGCCGCCCACGGCCCTCAGGTCGAGGTTCATGCGGCCCTGCGCATCCTCGAAGACCCGAAGTGCCGCGACCTTCTGCGCCAGGGCCTGAGCGTCCTGCGATTCATCGCTGCCTTCGACCCCCACCAGGACGCAGAGCCCGTTCCCAATACTGCCCACGACCTCGCCCTCGACAGACACGGAGGCTCGCGTCACGCGCTGCACGACTGCTCGCATGACCCGGGTATAGCCGGTCCTTGCGTAGCAGTGCGCAGGTTCTCGCGCGACGCGGGGAGCGCGGTAGGCTGGCCAACGCTGTCGCTGCCGGCCTGACCACCCCATGTGCATCCCATGACCCCATCGCCCCCCCGCTCAGTACCTGGCGCCCGACGCGGTCCCATCCCCCAATGGGCCGAGCGGCTGACGTGGCTGTTCGATGAGGCGGTGCGGATCCCCGGGACGAACATTCGTGTCGGGCTCGATGCGGTTCTCGGCTTCGTAGCGCCCGCCGCAGGCGACGTTCTCACTGCGCTCGCTGCCCTCTCGCTCGTCGGCCTCGCCATCCGGCGCGGGCTGCCTCGTGGGGTCGTTCTGCGTATGCTCGGGAACGTAGCGGTCGACATGCTCGTGGGACAAATCCCCCTCCTCGGCGACCTCGCCGACATCCGCATGCGCGCCAACCGTCGAAACCTGGAGCTGCTGAAGTCTGCAGAGGGGCACACGCAGCCCCGACCTCGGAGAGCCGAGGCCATCCTGCTGGCAGGGGCAGCCCTCCTGCTCTTGGGACTCGCGGCCCTACTCACCTGGGCGGTGTGGCTTCTCATTGCCTGGCTCGGCGCGCAGCTCGGGTAAGACGTGACGAGCTGTCGATCGCGGCACACCTGCACACCCCAGGACCTCGAACCCGGTTTCTAGCCCAGCGGACATGCACCAAGAGCCACGAGGATTCCCTTCCAGGCCACCGACCTGGTACCCTGATGGCCACTCGTCCCCCCCTCGTTCCCTGGTACTCGGAAATGATCGCCCGCTCCGCCGCCTCGCTCCTTCTACTGGCCCTCCCTCTCTGCGCCTGTCAAGGAGGTGAGAGCAGCGGCGCCGCTGGGCTCGCTGGCGCCGCTGGGCTCGCTGGCGCTGCTGGGCTCGCTGGCGCTGCTGGGCTCGCTGGCGCCCCGAGCAAGCATCCCGCCGAGGGCAACAGCGGCGACACGGGCGCCGCGGGCAGCGCTGGGGTTCCCAGTGCCTCGGTTCAGGCGGGTGCCGGCGGCCGCGACGTCGTGGGTGGAGCTGGCGGCAGTTGGGGCTCCCTCCCTCCCTTCGTCGACCTCAGTGCGAGCCAATACTTTCCTCCAATCGGCGACCAAGGGGTCATTGGAGCGTGCGACTGGTTTGCCGCTGTCTACTACCAGATGACTTACGCCACGAACAGGCAGCACGACCGCGCCTGCACGCCCACGAACACGTTCTCGCCCAAGTTCGGCTACAACATCCTCAATAACGCAGGTCCCTACCCCTATAACATTCGCCTACCGGATATCTACGAGTTCGTTGAGAAGCACGGCGCGGCGACCGTGGCTCAGCTCCCTTACGACATGGCGGACGGCAGCGGGTACCGCGAGTGGTGCACGGACGCGGACATCTGGGAGGCTGCGCTCAGCTACCGCATTGCCGGGTACGAGTACTTCGAGTACCACGCGACGCGCACCGGCTCGCAAACGTTCAACGACTTCGAGCGCTACGTCTCCGAGATCAAACGGCTGCTCGCAGCGGGGGAGGTGCTCGTGTTCCAGAGCGAGCCCGACCCTGCGCGCATCGTCTTCGGCTCTATCCAGGATGATCCGACCGATGACAGTGATAACCAACTCGTGGGCGAATCCGTCGTCACCTCGGGCGTCGATGGCCCTAATCACACCATGGCGATGGTCGGCTATGACGAGCGCCTCTGGGTAGACCTCGACGGGAATGGCGAGATCGAGAGCAACGAGCGAGGCGCCTACAAGATCGCCGACAGCTTCGGAGACGCCGCGGGGTACCACAATAAGGGCTTCCTCTGGCTAGCATCCAGCGCGCTGGCTGACGCCATTTACCTGGACCGCTTCTACCGCATGCGCGTTCGCGAAGCATACCAACCAACCCGCGTCGCGCGCATCACCCTGACGACGGCGGAGCGCGACACCGTACGGCTCCAGTTCGGCAGGAGCACCAGCGACGACCCTGAGGACACCGAGCCTACACTCGTGTTCGATCCCTACGGTCTCGGCTACGAGCCAGGGGCTGCTGGCGTCTCGCTGATCGAAGGCGGCGATTTCGCGTTCGATGGCGGAACGGAGGCAGCGGCAGGGTCGTTCGCTTTCGACCTCACGGATATCGACGTCCGCGACGACGACGGATACTTCTACCTGCGGCTTGCGAACAACAGCTCGGCCCCCCTGGTACTCGAGTCCTTCAGCGTCATCGACGTCGACTCGGGCACGGTCCTCACCGACGAAGCATTGCCCCTCACGGTCACCAACGAGGAGGTCTTCCGCTTCGTCCGGGTCCGCTAGCGCGAGCTCGCTGGCGCTAGCGCACTCGGCCGCAGTGGCTCTTCCCCCGGGAGGAAAGAACCACTGCGCTCCAATGACTACCTCACCTCTACGTGCGACCACGGGTAGTCGCCGCGGACGTAGAGATAGTACCCTCCGTCCACCGCTGCCGGATAGCTACCCGAGCCGATCCAACGGTTCGAGATATCGAGACCGTTCAGGTTCACCCCCACCATGTTCCAGCTGTTCACGTACCCCCCGGCACTGCCACCGAAGAAGTAGCAGGTGTTCGTCGGGCCCTCACTCACGAACGGCACGCTCGCGCTGACCACCGTGTCGCAACCACTTGGGCAAGTGCACCCGCCCGGGCACGCACCACAGTCTTGCGGACAGCTACTGCAATCCTCGGAGGCGCCACAGGTCCCGTCGCCGCAGGACGGCTGCACTCCCGCGGGGAGGAACTCGATGTAGTTCACGTTGATGTAGTTGGTGATCATGTACAGCCGGACGACGTGGTCCCCAGCGCTGAGGGAAATGTCTTCCACGACGACGTCCCGGTAGCTTTGCCAACCGTTTGCTGGGACGGTCAGTGCACCACTGACGTCCACACCGTCGATCTCGATGCGGAAGCGCTTGCCGGTGGAGTTGGAAGCGACGCGGGACACGATGTCGAACGTCTGTGCAGTCGGCACGGTGATGTCGTACTCGAGCCATTCCCCGACATCGGTCCAACCGACGTTGCAGCCACCGCCAGCGCTGTCGCCGGTGACCTCCTTGTCCACGTCGTCACCCGTATCGCAGCCTCCGCCCTGGTTGCCAGCGGTCGTATCGTTGTAGCGGACATAGTCCTCCGCTTCGATCCGCGCGGGGACCGTGACACCTCCGGTGGGGGTCCCGGGCTGTGCGTAGACTGTGATGTCATCGATCACGAACCCCGTACGGTTGTTGTCACCAGGGCTTCCTGCATCGAAGGCGAGCTGGAGCTGTATGTCCACCGGACCCGAGCTGGGCATGAGGTCCGAGACCTCGAACCGGAGCTCCCGCCAGGTCGTCGTCTCGCTCAATGGCTCTCCCGTGCCAATATTGCTCGCTACGATCTGGAAGGGTCCGCCGTTTACGGACATCAGCACCTCCACGTAGTCACTGCCGGAGCCCTCGGTCCGCAGGTAGTAGTTGAACCCGAGGTCCACCACGGCTGGGTTGGCGACCTCGATCACGGGCGAGGTGATCGTGTGCCGATCGGGAACACTCGTGGAGTGGCTACAGTTGTCGTCTATCCCATAGTAGAGGCTACCCGGAGACGAATGGCCCGGCAGGCCGTCCACGCACGCCGTCGACTGATGCCAGATATTGTCTGGCTCGTCGCCGATCGTGAAGCCCTCCAGTCCGTCAGCGAAGCTGGCCGTGTAGATCGGGTCCGGAACGCCGACCCGCAGGCTTGCCTCGCGGCTCGCAGTACCTACGCCGGAGGTCTCGTTCACGAAGTCGATTGTCGCGCTGTACCTCCCGTCGGGAAGGAGCGCGGCCCCTGCCTGATCAATCGAAACCGTGACAGTGACCCACTCACCCAGCGGGATCGTGCCGCTGGGGCTGTCCACGGTCAGCCACGACGCACCGGACGGAATCGCCACGGAGTACGCCAGGTTCTCTTGGGGGCCCAGGTTGTGCAGGTTGTAGCTGACGCTGCCCGGCTCGAAGGGACCGTCGCTCGGGCCTTCGGCTTCGAAAGCGTCGCCCTGCACGACGAGCCCATCCATGAGGGGGGGACAGTCCATGCCGTGCAACTGGAATCCGGTGCAGATCTCGTCGTAGTGCGGCGTCCCGTTCTCCAGCAGGCCATCGTCATCGTCGAGGGTGAGCAGGTCGATGGCAAGAGTCGGATCGATGCTGGTGCCCGAGTGCATGGGGATAGAGCTGAAGACGAGCGAGCGGATGATGTCGTCCGCCCTCCCCGGCTCCGTGATCTCCAACTGTTGCCAGATGTCCCAGATGGTGCCCGAGAGCACCGCTCCGCAGTCGTACAGGCCAGTCCCGCAAGAGGAGCACTCTGTTTCGCTATACTGGCAGTCGCGATCAGCGAGGCGCATCGCTTCGCTGCAATCGAGGCGATAGCCGATCCCGATCCGCGGGTCCTTGGTGAAGAGCATCGCGATGGTATCCGACATGCCCTCGCCGTACTCGGCTTGGCCGCTCCCCACCACGTCGATGATGTGGTGTCCGTACTCGTGATGGACGATGCTACCCATCGCGGTGTTCGTCCGCTCCGCGGTGCGTTGGCAGAAATTGATGCTAGCCGGATACCTGTCCCCATCGTACCAGGCGCCGCCCGTGGTGGCGCAAAGGTCTCTGAAGCTCTCCCCCGTGTCGTTGACGTTGACCTGGAACCCTAGCTCCTCCGAGATGACCGGATATTCTGGGACGTAGCTGACGAGCATGTCGCGAATCGCGTTCGCGTGGTGATAAGCGTTGAGCTGCGCCAGCACGAGCTCTGGAGGATTCGCAGTGTCCTCATGCAGGAAGTTCGCCGGACCTGGGGGAGTCACGTTCAACGACAGGGATGCGGGGTTCTCACTCACGTCGTTCACCGTGAAATACCGCCCCGTGATGGTGGACGTGACGGTGACCGAGCCACTGCCCGACTCCTCAATCGTGAATGCACCCGTCTCGTCGGCGATGGCATCCCCAGCGGTCGAGGTCACCCGGGCATGGGCGAGCGGTTCGACAGCCAACGTCCCGCACTCCATTGCCTCTACGCCCGCAACGACCTCTGCTTCGACGCTTCCGTCGATGTTGAAGTGCAGCTCGCTCTCGACGTGCAGGACGTCGCCCGTCTCCGCGTCAGCCACGAACGTCCACTTTCCCGGGCCGGTCGCCGCCTCCGCCGTGTACTTCACCGCCATGCGGGGCGGCATGACTTGATCGCCAACGCCCGCGAAAATGGTCGGCGTGGGAGTGCTGAAGCGCGCGAGGGCGCGCGGTGCAGGAATGCGTTGCCCGGCCAGAGCGGGGCTCTTGCGCAACGCCTGGAGCGCCTTATCCGCGTCGGCGGATGGAGTCCGAGCCGTCGCTGGTGGGCGGAAGCCGCCCATGGGACGCAGATCCGTGTTGGCCCAGACGACCGGATTCTCGGCGTCTTGACGAACGAGGGTACGCAAGCCGGCGCGGAACACAGGGATCCCGTCAAGCTGCTGCTCGTAGCTGTAGAGACGGAATTTGTGGCTCCCCGTGTCGGGGTCGTACATCAAGCCAATGCCAGCCGCGGCGGCCGTCGTTGGGCTGCTGAGCTGTCCTGTGACCCGGGACTTCGCAGTACGGCGCCCGTTTGCAGGGGCGAGGTCGCCCGGATCGACACCGAAAGCGGCGGCGCTACTCCGCCTGAACCTCTCCGCGGCGGCGTCCGGGCTGCTGCCCGTCGCAACAACGCCGTAGACGCGCCGGAGCCGGCTGCCCTGAACACGGGCATTGGCGCTCGGGTGTGCCGCCTTCAGTTGGGCGACGGCCTTCTGGATCGAACCAGCCGCCACCGGCTGTCGCCTTCCCTCGACTGGCCCTTGATCACCCGCACTGCACCCGATGAGGCCCGTAATGGCTCCCAACGTGACGCACCACGCACTAGTACGAACTCTTCGTTTGGTTGGCATCCTGTGACGCTCCTCTGTTTACTTTCGTTGGAACTCGAGACGCGGAGAATGGGGAGCCAACGCTGACGCTATCGTTCTGCGTCCAGATGGCGGACGCAGAACCCGCCAGCGCGAATGCATGCGACGCACCTACGTGTCTCGCGGCTCCAATCCTCCGTGTCTCATCACAACGTCCGCACTCCCTGGATAGGACGCTGGCTCGCGACTCGATCCCGAGCCAAGAGCACCCGAATGCTACCGCTTGCGCCGGCGTCGTGCCACCGATCCCTCTCTCAGAACCGCCGGGTCGAGACGATTCGTTATCCCCGGTGAAACAGCAGGCCAGCGTCGGCCGGGCCGCGCATCGCATATCCCCACCCAGTTTGCTCGGATGCTTGCATCGATAACATTCTCCCTCAACGGCTCACCGAAAAGTGGTCACGTCTCACCCTCCCACTTGACACACGGCCTGCATGGGTACTTCGGCGCGCCCAGTGTCCTTTCCCTATCCCGACCCGCGACGGGAATGGGGCCCCGCGACCGTCAAGGCCACCGACGCTCGCCCCGCTGCTCCCTGGAGCTCCGTCAAGAATGCCTCGCGTCGCGCCAGGGCGCCAAGCTTTGGCACGACGAACAGCTCGCTATCGCGAAGGCCGAGCCAGGGCAGCGCTGGGGCCGCAGGGAGCTCCTCGCTCAGCCCCCGTAGCAACTGCGCCTCGAGACCTTGGTAGACGCCTAGCCCGCGCGATGCGCGCGACGCCAAACCCCGGGCGCGCACCGCTAGATGCATCAAGCGCTCGTAGGGTACGAGCCGCGGTTCCATCGCCTGGACACGCGAATCCACCAGCAGCGCTGGTGGGCTCGCTACCACAGGGATCCGTCGTGCCAGCTCGTGGCGCAGGCGCGCGACGGCGCCGGCATCTCGGCAGTCGAGCAGCAGGCCCTGCGAGAGCGACCACGCCGCAAAGCGGGTCACCCGCTCGACCCCGCTCTCCCCGCAAGCACCCGTCGCCCACGCGAGGCAGGAGTCCCCGCGGATCCGCTCTCCTGCGTACGGCGCCACGACCTCGGTGGAGCCGGGTACCGGCCAAGGCCAACCTGCCAGATGGGCAGCACAGTTGTAGGACGGCAGGAGCGAGGGCCGTAGGCGCTCTGCTTCGCGCTCGAGCTCCGCGGTCGCGAGATCGATGCCGAGGGGATGAGCGCGTGACTCGAGGGCATCGAGGGCCAGCTCCGCGAGGGCCAATACCTCTCCCTGGAGGGCTCCGGGCACGGAAGTCAGCAGAAGCCACAGCGCGAGGCTCGACCGTTGCGTTGGGCCGCTCCCGCCCTGCGTTCGTTGCAATACGGGCCACTCACGTTCGCGGACGCCGCGAGAGCCGGCCGCGCGGGGCCGATCACAGCGTCGCCAAAGGAGGGCCGCCCCTGCTCCAGCGCCTGCTGCAAGCAGCGCCAGACAGGCGCTTCGTCGACAGACGCACGACATCATGACGCGCGTCGCGTGAGCCTAGCCGCGCACTGCGGAGAACTCGATGCCCCGGCTCGTAAAGCCGCTCGCTGTGTTCCCATTGATGGTGATCATCGAGGCGCCATCGAGCCGCCCGGTGCCCTGACAGGTGATTCCCAAGGTAGTGTGCTCGATGTGCGCTGTACAGCTGCCTCCTCGGCTGAAGACGAGCTCCCATTGCCCACCGAGCTGGCCGAACATCGAGGCAAGCTCCACGCGCTTGGTGCCCGAGATCCGCCCGTCGGCGAGATCCCCAATCCAACCAGGAGCCCGAACGTCGTTGCAGTGAGCGTCGAACTCCAGCGGCTTCAAGGTCGACTCGCAAGCAGAGCCCGTCTCCACCAGATTGCCGAGCCGCCAACGACCAGCGAGATCGAAGGGCAGCGCCCCGAGCTGCATCTCGACGTTCGACATGTGCCTGGCAAGAAGCAAGTCCCAACGCGTCGTCGTCTCGTGATACGCCTCGAAGGAGGACAGGTTGTTGTCGGCGACGGCCTGTACGAAACCGCTCCAATGCTCGACCGTGATGGCACCCGAGCTCACGATGACGGTCATCGTGCGCGGAGCCTTGGTGACGCTCGTTACCGTCACCATCCATAGGCCGCTAATATCGCCGATGGCGAGCGCCGCGGGGTCGACGGTCACGCCTGAGCTGCCGCCTAGAGCGCCAGTGGTGCCTTCCTGCGCGCCGCCAATTCCACTCACGGCGGGCTGCCCGCCGACAGCCACCTGCCCACCGGGTATGCCCTGACCATCACTCGCCGAACAGGCCGGCGCCGCAGCCCCAGCGGCAAGGAAGAAAACAAAGAGAGAGCGCTCACCTGCCATGGATAGGCAGAGAGTATGAGAGCCTGTCGCACGGTGACAAGCGATCACGCTCTGCCTCGCGCAAGATGGCTCTCGCGCGTTTCGACAAGCTTACAATAGAGCAGAGCAGACACAATTGCGTCGCCCCTCTGCGAGCACCCGCCGCAAGCCAGGAGCCCCCACGGCGCAACCTTTCAGCCGTGGTAGAGCATTGCATAGACGACGATGCCGCTCACGGACACGAAGAGCCACAGCGGCAATGTCCACCGCGCAATCCGTCGATGCGGCTCGCGCCGGTCCGTGAGTCCTCGATAGAGAGTTATCAGAACCAGCGGCAAGACGACCGCTGCGAGCACGATATGCGGAACCAGAATTGCGAAGTAGACGGACCGGATCCAGCCCTCCCCTTCGAACTTCACAGATCCGACCCTGGCGTGGTGAACCACGTAGCCAATGAAGAACGCGACAGAGAAACCGAAGGCGGCAAGCATGGCGCGCCGGTGCGCCTCCAGGCGGCGCGTCCGGATCAAGTACCACCCGGCGAGAAGACAGAGGCTCGCGCCTAGGTTGAAAGCGGCATTGACCGTCGGAAGGACTCCCGGGTCACGCGCCGTGTGCCCATCCGGCAGCACGATGAGCACTGCGGTGATGATAGTGAGAGCCAGTATGCTGCTCGCGGCGATCACCACGCGAACACTTCTCGACTCGGTCGCCGCTGCCATGGACGCTACCTAGTGCCAGCGCCCGCCGCGCGGTAGCGCCATTCGTTATCCTGACCCGGCGGAGCCGGAACCAAATAGGGGAACTGGTAACGCTGAAGCGACCGGAAGGCAGGCTATCCAGCCGTCAGGCGTCAGCTTGTGCATCAAGCTCGCGAGCGTCCTGCGCACTTCGCGGACCTGGACATCGAGTTGACGATGAGCGTCGGGACCGAGATAGCTAGGGCGTCCCTGGTCAGGGACTATCGGAGTCGATGCTTCGCCCCGGCCGCGGCCAGGACCCGGGCACAATGACGGCGCTCGACGGGCTGGACGCTGAGACGCATTCCCGCCCGCACCACGAGCATCTCCGAGAGCGCGGCGTCCGCCTTGAGCTCCGCGAGGCTCACCAGCCGTGGGAAGCGCTCCAGGAACGCGACGTCCACGAGATACCAGCGCGGTCTGCTCTCCGTGGCGCGCGCGTCGAAGTACTCGCTGCTCTCGTCGAACTGCGTAGGGTCCGGATAAGGTCTGGAGGCGACCTCGGCCAGGCCGGCGACACCGCTCGGCGTCGCGCTCGAGTGATAGAAGAGCACCCAGTCGCGGAGCGCCATGGAATCGCGCATGAAATTGCGCGCCTGGTAGTTCCGCACGCCCTCCCACGGCGTCCTCTTCTGCCGCTCGAGGTCGTCGATCGAGAAAACGTGAGGCTCACTCTTCATGAGCCAGTAGCCGCGTTGGGACGCCACGATGTCACCGACGCTCACTCACGGCATCCGCCAAGCCTGCTAGCATCCTCTCCGTTGTCTCGAAATCGACGCAGGCGTCCGTGATGCTCTGACCGTAAACGAGCCGTTCCCGGGTTACGAAAGGTTGCTTCCCCGCAGCGATATTGCTCTCCACCATCACACCCAGCACGTGCTGCGAACCTTGTTTGGCTTGGCGGGCGACGGCGGCGAGGACATCCGGCTGCTTCTCGTGGTTCTTCCCGCTGTTGTCATGGCTGCAGTCGACGATCATGCGGGCCGGGAGCCCGGCGGCCTGGAGCTCACGCACTGCCTCCGCGATCGTTCCTTCGTCGTAGTTGGGCCCCCCGTTGCCTCCCCGCAGAACGAGATGACCGTCGGGGTTTCCAGCAGTATGCACGACGCTGACGCGACCAGCGCCGTCGACGCCTAGGAAATGGTGCGAGCGAGAGGCCGCGAGCATCGCATTGATCGCGACCGCAAGACCGCCGTCGGTACCGTTCTTGAAGCCCACGGGCATGCTGACCCCGGACGTCATTTCCCTATGTGTTTGGCTCTCCGTCGTCCTGGCACCCACGGCCGCCCAGCAGACGAGGTCTGCGATATACTGGGGGACGATGGGGTCGAGCAGCTCCGTGCCCGTGGGAAGGCCTAGCTGTACGATGTCGAGGAGCAAACGCCGCGCCAAGTGCAACCCGGTCGGAATATCGTAGGTTCCATCGAGGTGCGGATCGTTGATGAGGCCTTTCCATCCCACCGTGGTTCTGGGCTTCTCGAAATACACACGCATCACCACCAGCAGCTGCTCTTGGTGGCGCTTGGCGAGCTCCGCGAGCCTCCGCGCGTAGTCGAGCGCCCCCTCGGGATCGTGGATCGAGCAAGGGCCCACGATGACGAGCAGACGGGGATCCACCCCACGGATGATGGCCCGGATTGCCTCCCGCGCGTTGTGGACGGTGGCGGCCGCCGATTCCGTAATCGGGAGCTCGGCCTTGAGCTGATCGGGAGGCAACAAGGGGCTCGCCGACAGGACGTGCAGGTTGTTTGTCTGGTACATGCTTTCACCACAAAACGAAAAACCCCCGGGCGCTGATGCGACCAGGGGAGTGAACCGAGCGATGCTTGATCTACGCGAGCCCCTGGCGCCGCACGATGGCGGGATAATAGCCAAAGTAGTAGAGGCGGGAGGGCGCGTACATCTCGATGAAACCGTAGTCTAGTCCCCGCTCCCTCCAGCGCAAGGCCTTCTTTGCTCGCGTTTGGGCTTGGTCCTGTGCTCGCCTTTGGGCCTGGTATCTGTGCTCGGATGGCCGGGAAGCGAGGGTTGCTTATACTGTTTGGCCTACCCACTCTCTCCTCGGCGGCGCATCCCGCACACCATCGTCATGGCCCCTCCCCCAGCTGCCCTCGATTCCCTCGTCGAGAACATCCGCTCAACCCTTCACGCCCGACGCCTCGATGCCCTCATGCCGGCGGAATCGGTGCGGACTGCCCTCGACCGCTACGCCGTAGCCTTGGAGCAGCAGGTCGCGCTCCGATACGCACGGGAGCATGGGCTCAGACCCGGGGCCTCGGGCACGACACTTGACCCTTCCCAGGAGGCCCAGCGTCTACTCCAGGCCGTACGAGCCCTCCCGGAGCTGGCCGAGGAGAGCTCGACGGCCTCCGTTCAGGAGGAACGGAGCACCGGAGCGGCGGTCCCACCTGCGCCGCGCGAGTTCTTCAGCGCCCCCGCCCCACAAGCGGACAGAAGTCCCTATCCCCTGCTCGGTCAGAGACTCGCGAGGGCACCCCTCGTCATCGTCGGCGGGGTCGCGCGTCCGGGGCGCCTCACTGGACTGGATGCTTCCCTTCTCGCGCTGGTAGAGTGGGTCGATACGACGCGGAAGGGCACCCACGCCATCGGCAATTTGGAGCGAAGGATACGCGATCGGAGGATCAGCGCCCTGATCTTGATCGAGGGTGCATTGTCCCACAAGCACTCGGACCCCCTCGTTTCCGCTGCAAGGCAGGTCGCGCTGCCCTGCGCCTATGCGGGAAAGGGCGGCGCCGCCGCGCTGGGCCGGGCTCTCCAGGAGCTCGAGTCGATGCTGGCACAGCACGAGGCAGCCGCGCCATGACGGGGCCCTCAAGGGTTCCTCTCTCCAATCCGAGCCGCATCCGAGGTGTCCCGTCCATCATGCGCATCTCTCCCGCCGCCGCATACCTGACCTTGATGGCCATCGGAGGCGCCGCTTGCGCTTCCCCGACCCCTCCTGCTGCCTCGACGAAGCCCGACCCTCACCGAAGCGCGGGCTCCTCGGGAGGCTCCACAGCGACGCCTCGGAAGACAGCGAGCGCCGTCGAGGCTCGCAGCACCCCCGCGACCGTACCCGCGACTCCCCGCTGTGGAGCGCTCGATTGCCGCCTCCATGAGTCGGTCGCTGCGGCATTGAAGCCACTTCTGGAGACCGATCTTCAGGTCATTGCCTTCGGGGAGGCCCACGCGCAAAGGGGCACGGAGGGCATCCCCTCCACGGCCAGGCGGTTTACCTCGGATCTGCTCCCCCTCTTCGCTGGACGCAGTCATGACATCGTGCTCGAGCTCATGCTGCCAAACCCCGAGTGTCAGGAGAAAGAGGCGGAGGTCGTGCAACGCCAGGAAGAGGTGACGCGGCCCCAGGCAGAATCCAACCAGAACGAGTACGTGGTCCTCGCACAGCAAGCGAAGGAACTTGGAATCCGCCCGCACGTCCTGTATCCAACCTGTGAGCAGTACGAAGCAATCCTCGACGCCGGAGCCGGTGACATCGACATGATGCTCGCGATGACAGCGGAGCTGACGGAGCGCAAGGTGAAGGCGCTCCTCGGCCGCAACGCAATGCAGGGAACCCCCGGGCTCGTGCTCACCTATGGCGGCCTCATGCACAATGACCTGGAGCCCCGCGAGGGCCGCGAGGCTTGGTCCTTCGGCCCTGCCCTGAACGCGACGACCCGCGGACGCTACCTCGCTGTCGATCTCATCGTCCGCGAGTACATCAAGGACACGAGCGTGTGGCAGGCGCTGTCCTGGTTCGCGCACTTCGACCCGAAATCCCACGCCGACGCGGCGGTCTCCTTCGCTCCGATCCCTGGCGAACTGACCGTCATCTTTCCAGGGACCACTGGTAGCTATGCCGTCGACGGCAATCCCTGACCCCCAAAATCGCCGAGGCGCCCCCAGTCTCCCATCCGTTCTCGCCCTGTCCGCGAACGCCCCTCAGGTGCTTCCGTGAAACGCTAAGCGGGGTTCCGAGGCCTCCCACTTTACCGCGCCACTAGAGCACCCCCTCCGCTGAGGACCTCGAGGTAGTTCAGCAATGCGCCTGCCCCTCGGTCGAGGGCTCTGCACCTTACCAAACCATCCTTGCCCCCTTCGACGAGGCCTCCCGCACTCATCGAAGCATTCTCGAGCCCTCTTCCGAGGACTCCAAAGTGGTTCGGTGCGCCGCATACCCCTCTCCCGAGGACTCCAAAGTGGTTCGGTGCGCCGCATACCCCTCTCCCGAGGACCCCAAAGTGGTTCGGTGCGCCGCATACCCCTCTCCCGAGGACCCCAAAGTGGTTCGGTGCGCCTCACAGCACGCCAGCTCCTTTCAAGTCGCGACTTCCGCCGCGTGGCAGCTCCGTCCCCACTTCCCACGGGGCCGGAGGACTGCTGGGATGGCGCAAGAGGGCGCCCGCTGGGAAGTGTCTGGCGAGTGCCCTACCCAGAGGCCACGCGTACGCGGCAGACCAACTCCGGCGAGCCGCCAACTCCATCCCTATGAGCATCGCGGAGGGAGCTGGCGAATTCGCTGCTGCCGGGCTGGGGCTCCGGGCACCTCCGTGGGCTCGGGCTCGAATCCCTCCCTTGAAGACACTCCACTAGAGCACCGATCAGGTTGATTTCGTTGTGATCTCGATCACTTGCGTGGCGCTGCTCTGCAATGGATGGACAGGACGTCGGGGAGATGATCTTTTCTGGCGATGGAAAGATGGAATCCGCCGGT
>JAEWRL010000119.1 GCA_023398955.1 Pseudomonadota bacterium
GCAGGATGCTCGCCAGCTTCATGCAGAAGCTGACGCCTGACGGCTGACACCTGATAGCCTGCCCTCCGGTTGCATTTGGCGTTGCCAGTTCCCCTGTTTGGTTCCGGCTCCGCCGGGTTAGGGGATGGTCTCCTGCTCACGGTCGTCTGGCAACTCGCCGACGCGACCTGGCCCTGCGCTCGCGCCGGAGCGCGGCAGCGTGGGGGGTCTCCTCGGCATCGCCGTGTTTCTTGCCACGCCAGAGGAGCGCGCCAGCGCGTTGACGCGCGCGTTCCCGGAGCGCCTACGCTATATTGGCGGCATGCTGATCGCCCAGCTGGAGCCGCCGCATGCAACCCACGGCGGCGACTGGTTTTATCGTACCCACTCGCCGGGCGGTGCCATGGCTGCTCACGAAGCCGTCCACGTCGTCGATCTGGTGAACACCCACCGGGCGCGTGATGCGGTGTTGGAACGCGCAGACGTGCTCATCCTGAACATGGTTTGCGACCCGGACCTCTTGCCCGTCATCGTCGACCGCAAGCGCCGCGGGCAGGCTACCGTCTACGAGGTCAACGATGACGTCGCGTGGATCCAGCCGTGGAACCCCACGGCAGCGTTCTTCCGGAACCCAGACAACCAGATGCTCTTCCGCCTCCTCGTGCGGGAGTGCGACGCAGTGCAGTTCACCTGCGCCGAGCTTGCTCGCATCTACGGCGGACTGAATGAACGCCGCCGCGTCTTCCCGAATCAGATGGCACACCCTCCACGGCGTGAGGCCTCCTACGAACCAGGTCGCCAACCCGTGATCGTCGGCTGGGGCGGCTCCGCGGGGCATTTCGAAGACATCGCTGCGATAGCTCCGACACTCGTCGACTGGGCAAGGCGGCATGAGAACGTGGTGATCCACCTGATGTGCGGCCAGCGCATCGCATCGCTCTTCAGCACGCTCGACAAGCGCCAGCGTCGCATCTTCCCCACCGGTTCCATCGACGCGTATCATGAGTTTGTCAGCGGTCTCCACATCGGCCTCGCCCCCCTGGAGGACACGGGGTTCAATCGCTGTCGATCGGACGTGAAATTCCTTGAGTATGCCCTGCACGGTGTCGTGCCTGTCGTGCGTGATCTGGCACCCTATCGGGACACGGTCCGCCACGGGGAGACAGGCCTCCTCTTTCGAGACGTATCGCAGCTCCCGAGCCTGCTCGACGACCTGGTCGCCGACCCGGCCCTCTGCCATCGCCTGGCGAGCGCGGCGCAGGGTTACGTCGCGGCAGAAAGGACCGAGCAGGCTCATGCGGAAGCGCGCTTGAGCTTCTACCGAGAACTCTGTGCGCCGCAGGACGTGACGCGAGAGCCAGCGCTCTTCGAGGAGCTCGCCGCGCTCCAAGGAGCCACCCGCCGCGGACGGCACTTGTCCCTGGAGCCCACTCGTTATGAGCGGCTGCTCCATGACGCGCTCGTCATAGGACAGAAGCCGGAAAAGAGGAAGCAGGGGGTGAAGCTCTTGCGTGACGCGATGCGTCTGCAGCCGCACGCCTACCAACCGCACCTCTTCGGGTGCGCCGTCGCCACCAACCCTTTGCCGTGGCTCGAGCAAGCGCTGACCTTGAACCCGCGCAGCTTGATGGCTCGCATGGTGCTGTCAGGTGTCCTCGCTGACTCCGGTAACGTCCCAGGCGCACTTCAACACCTGCTGAAAGCAGCCGAGACACATCCGGGCTATGACCTGCCCTACCTACGCCTCGGTGAGCTGCTGGTCCGGCTTGGCCAGGCCGAGCAGGCTCGGGAGTTCTTGGCCGCCGCCGAGAACATCCGCGCGCCCTGCCGCGACGTGATCCCTTAGTGCAGCTCCCCGAAAACTCGCACCCAGTCGAGCCCGAGCCCGGCTCGTTGAGTCGCAGGACCATGGCGGTCAGCATGGCGACCATGTTCTGTCTCCCAGGGAGAGTTAGAACGTGCCGCCTGCCACGAGCCCTGCGCCGTCGGATGCGACCGTCGCGCCCACCGAGACAGGCACCTCCCAAGGCCGCAAGAGCAGCAGCGTGCCGGCGCCCAGGCCCAGCACGCCACCCGCCGTCAGGGCGATGCCCGCGCGCTCATCGTCACCGAAAGCCATCGTGCCACCACCGACGAGGCCTGCCGTCGCGCCAGCACCGAGGAGCGCCCAGCCCAAGGAGTCCAGCACGTCGAGCCCCGGCGCGTCCCGCGCTGTCTGCTCCGGCGCCGGAAGGCCGACGCTCGAGTCGGCGCGGGCCGGCACGGGGATGAGGGGCGGCACGCGAACTGGTACGATGCCTGGCTCGTCCGCTAGATCGAGAGCTTGACTCCAGGGCTGCCATCCCGGTGCGACGACGGAGAGCTCGTGCTTGCCTGGGTCGACAGCAAACCTCACGTTGACGAGCTCGGAACTGAGGCGTTGCCCATCGAGAGCGAGCTTGGCACCGGGCGGCAGCGGCGGCGTCTCTATCTGCAAGAGGACGAGCTTTGGCCGCAGAGAGTTGGCGAGATCGGTGGCCATCTGCTCACGTTCGGGCTGCTCCGCCTCGGCGGCCGCGAAGGCTGCTCGCCGGAATGCCATCCACGCGCTCGCCGTCTTGCCCACGAAGCGATAGCAGTCCCCCAAGTAGAGCAAGGTCCCAATCCCCGGGTCGAGCTCGTAGCTCAGCTGGAGCTTGGGGCACGCAGGCGAGTACTGCTGGGCATCCATGAGCCGCACCCCTTCGTCGAAGAGGGCCTCAGCCGTAATGCCGTCCAAACTGGTGCGCGACTGCGCCCGTGTCATCCCCGCCTCGCTGACGGCAAGCAGCGAGAGCGAGAGGGTCAGCCCGAGGCGCGCGGCCCTGCGGCGTTTCACTTGCGTCCCCCGAATACGGCCCGGCGCTCGCTCTGCGCCGTCGAGGCGCCGCGGGGGGTCGCCCTGCGGAGGCTCGGCTTCGCACGTCCTTGTTGCGCCGAACCCTGCGCGGCAGCGGTCGCCGTCGTGGACTCCGCAACGGCAGCGTCCGTAGCCACACCGGCGTCGAACGCCTCGGACGGCGCGACTGGCGTGGCGCTTTCACCGACGGGCGCCGCCCTGGGCTCCATGTCCATGGCCGCGCGGGATGGCGGCACCGGCACGGGGACAGCCGCGACTGCGCGCTGCGGGTCCTGGACCGCCGTTGCCGGGCTCCCGGCGAAGAGGACGAGGCTCGCGGCCGCCAGCAGTAGCGCGGCCCCCGCAGCAGCGACGACGAGCGGCCTGCGGAGCCGCGCCTGCCGCTGGGTGGGGTTCGCGGTGATTCCCCAGGAGGCGCTCGTCTGCGCGCTCGTCCGGGCGGCCCACGTGGCCTCGGGCGGGGCCGTCGGCGCCATTGGCAGCAGCTCGGACGAAGCGTCGCCCGCATGCTGTAGCCGCGCCACCTTTTCCACGATGGGCCACATCCTGCGCGGCGCGTACGGCGCGAGCGCCAAGACGAACTCCGCCACCGTGTGGTAGCGTTGCTCACGGTCCTTCTCCAGCGCCTTGAGGATCACTGCATCGAGGCCGTCGGGGAGCGGAGACGGGGCCACCTGACTCGGCACGGGCGCCGCCTGGGTGAGGATGTTCGCAGAGAGCTCGGCCATGCTCTCCGCCTCGAAGGGTGTGCGTCCCACGACGAGCTCGAAGAGGATGATCCCCAGCGCCCAGATGTCCGCTCGTCCGTCCACGTCCCGGGCATTCTTCAGCTGCTCGGGCGACATGTATGTGGGCGAGCCCAGCAGGTAGGAAGTGCGGGTGAGGGAAGGGTTCAGGGTGCCGGGACCCGCGGGCATCGTCAGCTTGGAGATCCCGAAGTCGAGCACCTTGATGATCGAAGAGCCGTCGAGCTGGCGGGAAAGGAACAGGTTTGCGGGCTTCAGGTCCCGGTGAACGATGCCCTGGACGTGGGCTTCTGCCACCGCGTCGCAGGCCTGGAGGAGAAACGTGAGCGCGTCGTGCACGCTCAACGCGCCCTCGGAGTCCAGGATGTCCGAAAGGTCCGCGCCGCGCAGTATCTCCATCACGATGAAGGGCGAGCCCCCGGTGTGCGTCCCCACGTCGTAGACCTTGACGACATGCTCGCTCTGCAGCCGCACGGCCGCACGGGCTTCCTGGAGGAACCGTGCAACGGCCTCCTCGTTCTTGCGGTGCTGTACGGAGAGTACCTTGATGGCGACGGGCCTTTCCAGCACGCAATCCGTCGCAGCCACGACCAGACCCATGCCCCCTTCTCCCAGGGGGCGCTCCACCCTGTACTTGCTGGCAATCACTTCGCCTGGCTGGAGCGAGTTGGTCATGAGGAGCTTCCGAATAAGAGAGAACGGTCGATTGAGTGGACGCCTAAGCATCAGCCATGCTCGAATTCACGGTGCGGCCCAGCCCCCTCACGCGGCGACGCCGTCACCACTGCTCGCCCTCGCGCAACCGCGGGCGCGCGCCCGCTGGTACTTGGCCTCGAGCATGCGCGCGTCGGCAACCTCGAGCAGTCCCTCGGGACCATCCTCGCCGAGGGAGGCGTAACCGATGCTCGCCGAGAGGATCATGGGCACGCCGCTGAAGGTGAATGTACGGGTCATGAGGCTAGCGCGGATGCGCTCGGAAACCGTGCTGGCGCCGCTCCCATTCGTCTCCGGCAGCACCACGAGGAACTCGTCGCCCCCGAGGCGTCCCACTGCATCGGACCCGCGCAGCGCGTCCCGCAGGATGCGCACCAAGCTCGCGATGAATTCATCCCCCGCTGCGTGCCCGAAGGTATCATTGACGTGCTTCAAATTGTCGAGGTCGATGTAGAGGACGGAGAGATTACGGCCATAGCGGATGGCTCGACGCAGCTCCTTCTCGAAGAGCTCTCGGATCGCCGCTCGGGTGAGCGCTCCGGTCTGCTCATCGACCCGCGCCTGCTCCCGGAGAGCCGCAACTGCCCGTGCGCTGGCCAACGCGGGGCCAAGCAGCGCCAGGACGGACCCAAGCTCCGCGGCGCTGGGTCCCGCTGCGCCCTTGGGTGCCCACACGGCCAGAGCCACAGCGAAATCCCCTGCCGCGTTATACCAGGAGCGCACGACGGGCGAGCCCCCGTGCCGCGGTGATCCCTTCGCTGTGTCGCTCATGGCTGTCGTCTCTGGGGCAACCCCCAGCCGCGCACAGAGGGCGTGCGCCTCCGCCGCCGACACCGGGCCGCGGACACGCAGCTCATGCCGACCACTACCGACATGCTCGACGAGCGCCCAGGCGCAGCCGGGATGACGAGCCGCTAGCGCGCGCAGCATGGCACGCTGGAAGTCCTCCTGGTGAACGCTCTCGAGCAGCGCGGCGGCGAAGCCGACGAAGCTATCCAAAGGGCTTCGAGAGGGATCGATCTGCGGGAAACGAGCCGCGCGACGCGTCATGATGCCTGGGTATGCAAACAGCAGGCCACTCCCCCCAGAGCCGTTCTGGCGCTTCCCGTGACGGGCTGGGGGCGCTCGCTGCCAATTCCATGTCGCTCGGCCTCGTCAATGCCGTGGCAGCTTCCGGACCACCATCAGCGCTGCATGGCCTCAGACCAACGCACCCGGTCATCGCGCCCCAGGGCGAAGGGCTGAACCTCGATGCGGTAGCCGCGGGTCGTCTTCTCGCAAAGGGTGATTCGGACCCAGACGCTCAGGGGCGTATCTCCACGCTGCAGCTCGAGCCGCGCAATGCTGTTCGTCTGCATGGGCACGGCCCCGACGAGGACGAGGCCGTCCGTGCCCACGTGCGTAGCGCGGTACTCGATGCGCTTCTGGGCCTTCGTGTCGACCACCGGAAAATCTACGGGGCGCAGGGCGCCCTTCAGTGTACTGGGAGGGAAGGCAACGGCGGAGCGCTGCGGGCGCGCGGCACCAAGCGGCTGCGGAGAGATCTCCAGGAGTGCGTCGATGGCCCACGGCAAGCGCTCGACGATGCCCGTCACGTAGCGCACCTCGTCCTGGCTCACGAAACCCGGCAATGGCCTCAGGTCCCTCGGAGTCACGCCTGGCCCTACCTCGACCGTCGTGACGACGCGATCTGCGAGCTGGCACAACTCCACCAGGCGGGTGCGCGCAGATTCGTCGACTGGCGGACGATCCGCTGACAGCACCGCGCCGACGAGGGGCGGCAAGCTCCAACGCCGCCCCACCAATTCACCGAGCTCCCGGTGGCGAGATTCGACGACCGCAAGCCACTGCTCGCGTGGCAGGGAGACGAGACCAGGGTGAAGCTCCAATGCCTGCTCGAGCGCCGACAGCGCCACCGACCTGCCAAACGCGTAGAGGAGTCCGCCAAGGAACGCGAGCCCCGGCTCTACGAGCCGGCGTTGTGCGAGCTCCTGACACAGCAAGGCGCTGGAGACGGACCAGCGCCAGGCGAGAAACCTGAGCTCCTGCAGGGGGCCCGGCATACAAACCTGGCGCCCGAGCCCAGCCGCCACCGCGACCTGGTAGACCGCTTGGATCCCCACGCGCCCAACAGCGTCGGAGATCTGACGGATCTCCGAGCCGGTGCGGCGATAGGACGCCGAATTCGCGAGACGCAACACGGCACCCGCCAGAGCAGGATCAGCCGACACGATCCGACTGATCTCCGCGAGTCCGACCTCTGGCCGTCCGAGCAACTGGCCCAAGCGTATCGCGACGTCGGGGTATGCCCACAGCTTCACCCGGTCCGCTACGATCATGTCGAGCATGTCGCGCTCGATCTGTTCCATTTCGGTCACGTGAGTCGCACCTCGCCGACGGTAGTGTGCCTTCCTGTCCGCTCGGTCAACTACGTCAGATCACGCGCTTGCCTTAACTCGCATGCGCCCACCACGCGCACCGGACCGCGGGTTCGGGGGCTTCATCCACCGCGTGAGCTCGCGAGGAGGGCTCGGGCTGGCTCCTGGGAAGCTGGGAGGTTAGGCTCGGCGTGCCTTCACATGCTCTTTCCTCGCACCAAGCTGCTTGGTTCCGTAGCCCTCCTGACAGCGTGCAGCGGCGGCGCGCCCCCTGCCCCCGCGACGCCTAGCCCCGACCCCCCGAGCTGTGCCGATCCCTCACCACCAGCGCTGGCAGCGCCGGCTCCTGCGCCGTCCCAAGGCACGTGCCCCGTCGGAGAAGACGAGCTCATGCTGGGGGGGCACTATTTCGCGGAGGGAAAGCTCCTTGGTGGGGATGGTTGCTCCAGCGCTCCCCTGCCCGAATGGGAGCACGATGCCGCGGCCGGTGTCGTGCGCGTCGGGCAAGACGGCGACACCTCCGTCGAGCTGAAGCTCGAGCCACACTGGCAGCTGAGCGTGGAGAGGCCAACGCTCCTGGTGCTTCGCGCCGCGAGTACCCCGCAAGGCGTCATTCCCACCATCGAGCTCTTCATTGCGCCTCGCTGCGATACCGTACAGCAGCAGCGCGCCTTGGCCAGGCTCGCGGCGCGGGCTCTCGAGGAGCTCGAAGCTCCGGAAAAACTCTTTGACACCCTCGCAAGCGCCAAGCCAGCCGAGCAGCCCCTGGGCACGGCCGGACCGGACGGCTCCGTCGCCCTGACCCGCGACACCCCGAGGGGGCGGTGCGAGCTATCCCTGTACTTCTCGGAGGTGGTTCGCGGTGAATCCTTCATTGTCGCGGCGGCTGCCGCGTGCCCTCGCTCCGCAGCCCCCGGTCCGATGGCGGAGACCTGCGAGACAACCTACCGGACCCTTCTCACACCGAACCCGCCTTCGGGTGCGCCGCACACGGCCTACCAGGTGACAGAGGGGAAGGGGCGGCCTGGCTTCGCGATGAAGTAGCCCTGGAGCAGTTGCACCCCGAGGGTCACGCAAGCGTCCCTTTCCGCGCGCGTCTCGATCCCTTCGGCAACGACGAGGACGCCGAGGTTTGCGCAAAGCTCGACCACCGAACGGACGAGGGACTGCTTCGTCGGCTCCTTGTCGAGATCACGGATCAAGGCCATATCCAGCTTGACTATATCGGGTTCCAACGTCGCGAAGCTACTCAACCCGGCATAGCCCGACCCCAGGTCGTCGACCGCGATACGGTAGCCCCGAGCCCTCAGCGCCGCGATCGCGTCGGACACGCCCGAGATCTTGCTCAGCGAGGCGCGCTCGGTGATTTCCATCACGACGCGATGGGCGATGCTGGCTAGGGGCATGCCAGGCGCGACGAGCTCCTCGTCGATCAAGTCTTGGGGATGAAGATTGACGAAGAGCACCGGGAACTGGGGCAGGTCGACCAGAGGCTGCGGCGCGAGACGCCATACGTTACGGGCAATGTCCGGTAGCCGACCCAGCTGCTCTGCTGCCGACAAGATAGCGCCCGGATTCGGCAGTACGCGGCTGTTGCTGCGCATCAACGCCTCGTACCCGTAGACGGAGCCATCCTCCGCGTGCACGATGGGTTGATAGGCGATCCACATGTTCTCGAGGGCGACGTCGAAGGCGAGCTGGAGGCTCACGACGTCCGCCGGGTGAGCGGAGATGCCCCCGTGGAGCTCCGCCGCGCGCCGACGAATGCGAGCCATGTCCCGGGCGAAGACGGCGCGTTCCACGGCTTGCTGCAGGTCTTTCGGATCTGGAGGTTTGGTGAGGTAGCGATACGCGCCGTACTCCACGGCCCGCTTCGCGGAATCCACCGTGGGAGTGCCGGTCAGCAAGATGACGGGTAAGTCCAGATCGAAGGAGCGCACGGCTCGCAAGAGGTCCAGACCGCTCGTCTTCGGCATGACGATGTCACTGATCACGACGTCGAAGTCCCCTGAACGAAGCACATCGAGCGCCTCTTCGGCGTCGAAGTAGGCGTCCACGGAGACGTCGGCAGACCGCAGCAACCTGGCCACGAGCCTTGCCACTTCGGGCTCATCATCGACGACAACAACTCTCATGGGCCTCGCTCCCCCCACGGCCTAATCCGCGGGTAACGGCCCTCGATGCTCTCAGAACCTCTCGGTAATCTCAAGGGATTTCCTCGGGGCCTCACGGCGCGGCGGCACCCTCGCCGCCTTTCGGGATCTCCACGCAGAAGCGGGCCCCCTTCGGGTCGTTGCTGCGCACGAAGATGCGGCCCCCGTGGGCCTCGGCCGCTAGGCGACAGAAAGCCAGCCCCAAGCCGCGGCTTGCCCGTGCGTGGATGTCGGCGTCGCGGTCCAGCCGGGCATACACCTCGAAGACGCGCTCCCGCGCCTCCTCCGGGATGCCTGGCCCCTGGTCGGCGACCTCGATGAGCAGCATCGAGTCTGGGCCGAGGCGCGCTTCGACCTCGATGGCCGCCCCCGCCGACGTGTACTTGGAGGCGTTCTCCACGAGGTTCTCGATGAGCCGTTGCACGAGGTCCGCATCCAGAGGGAACGGCTCCATGTCGGGCGGTACGGCGACGATCACCTTCCGACCCATCAGTTCCAGCTGCGTCTTCAGGGAGGCAAGGGCCGCTGCAATGAGTTGGTCCACACGCACAAGGGTTCGGTGCGGAGCGAGCCGTGCCTCGTTCAGGTGCAGGACGTCCAGGATGTTCAGCACCATCCTGTGCATCCCCCGTGCCGACGAGAGGACGTCCCGCATCGCCTCGCCAGCGTCGGTCCGTTCGCCGATCCGCCCCAGAGCGTACTGGCTGTTGCCGATGACGGAGGCGAGAGGGTTCTTGAGATCGTGCACCAGCATCTGGACCAGATGCTCCTTCAGCTTCTCCAACTCGCGCTGCCGCTCGATACTCTGCTGCAGCTGCCGATTTTGGGCCTCGATGCGCTGCTGAAAACGCCGTAGCTTCAGCTGCACCTCGACCCGAGCAGTGACTTCCTCGATATGAAAGGGCTTCGTCACATAGTCCACTCCCCCGAGCTGGAACCCTTCGACCTTCTTGCCGACATCGCCGAAGGCGCTGATGAAGACGACGGGGATATGGCGCAAGCGGTCGTGTGCCTGCAATCGCCGGCAGACCTCGAAACCATCCATGCCGGGCATGGAAACATCGAGCAGGATCAGGTCAGGCGCGACGCGCTCTGCCGCCTTCAATGCCAGCTCGCCCCGGGGGAACGTGTGAATCTTGTAACCCTTCGACGAGAGCATGCTCTCGAGAACGTCGAGGTTCTCCGGGGTATCATCGATGATCATGATGACCATCGTCTCGGTAGGCTCATCCATCGTTCCGCGGCCCATTCGTCTGTAACACGCGAAGCAAGGAGTCGTAGTCGTAGTCGAGCGCCAAACGCTCGAGCAGCTCGGCAGCAGCGGGGGCGTGCGCCTTCACCCCTCGAATGCGTGCCAGCAATGCGGCACGGTCACCCGTCTCCGTCGCGCTTCGCATGGCTGCCAGCTCCTCGTCGCTGAGCGCGCCTCCCGCGGGCGGAAGCACCGCTACTGGAGCCCGCGCCGATGGGCGGAGGGCTGCACCACGCGCGGAGCTGTCCACAGCCCCCGCTGCGCTCGCCTCCACGCGCCCCGCGCGGAAGCGGAAATCAAAGACGCTACCGACCCGGTGCGTCGTGTCGACGGTCAGGTCGCCGCCGTGGAGGCGCGCCATGTTCCGGCTGATCGCCAGCCCCAGACCCGTCCCACCGCGCCGGACACCAGCCGCGCCCTGCTCGAAGGGTTCGAAGAGGCGCTGCAGCAAGCTCTCTTCCACGCCGGGCCCAGTATCCTGTACCTGGATCATCACTTCGACGGAGTCGGGGCTCGCGTCCCAGCTCTGCACTCGAACCGTGATGCCGCCTTGCTCGGTGAACTTCACGGCGTTCCCCAAGAGATTGCTCAGGACCTGGCGCACCTTGCGCGGGTCGCCGACGAGCCAGCGAGGCACCCGCGGGTCCATCGAGCTGGCGAGGACCAGCCCCTTGTCTTGGGCGCGCACTTGGAACAGCCGCTCCGCCTCCTCGACGACCGCTCGAAGCTCGAAGACCTCCGGCACCAGCGGTGAATGCCCTGCTTCGAGCTTGGACATCTCGAGGATGTCGTCGATCAGGGCCAGCACCTGCTCGCCGCTTCGATGGATCACTGTGAGGTGCTGCTTGTGTTTCGGATGCACCGACGGGTCCCGACACAAGAGTTGAGTGAAACCGAGGATGGCGTTGAAGGGCGTGCGAATCTCGTGGCTCATGCTCGACAGGAAGTCGCTCTTGATGCGCGTGGCCCGCTCCGCCTCCTCTTTGGCATGCTGGAGCTCCTCCGCAATGCGACGGCGCACGCTGACGTCCCGTAAGATGGCGATGGCGCCGAATCCGCCAGTGCTGGGCCCCGCGGGGGCGACATTGACCTCGGCGTAGAAGGTCGCACCATCCCTGGTTTGACAGGAGACGTCGGCGAGTACTCCTCCCCCCGCGCGCGCCGCATCCAAGAGGCGCATGGGCACATCCTCCGCACCCGGGCCGAACAGTACCTCCAGAGCCATACCGTGAAACTCCTCCGCCGCGTACCCGAACTGCTCGGTGGCCCTGCCGCTCGCGAAGGTGCACGTCCCCGTTCTCAGATCGATGTCGAGGATGCTGTCGGGGCTGTTCTCCACCAGAGCTCGATGGCGGCTCTCGCTCGCGCGCAGGGCCTGCTGGGCCTCTTCGGTTTCCAGCGCCTGCGCCAGGAGATGGGCGATACCGGCGACAAGATCGCGGCGCTGCTCGCGCCGCAGCTCGTCAGTACGCCCCTGCCAGCTCAGGCCATGAGCCAGCTGAACATGCCCGCGCGGCTCTCCAGCTGCCACGACGGGGCTCTCGTACTCCGGGGGCCCGTCAGGTTCGTCGCCAGCGGTGAAGACCCGCCGGTCCATGAGGATCCGCACCCAGGAGACGTCCGGCGCGAGCCAGCTGGCTGCGATACCATCGACCGTGCGCTGGCACAGCTCGCCGCCCAAGATCGAGCACTCCCGCGTCAACTCGGCGATGCCGTACAGGCAGTGCAGCTCCTGAACGAGCTCCGCGGTGCGACCGAGGAGCTCCTCGCGCTCTTCTCCCACGGCGCGCAGCTCCGTGACGTCGGCCATCGTCCCCTGCAGGGCCAAGGCGACGCCCGCGGGGTCCCGCATGAACTCACCGCGAACGTCCAGGTAGCGCACTTCTCCACCGGGCAAGATGGCTCGCAGCTCAGTGTTCAACCAGGTGAGCTGTGCTGCCACCGCTTGCGCGACGTCGGCGCGCAGCCGGACGCGGTCGTCGGGGTGGATGACAGAGAGGGCCCGCTCGACGTCACAGGGGCCTGGTTCCAGGCCGAGGATCCTCTCGACCCCCCGAGTCCACGTGACCTCCTGCGTCTTGAACCGCACGGTGAAGCTGCCCACCCGACCGATCTCCTCGACCTTTGTCAGCTCTTCTTCGCGCAGGGCCAGCTCCACGGCGAGGCGCTTGCGCTCCGTGACATCGCGGGTCACTCCGCGGTATCCGAGGTACTCGCCCGCGGTAGACTCGAGCCGCACCCCATAGGTCTCCAACACGACGCGCCGACCATCACGGTGGAGCCGCGGTGTCTCGACCCGCTCCAAGGACATGCCGCGATCAATCCTGTCCTGGAGGTCACGGCGCACCGCGTCCATTTCGTAGTCGGCCATGAACTCGAACGGGGTCCTGCCGATCAGTTCCTCGGGACGGTAGCCGGTCATGCTCTCACACTGAGGGCTCACGAACACGTAACGGAACTGGGGATCCACCTCCCAGACGAAGTCGTTGGTCGACGAGAGGAGCGCCACATGCTGCGCCTCGCGAGCCGCCAGCATGCTGCGAACGCGCGCGAGCTCCTCGGTCTTCGCCGCGAGCTGCGCCGCGAGGCGGGAGGAGGAATCCATCGAATCCATTGCCAACGCGGAGGCGTCCAGCACCGCGACGTCCGAGGCGTTGTCGGCGACTACTTGGATGGCACCCTGGACGCTGCCAACCCTGCGGACGGTGACGCCTTCCCCCAATGCCGCCTGCACCCGAGCCAGGAGCCCAGCCTCGGCGCTCATGCACAGTACGACGAGGCGGCCCTCTGCTTCTCTCAACGACGACCCCACCCGATCCGGCATGAGGCTATCCTAGTCCCACCTTTGAGTCACGCGAGGAGAATGGCATCCCAGATTGCTCACGAACGTCCCAAGCCTACGGGTACACGTGGGGGAAAGGGGGCCCAGGACGCGCCACCAGGTAGCCCTGCAGCAAATCGCAACCAAGGTCGCACAGGGTCGCCCTTTCGCTCGCCGTCTCGACGCCCTCCGCCACGACGAGAATGCCCATCTCGTGACAGAGCTTCGTCATCGACTGGATGAGCTTCTGCTTCATGCGGTGTCGGTCCACGTCGCGCACGATGGACATATCGAACTTGACGATGTCCGGCTCGAGGAGCGCGAAGCTGGAAAGCCCCGCGTACCCGGCGCCCATGTCGTCGACGGCAATGCGGAATCCGAGATCGCGCAAAGCGCGAACCCTCCCCCTGACATTGGGAATTCGGTCGAGAGACGCCCGTTCCGTGATCTCGAGCACGATGCGGGATGCAACGCGGGACAAGGGTGCGGTCCTATCGAGCAGGGAGTCGTCGAGGAGCTCGGTGGCGTGCAGGTTCACGAGCAGCGAGAGCCCCTCCGCCATGTGCGGCAGTGGGCGCGTCACCAGGCCGCGGGTATGGCGACCCAGGAGCTGGAGGCGGTTTAGCTGCTCCGCGGTCTCGAGCAAAGCCGCGGGATGCGCCAAGGTCGGCTCATCACTCCGCATCAGCGCCTCGTAGCCGAACATCGCGCCGTCCTTGGCCGTCACGACAGGCTGGTAGGCAATCCAGAGCTTCTGGAGAGCACGCTCGAACCGCGCTTCGAGCCCCGCACGGTCGCTGGGTTTGCCCTCCGGGTCGTCCCACAGCTCGGCCGCTTCATGCTTGATATGAGCCAGTCGGCGGATCTGCATCGCGCGCTCGACGCAGGATTGGACCTGGGCTGGTTCCAGGGGCTTGGTCAGGTAGGTAAACGCCCCCTGCTCGATGGCCACCTTCGCGCTATCGATGGTCGGATAGCCCGTGATGAGCACTACCGGCACGAGCGGATCGCAACGCCTGACCTCACCGAGCAGGCTGAGCCCGTTCATGCCGGGCATGTTGATGTCGCTCAGAACGACATCGAAGTGCCCGGCTCGGAGCAGTGACAAAGCCTCCTGGCCGCAGGTTGCCGTCCGAACGGTGCAACCTTGCTGGGTCAGGTGCCGCGCCATGGTCCGGAGCAGGTGTTCATCGTCATCTACGACGAGGACGCGGGCTCGAGAGTCCCCCGCGTTCGACTGCGCAACCCCTGTGTTCGGCACGGGGGGCACGCTGCGCAGGTGCACGACTCCAGCATCGGCAACGGCGGCCTGGCTCGGTACCCGCTTTCCCATGAATGGCGAGAACGGCCCGCTCTCCTGGCGGTTAAGCATTCAGACGGGGGCACCCATGGATACTGTCGAGCAGATCTAAGGGCGTCCGCTGGAGGGCCGTTTGGAAGGGTGATGCCGGGCGGACGCCGAGTCATTCCTGGCCCCATCCGCATGGCCGGAGCATCAGCGGGTCTTCAGTGAGGTAACATGCCCCTAAGTAGTCACAAGCCCGCCGCTAGGGTACGGGCCGAACTCTCCAGGCAATCCTCACGTCAGGGTACACCGACGTCGCGGACACTGCCGAGGATGGCCGCGGTGAGACCCGGCAGCCCGTCGGCACCATCCACCCTACGACGCGATGAGCTGGCGTGGACGGAGCCCCCGACCGCCTCGGGCAACCCCGGGGAAACCGTCGCACCTCTCGATCGGCTCGTCTTGATTCGAATGGAAGGCGCAGAGGCAGGCCGCAGCTTCGAGCTCGGCGACCAAGGTGTCAGCATCGGACGCGACCGGGGAAACGACATCGTCGTGGACGACAGCTGTGTCAGCCGGCGCCACGCGCGCGTCACGGTGACCCGCGTCGCGGGGGCAGAGAGTCGTGCCTTCATCGAGGATCTCCACTCGCAGAACGGAACCTACTTGGGCGGTCAGCGCGTCCAGTACGGTGAGCTGCGAGCCGGGGATCTCGTGCACCTCGGCGAGCGCGTGGGCTTCAGCTTCCAGCGGCTGAACAGGGCTCACCAGCGCCTGCTGGTGCAGATGTACGACTCGAGCACACGCGATGCGCTCACTGGAGCCACCAACCGAAGACACTTCGACGATCGCCTCGCGTCCGAGATCGCCTTCAGCAAGCGACATGGCACCCCGGTCGGGCTCGTGCTGCTCGATATCGACCACTTCAAACGGGTCAACGACGCCCATGGCCACTCGGCAGGAGACGCGGTGCTTCGACAGGTGGCCCACCGCATGGCCATACAGCTCCGCAGAGAGGACGTCTTCGCGCGCGTCGGCGGCGAGGAGTTTGCCATCGTCTTGAGGGGAATCGATCTCGATGGTTGCTACTGCGCTGCCGAGCGGCTTCGCGAGAGCATCGCCAAAGATCCTTTTCCGGTCGGAGACGTCTCGCTCCCCGTGACCGTCAGCGCCGGCTGCGCGTCCCTGCGGGGCGGCGATGCCGGCGCCAGCGCCCTGCTCGCGATGGCCGACGAGCGGCTCTACGAGGCCAAGCGTCTGGGCCGAAACCGTTCCGTCAGGTCCACACCGGCCCGTCCGGCAGGGAAGGCTCCTCCCGAGCCAGGCGAAGGCGAGGTCTAAAGCCCAGACGGCGGCATGCCGTAGCCGTCAGCAGCCATGCCCGCACCCTTCGTCGCGATCGGGGAGTTCACCTCCGCCCAAGCCCGCAGCATCGCCGCCGTGTCGGCGGCGGCTGGCAGGGGTGTCCACATCGTCGACTTGCTGGAGGACGCCTGGGCTTGGAAGGGCTCAGGCCCTGTCGCGGGGCTGCTCGTCGACGGCGGGGCGCCCGCCGCCAGCAAGGTGATGCTCGCTTGCCGTTCCGACGCCGAGCACGCTGCCGTGCCCCTGCTCGTCATCACCGACGAGGTCTCGGACTTGGGCTTCAACGAAGCATTCAGCTGGGGCGCGGACGACAGCGTGAGCCTGGATGTACCTCACGGCCTGGTGCGGCGGCTCCGCAGGCTGCCCCCGGAAACCCCGCAGCTGCCGGAGCCGAAGCGCGGCACCGTCGTCGTCGCGTACCCCGACCATGCGCGACGCATCATCGCGGCCCGCGTCCTGCGCAACGCGGGCTTCTCGATCACGTTCGCTGTTGACGCCGAAGAGGTCCGATGGCGTGCCCTGGAAGGCTCGGCGGTGATGGTCCTGCTCGACTCCTCCCTGACGGAGGACCCGAGAACGCTCATCGAAGGAGCGGGAGCGGCAGGTGCCGAAACGACATGGGTCGTGGCCGCCACGCCCCGCGAGCTGAGCCGCCTGCGGGAGTCCTTGGCGGGCCTGGAGAACGTCGAGACGATAGATGGCTACGGTCCCCCGGAGAACGTCCTGTTCAGCTACAACGAGCTGCGTGGAGCGGGCCGACTCAACCAGCGGCGCAGCCCCCGCTTGCTCTACGGCACCACCGTGCGCTTCAGACCCGAGGGTCACGGTGAGGACGATCACGGCTTCAGCTACAATGTCAGCGAGGGCGGTCTGTACGTGCGAACCCTGGCGCCACCCGAGCAAGACACCGTTTGGCTCGAGCTCACGCCGCCACGCACCGAGCGGCGTGTACGACTCGTGGGGGAGCTCGCGTGGCGTTGCCCCTTTCAGCGCTCCGCGCAGGCGACCGTCCCGGCCGGCTTCGGCGTACGCATCGTCGACGGCGCACAACGGGACCTCGATGCATGGCGCGCGGGATGTGCAGCATTCGCGGCTGCATTCAGCTGAGGGACGTGATGTCGCCTCGAGCAGCGCCCTCCCGATCCCTCGCTCTCCGGGCGGGGCGGAGAGCGGTGGCTCTGCTCCTGGGAGGCGTCGCGACCCTGACAGCCTGCACCGGCAATCGGGTGCCGGACGAGGACGACCCCCTCCCCGCCATCGAGCGTGAGTTCCGGGCCCGCTTTGCGGCTACCTCCATCGCGCTGGAAGGCGCCGTTCTCGACGAGGAGGGGGCGCCGCTGGTCGGTGCTACCGCGACATTCGGGGACGCGAGGGTGAGGAGCGACGCTGGAGGTAGATTCGTCTTCGAGACGCTTCCCAGAAGGACGCGGCTCCTGACGGTGGCGGCGGAGGGGTACCGCACTGAACGGATCGCCGTACACCTTCACCTGCCATTGCACGAGGAAAGGGTCACCCTGGACCCGGTTCTCTTGGCCAGACCAGCACCGAACGAGACGCGCTTCCTGTTCGCGGGCGACACCTCCCTCGGTCGCCGCTTCGTGTCCCCCAACGCCGAAGCGCCCCTCGATCGCATCCCTCCCGCGGATCCCGAGGCCCTGATTCCATCCGATGACGCGGCGGCCGGAGCGGCCCGCGTGGTGCGCGGCATGAAGCCGATCTTCGAGGTCGCGGACTACCGCACGCTGAACCTCGAGACCGTCGTCACTGACACGCCGGAGACTCCCTACAAGGGCAAGCCCTACGTATTCTTCACCCTCCCCGACGCGCTCGCGGCGCTCCATACCTTGGACGTCGGGTTCGTATCCCTCGGCAACAATCACATGTACGACTACCTCGAGCGGGGGGTCACGGACACTCTCCGACACGTCGCGTCGCGAGGGGTCGGCAGCGCTGGCGCGGGACCCACGGCCATACGCGCCTACAAGCCCTTCCGCATCGAGCTCGGGGGCGTGCCCTACTCGATGATCTCCGCCAGCTCGATCGTTGGCGACCAGTACGACACCCTCTTCGTCGCCAATGACGAGAAAGGGGGGGCTGCCAACGCCGCCGACAGCACCCACTTGGCGCAGACCATCGTCGATGAGCTCGCGGCGGGTCGCAGCCCCATCGTCCATCTCCACGCGGGCGCCGAGTACACCGACCGCCCCGTGTCGAGCGCCCACGACCGCATGCGCTTCGCCGTCGAGTCCGGGGCAGCCCTGGTCGTCGCGCACCACCCGCACGTCCCCGAGGGGTTCGAGTGGTATCAGGAGCGCCTGATTGCCCACTCGTTGGGCAACTTCGTCTTCGACCAAGACCGGCTCGAGACCGTGCTGGGACAGCTGCTGAGGGTCGACGTCAGCGGCGCGAGCGTGCGCCATGCGCGCAGCATCCCCATCTTCATCGAGGACTTCCAACCACGGCCGATCGCTGGAGCCGTCGCGGATCTCTTGCTGCGGCGCATCGGCGCCGCGTCGCTTCCCTACGGCGGGCTGGTCTTCCCCTATCTCCACCAAGGCTTCGTCGTCCGGCCTGGCGAAGCCCGCGTGCGGAGTGAGACCATCGAGGTTCCCGTGGTCATCGACGAAGAGGGATTCGGCATCATCGATCTGCGCGGACGGATCGACTCCAGAGCGTCCGTGGCACGCGTAGAGATGGACGCGCCAGGGATCCGCGCTCGGATCGGCCGTGACATCATGCTCTTCGGCGACATGGAAGACGTCGACGTCGATGACGACATGATCGAAACCTCGCGCTGGTGGTACTCGAATTCCTCGAGCTTCCCATGCATGCACTCGGTCCGCCGCGGCGCCGTCGCCCTGTGTTCCCAACGGGATTGGGACGACACCGGAGAGTCCGTCATCGCCTTCCGCTATCGGATTCGGGTACAGGGCCACGCCGAGGACGCGCCGGAGAAGGACCTCACCCTGCTGGCTTACACGCAGGCGGACAACGCCGGTCCGGTGACCCTGGACGTGCGCTACTACGCCAGCGAGGGGACGGCGGAGTTCGGAAAGGAGGTCGTCCTGAATGGCGTTCGCGGCAGCTGGAACTGGAGGCCCGTGGTTCGGGATCTGAACATGCCTGCGGACGATCCCGAAAGGCCCACGAGCAAGACGCAAAACCCCAGGGCATTGCGCGTCTTCGTCACCCAAACAGCACCCAAGCGAGGCCATGCGATGGTTCGCTTGGATGACGTGGCCGTCATCAGCTGGGAGGAGTCCATCCCCACGGACGGGAGCGAGGAGCTCGCAGTCCCCCATCCCCGCGATTTCATCCGCTTCGAGGGACCCCCGGGTGAGCACGTGGTGCGCGTCCTGGTGAAGACCTTGCTCCCTCGCTGAGCGGAGCCGTTGCACCCCCCTCGCATCGAGCACATGCTCGCTGCGCTCATGCAAAGCGCGCAACCCCAGGCGACACTCGAGCTGAGAACCTTCGCACGTCGCGCAGGTCTCGAGCTCCCCGCCGTGGCCGGACTCGCAGCTGTCCGCTGGCTGGCCGTGCCCGTCGCGGCCTTCGCGATCGCAACGCCGGTGCCGGCTTGGGCTCCCCTCGTGCTCGGCGCGTCCGTCGAACCTGTGCGCCTCTGGCTGCTGACGCGACTGAGGCGGCGGCTCCGCGCCGAATGCTTGCGTGCGTTCGCGGACGCCGCCCTTGAGGCACCGGACGAGCGAGCAACGAGCGAAGGAGCGGCCTGGCGAGCCTCGTACGTCAGCGAGCGAGCCATCGCTGTCGACGTCGTCTCCCTCGCTGCGGCGCTGCTCACGGCTTCCGTGCTCATGGCGCTGGTGGCCCAGCGGCTCGGGGTCGCGGCGGCCGCGGGGAGCCTCGCGTTGCTGTCCCTGGGCCTGGTGGGTGCCTGGCTCGTGGGGCGCCAGCGTCGGAGCTCGTACAGGCATCTCGTGGACGCCCTGAGGCATGTCGGTGCGCTGATGAACGCGGCGGCATGGGGCCGCTCCGAGCTCCGAGCTCCAACGCCGCGTCGAGGCTTTCTTGCCCGCGTTCTCGAGGCAAGCAACGCCTGGTCCGCGGCGGAGGCGACACTGCAGCGCCAGCGCAGCCTCGGACGCGGGCTCATGGCGCTGATCGTGCTCACGTTCCTGGCTGCGGCGCTGGGCCCCACACTTGGCAACGCCGACCTGAGCCGCGCGACCCGTGCTTGGGCGATCGAGCGGGGGGCTGACCTGGTGCTCCTGGCGGCGCTCGTGCCCAGCATGCTCGTGGCAGCACGTTCAGCGCACGCTTTGCTCGGCGCCGAGAGAGAGCTTGACGAGCTACGGCCGTTCGCCCCGCTGGCCTGTGAGGGCCCGCGGCGGCTGCTCCAGCGGCCGCGCCGCCTTCGGGTAGAGGGACTGGAGATCTCCTACGGGACGAGCCTCGGGGTGCGCGTGGACGAGCTCTCGGTGGAGCTGGACGGACCCCTCGCTATCGTTGGGCGCAACGGGTCTGGCAAGACGACGCTGGCACGAGCGCTGGCTGGGCTCGTACGGCCGACGCGCGGTCTCATCGAGCTGGACGGCATGGCCGCGCACGAGATCGACCCTGACGCCATCGCATTCGTACCGCAAGAACCCGTCTTCGTCGACACCCTGAGCGTCGCGGAGAACATACGCCTCGTCGCGCCGAATGCGACGACAGAGACCATCACGGCATGTCTCGCTGAGCTAGGCCTCGATGTTCCGCTCGAGCAGATGGCTAGCTCCCTGTCGCGCGGCGAGCAACACCGCATCGCCCTCGCGCGGGCGATGCTGCGCTCCCCCGAGCTCCTCGTCCTGGACGAGCCAGACGCCTGGCTCGACGCGGAGGGGCGCGAGCGCCTCACCGCATGCCTGGGGGCCATCGCGGAACGCACCTCGCTCATCGTGGTGACGCACCGAACGGTGTTCGCCGAGCGAGCGGCCCGCGTCCTCGTGCTGGAAGACGACCACCAACTCGCCTGGCTGGGCCCCGCCAACGAGGCCATCCAAGGCTCCGGCACCTACCGGCGGCTCGTGGGGGATTGACAGCTTGCCCCTTCGCTTCTCCATGCATGAGCGGCTGCTTGCCCTCGAGGCCCTGGGTGCCCTGACCCTGACGAGCTTCGCTCTGCGCTGCCTTCCGAGACCGTGGCTCGGGATGTGGGTGGAGGGCGCCATGGACGAGCCGCGGCTGCCAGATGGAGACCCCACGACAAGCGTCCGTCGCGTCAGCCAAGGAGTCCAACGGGTCAGCGCTCGTCTTACCAGCGCGAGCTGTTTGGCGCAGGCCCTCGCGGGTCGCCTGATGCTCGAACGACGCGGCATCCCCAGCCAAATCGAGATTGGCGTGAAGCTCTCCGAGGGGCGGCTCACGGCCCACGCCTGGCTGCTCGTCGGCGGCAAGACCGTCCTGGGAGGCCAAACCAGCGATGCTCCCTTTGCCGCGCTCCGGCGAGCTCCTTAGAGGGAGCGCACGTGCGGCGACCACGCCGGGTGCCGACGGACCGTCACTGTGTCCTGCGGGTGCGGGTGCCAGTGGGAACAGGTGCTAGGACTGCGCCAATGTCACGACTCACAGGCGGCGGGTTCTTGGTCCTCATGGCACTCGACGCCGGGTGCTCGGCTGCCCAGACTCTCCATATTGCGACCTCCGAGCCCGCGCAGATCTGGCTCTATGGGGAGCGGATCTGCGCCAACACTCCTTGCGAGTACCGCTACGAACCACAAGGCTGCGGCTGGCCCCGCGTGATGGCCAGTAACCAGTTCGACTTGGAGGCGAGGACGGCGGACGGCAGAGTGGCGCACGTCGGCGTCGTGAGCCACTGCGACGTGCCAGACGACTGGAACATCGTCATCCCTCCGGCTCGAGCGCACTAGAGCACCGATCAGGTTGATTTCGTTGTGATCTCGATCACTTGCGTGGCGCTGCTCTGCAATGGATGGACAGGACGTCGGGGAGATGATCTTTTCTGGCGATGGAAAGATGGAATCCGCCGGT
>JAEWRL010000160.1 GCA_023398955.1 Pseudomonadota bacterium
GGGCTCGTGAAGCACGCCCACGAAGTCCGGGAAGGCTACCCGGGACATGACGCCACCACGTACCCAGCGGCAAAGCCACGAAACACCCTTCAGTGTGCTCGTCGAGGTCGAGTTCAGGTTGCATCTCAACCTGCGCAAAACCCTGCTCGCGGTGGTGGGTCACTCTTGCCGAGCGAAACTGGCTCAGTTCTGCCAAGCGCCGAAGCTTTTCGGTCTGAGTGCGCACGATGCGACGATCACCGGGGGGGGCCGGTGGTTCCCCGAAATCTTCTTAGGCGTGTCTTCAGCGGTTTCGGCCCTTGGGCGCGCGGCGTTCCCGCGGGAAGCCATTCATGGACGGATGGCAAAAGAGTTCGTCGTTTCGGCAGGGTGAGCCCGCGGCCCAGTACCCGATGGTGTCCTTGGGCGCGCGGCGTTGATAGACTCCCCCGGCTTCCCCGAGCTCGAGCAACACGAAGGAGGTTCTCGTGGAACTTGCGATGGATACCCAACGGGTCAACGACGTGACGAGCGACAGGCTCCGGCAGTTCATCGACGGCCACCATGAGGCTGACTACGCGGTGGTGGACGTCCGCCAGCCCGAGGAGTACCGCCTCGGGCACATTCCTGGAGCGGAGCTCTTTCCGCTGGGAGAGCTCGAGACGTTTGCCGACCGCCTGCGGGCCATGGCGGACAAGACCGTCGTGTTCTATTGCCGCAGCGGTGGCCGCTCGGCGAGGGCCAGCGCTTGGGCAAAGGCCACGCTGGGGCTTCCCAGGGTGGTGAACCTCTTGGGCGGCTTCTCCGGCTATGAGGGAGCAACCCTGGCGGACCTCCCTCGTCTCGAGCACTTCGATGTGGCGGGCGATCCGGATGAGCTCTTCCGTCGAGCATTGGACATGGAGAAGGGGACTTATCGGTTCTATCAACTCCTCGTCGACGAGTTCTCGGGGAGCCCAGTGTCGAGGTCCATCGGAGAGCTGGCGAAGGCGGAGCGTGTTCACGGGAAGGCGGTCCACGCCATGCTGGCGCGTAGGGCTCCCGAGACGGAGCAAGATTTCGACTCGCTCTTCGATGCTCTGCCGGGAGACCTCATCGAAGGCGGCGAGAGTTACGATGCGGTGCTGGCTCGAGCTCGGGAGCTCGGGACCCAGGGGCCTACGAGCCTGCTCGAGCTGGCCCTCGAGATCGAGCTCCGAGCCTACGATCTCTACAAGATTCTTGCCGCGAGGATCGACTCCGCAGAGGCAGCGGCGGCGCTCACGGATCTGGCACAACAGGAGAAGCAGCACGCGGACAGTGTCCTGCGGGCCATCGGCATGATGGCTTCGTAGCTCACGAGCGTGAAGCAGAAGAAGGGACCAACGATGAGAATCCGAGCATTCTTCGACGAGCGAACGAGCACTCTCACCTATGTTGTCTGGGATCCGTCGACCCACGACGCGGTCGTCATCGATCCTGTCCTCGACTACGATCCGGCGGGGTCCACGACCTGGAATGAGTCGGTCCAGGTTGCCATCGCGTTCATGAACCACGAGAAGCTGAAGCTTCGCTACGTCCTGGAGACGCATGCCCACGCGGACCATCTGTCCGGTTCTCAGCTGCTCAAGGAGGCGTGCCCCAACGTCAAGGTGGCGATCGGTAAGCGAATCACCGTCGTGCAGCAGATGTTCAAAGGGATCTTCAGCCTTCCGGAGAGCTTCCCGACGGATGGTCGACAGTTCGACGTCCTGCTCGAAGAGGGCAAACCCCTCCGCGCAGGTAGTCTCGAGGTCAATATGAAGTACACCCCGGGGCACACCGCTGCGTGCACGACACTCAGGATCGGTGACGCCTTGTTCACGGGTGACGCGCTCTTCATGCCGGATTCGGGATGCGGGCGGTGCGACTTTCCCGGGGGGAGCGCCGAGCAGCTGTATGACTCCGTGACCCAGCAGATCTACTCCGAACCGGACTCTCTGCGCATCTTCGTCGGGCACGACTACCAACCGGGCGGGCGCGAGCTGCGCTATGAGACGACTGTCGGTGAGCAGAAGAGGAGCAACATTGCCATCAATGGCGGCACGTCGCGACAAGACTTCGTCGCCTTTCGTCAGCACCGCGACGCACAGCTGCCAGCGCCCAAGCTGCTCTTTCAGAGCGTTCAAGTGAACATCGACGCCGGACGCCTACCGCCTCCTCAAGGGGAAATCAGCTACTTGAAGATGCCCCTGAACGTCTTCAAGCCCATGGGGACGGGCGACGTTCAGCCGCTCGACCTCTGCGAGGCCATTCAGCGCACCGGTCCCCAAGGCTGAGGGTACCCGAGAGGCAGCGTGACGACCGACATACTCCTCGTTTTCCTGGTTCTGGCGGCTACCGTCTTTCTTTTCGTCTCTGAGTGGCTGCGTGTCGACGTCGTCGCGCTGCTGGCGCTGCTGGCGCTCGCGTGGCTGGGCCTCGTGGAGCCTCGGGAGGCCCTCGCTGGCTTCTCCAGCAATGCGGTGATGTCGATCATCGGCGTCATGATCCTCGGCTATGGCGTCGACCGGACCGGCATCATGGCGAAGGTCACGCGCTCACTGCTTCGGGTAGCAGGGCCCAAAGAGTCGCGCCTGGTCGGCTTGGTCATGGCAGCGGTGGGAGCCATGTCCGCTGTCATGCAGAATATCGGCGCGGCCGCGCTGTTCCTCCCGGCACTCCTGAGAATCTCCGAGCAAAGAAAGCTCCCGGCGTCGCGGCTTCTCATGCCTGTGGGGTTCGCCGCCATCCTGGGTGGCACACTGACGACGGTGGCTTCCGGTCCATTGATCATCTTGGGCGATCTCCTCCGGCAGGGGGACCTGGAGCCCTATGGCCTTTTCGACGTGACTCCCGTGGGTGCGTTGCTCTTGGGGGCTGGAATCCTCTACTTCGTACTGCTCGGGCGCTGGGTCCTTCCGGCGCGCGCGGAGGGGGGCTCCTCGGGCGATACGCAACAGAGGCTGCGTGAATTGTGGCAGCTGCCAGACACGGTCCATGGTTGCGTGGTCCCCCAAGGGAGTCCGCTCGTTGGAATGACGATCGAGCAAGCGCGGCTCTGGAACGACTACTCTCTGAACCTGCTGGCTCTTCGAGTCGGTTCGGAGACTCAGGAGGCTCCTTGGCGTCAGACCCTCTTTACGCCGGGACAAGAGCTGGCGCTCCTTGGCGAACGAGCAAACGTCGATGTCTTCGTTGCGCGGTTTGGGCTCGAGGAAACCGAGCGAGTGAGGGAGTGGAGCGACGAGTTCAAACAAGCCTCGGAGAGGGGGTTTGCGGAGTTCGTCGTGCGGCCCCGAGCGCGGATCGTCGGCAGCACGCTGCGCGAGCTCCAGTTGCGGAAGAACCACGGTGTCGAGCCGCTGATGCTCCTGACGGGAGACGGTGATCACAGCCGGGAGTTCTCCGATATACCGTTTCGAGCCGGTAGTGCGCTCGTGGCATTTGGCAGCTGGGAGCGCTTGAGAGCGCTCGGCCAAGACGAGAACTTCCTCCTCACTACCCCGATCGATGCGGAAGCCACCCAGCCGTCCAAGGGGCCCATCGCGCTCGTACTCTTTGGCGCAGCCCTCGTTCTGGCCATCAGTGGCTTTCCCCTTTCCATCAGTCTGCTCAGCGGGGCAGTGGCGATGGTGCTCTTCCGTATCGTCCCCATCGACGCGGCCTACAGAGCCGTGGATTGGCGCACCGTCTTTCTGTTGGCGGGGCTCATTCCGCTGGGCACGGCCATGGAGAAAACTGGGGCCGCGGCGTATGTCGCCAAGGGGATGACAGGGATGCTGGAGGGGAGCCCGGCCATCGTGCTCCTTGTCGCCATCGCGGTGCTTGCGACCCTGTTCTCCCTCTTCATGTCGAACGTGGCCGCCACGGTGCTCTTGGTGCCGCTGGTCCTCGTTGTTGGCAAACAAACGAACATCGATGGTCGCGCCCTCGCTCTGCTCGTCGCCATCACGGCCTCGAACTCCTTCATCCTGCCCACCCATCAGGTCAACGCTCTCTTCGCTGGTCCCGGGGGGTATAGGAACGCCGATTTCATCAAGGCCGGTGGGGTGATGACGCTCCTGTTCCTCGTCATCGTCGTCGCCGCGATTCGCCTCTTCTACATGGGGTGAAGGATCGCACGGTGGTCCCGGCCATGCGCTCGCGCGCTCCGAGACTGCGGTGCTGTTGGCGGACTGGCTAGTTTTCCAGTCACTCGTCGTGGACGCATTTCACCCAGCTCGGGCCGAACGTGTTCCAGGCTGCGGAGCCCGAATTGGAGCCCGTGAAGCCATCGTCGAAGTTGAGGCCCCACGAAGCCGAAGAGCCGCGGGCCAGGTGCGAGGTCCAGTACCACTTGTCCGTTTGTCGCGCTCCATAGGAGGTACTGCGGAAGACGGTCGTATCGATTGCCGGAGCCACCGTGGCTTCGTCCACGAGGGTCGAGAGCTCCCGCAGGGTGGGCAGCCGCCAACCTTCGTATCCACTGAGGCTGAGAGCATCGCAGTAGCTGCCGGCGTCGCTCCAGCTCAAGAGCCCCGAGGCAGCCCCGTCCCGTTGCCAGATGAGCCGAGTGTAGTTGTCTCGAGCGACATCCTCGGAGAGCAGGGTGTATTGGTTCGGAGGCGCCACGGCAGGCTCGTCGAAGCCTTCACCGGGGCCGTTGCCGCGCACGCAACGCACGCTGATGGCTCCTGAGGCGCCATAGGCGTTGCTGCACATCCCATCGGATAGGTTGCACATCCAGGCGCAGTCCCCATTGCCGCAGGTCGTCCCTGCGCCGCGTTGCTGGATGGTGAGGATCCAGTTCGACCCCGTGTTGTGGTAGCCACCTTGAGGCGAGAAGGCGGGATCCGTCGCAGGGCTGCGGGTCCAGTCGATGATCGAGACTAGCTCGATGCGCGTCGGGACCCGCCAGTCGTCATAGCCGCCCAGAGTCAGGTTCTCGCAATAGCCGTGCGCCTCGCTATTTGTGTAGGTCCCCGACGGGCTCTGCTGCCAATCGAGACACGTCACATCGTCGTGCACGACGCCGTCGCTGACGCTGTAGCTCGCTGTTCTCGGTCCGGTGCCCTCGGGATTCGGCATGGGCCAACATGCCCACTTATGGGTGCCGCAGCTTGCCGCTACCTCGCAGACTCCTTCGCCGGATCCACCGGCGCCGGTGCCAGCGCCGCCCGCAGCTCCGCTGTTCCCGCCAGATCCTCCCGTGCCAGCGCCGCCCGCCGTCGCGCCGCCGGTGCCCATGCCATCGCCGCCGCTGCCGCTCGCTGCGCCTCCGGTGCCAGTCCCGCCGGTGCCAGTCCCGCCGGTGCCGCCGCCTGTCGCTGCGCCTCCGGTGCCAGTCCCGCCGCCTGTCGCTGCGCCTCCGGTGCCAGTCCCGCCGCTGCCAAGGCCGCCTGTCGCCGTGCCTCCGGAGCTAGGCCCACCCGTACCGGCGCCGCCGGTTGCCACCGCGCCGGTTCCACCCGCGCCCGGGACAGATCCTCCGATAGCTCGCCCGCCCAGTCCGGCTCCGCTCGCGCTCCCGGGTGTTCCTCCCGCCGCGGCGGCGGTTCCCCCTGTCGCTGTGCGGATGCCATCTGGCGCGCCCGCGTTTGCCCCTGTCGCCTCCTCCGAAGAGCCGCATCCCATGCCCGCGATGAGGCTCAGCAAGGAGAGGGCAGCCGCGCGGCCATGTCGAGCACTCCCGCGTCGCTCGCTGGCCACGCCGGGCTCGGACCGGGACCGTCGTCGCCGCCGCCTCGTCGCCGCTGCCGCGAGCATGCCGAGCAGCAGGAGCGCCAAGGTTTCGTTCTCGCCGTCCTTGTCGATATCGTTGATCTGAGCCGGGATAATGCTCCCCGTCGCCGAGCCCTGTGCGGGGTTGCCGACCTGCCACAAGACGGGCGCCGCGAGCGCCAGCATCCAACCCGGCCCTCTGGCGCGCGAGCCTCGGATGGCGACGAAAGTGCGCACGGTGCTCGTGCTCGGGGTGATTCTCCCTTGCGGGCCAGGCATAGTCGGGTCTCCTCGGATCAGCGGCAGGTCTGGGTCTTGCGTTGCCTCTGCTGGCGCATTTCGGTCATGCAATCCGCCGGTCGAGGTTCGGGTTTGGGCCGAAGAGGTAGGGCTCGTGGGTACGTGGCCGCGCAGCCGTCGCCGTTCCCCGCGCTGAGATCTCGCAGTTTTGCCATTTTCTAGTGCTGCTGCGTGTCCTCGTTCGCGTTGGGGTGAACCGTATCGATCGTTGCCCGGGTTTCTCTCTCTCACGCAACAGACTTACAGAAGTCTTCTCGCATGACACGAGCCGTAAGCCAGCTCTGCCTGTCGTCTCGCTTGGCCGGATGCGGCCTTGCAGAGCATGACCTGCCGAATAGGATCACTCCGTTGCGCAAGCCAGCCGAGCCCCTGAGACTGACCTCGCTGCCCCGTCAACGTGCTGTCGATCCCTTGCGTACCCGCGCACGGCGTGCGGGCGCGGGAGACGGAGAGGCAATCCATGCTCTGGTCATGGAACTCTCAGGTCCCATGCTACGCACTGTCCGGAAGGTCCTCGGCGCTTGCCATCCCGATGCCGAAGACGTCACCCAGGAAGCGGTTTTTGGACTCATTCGGGGGCTGGCTCGTTTCCGTGAGGAATCCTCGGTCACCCATTTCGCGCACCAGGTGGCGTTGCGCAGCGCCCTCCATGCCCGCCGACACTTCACGGTGCGCGACCGCGTGGGCACGTCGGATCTCGACGTGCCGGAACCCGTCGACACAAGTGGCCGCTCGCCGCTCGAGATAGCGGTGTCTCGCGAACGCCGCCGCATCGTCCGCGGTCTGCTAGAACATCTGCCCGAGCCCATCGCGGAGTCGCTGGGGCTGCACTTCATGCTTGGTTACACGGTGGAGGAAATCGCAAGCATGGTGGATGTCTCCCCGAACACCGTGTGGAGTCGGCTCAGGCTCGGCAGGAAGGCACTGCGACGTGCGCTCCAGAACGACGCACGGCTGAACGACCTCCTGCGAGGAGAGAGGACATGACGGGTTGCCACGGTCAGCTGCTGCAGCGTGTTCGACGCGGGTTGGCTTCGGATCAGGAGCGGACCGCGTTCGAAGCCCATTTGGGCAGCTGCGCCGATTGCCGGCTTGCGCTGGACGTCGCGGATGACTTCGAGCAGGTCGAGGTGGCGAGCCCCGACGACGGAGAGCGAATCGCGCGCATGGCCGCCGCCGCCCGAGGGGGCTTCGAGCAGCGTTCCGCGCCCCCGACTGCGTCCAAGCGGCGACGCCTGACCTGGACAATCGGTGTGGCTGCTGTGGGGCTGACGGGAGCGGCCGCGGCGAGCGGGTTCGGGTGGGCACCATGGAACTCCGATCCCCAAGCGGCGAGCCTCGCGGCCCCCTCGGCGGCGCCAGCGAGGACTGAGCCATCGGTTCCGATGGTTCGGCCCGAGAGCCCCGCGGAGCCCCATCGCGCGGAAGCGGAGCCCGCGCCCGAGGTTCTTCCCGAGCCCCGAGTCTCCGAGGCCCCCGCGAGGTCCGCGCTCGGCGCCGAGCCCCCGTCCGCGCGCGAAAGCTATCGACTCGCGAACGAACACCGGCGCGCTGGACGGACCGCCCAGGCGATTGCCAATTATCGGTCGCTGCAACGGCAGCACCCAGGCTCGGCGGAGGCGCGGCTCTCCCACGTCTCGCTGGGCAGGGTCCTGCTGCAGCATGGCTCGGCGGGGCAGGCCCTTCGGCAGTTCGAGGGCTATCTAGTGGGTGGCAGCGGGCAACGGCTCGCTGCCGAGGCCCTCTACGGGCGAGGGCGCGCGCTGCAAGCACTTGGTCGCCGCGCAGAAGAAGGCGAGAATTGGCGGCGCCTGATTCGAGAGTATCCCGATTCTGCCTATGCGACGCACGCCAGCCGCCGCCTCGCTGAACTCCGCTAGGGGCCTCACCACCCTCGCGGTCGTCGCCGTGGTTTCTGCTGTCCTCACGATTCCAGCGGCGGCGCAGCCTCTCGCGGAGCCCGGAGCGACCGCCGCGGAGCCGTCACCAGCGTCCACGGTCCCAGCCGAGCCCACACCCGCCGCCGTGGCCTACTCGGTGCAGATCGTCGTCGTCGGTACCCGACTGCCGCTTCGCGTGGTGGAGAGCGCACTTGGCTCTGCCTTCCGCTCGGAGTTCGACATCAGGCTCGTGAGGAGCGTCGAGTTCGCTCCCCAGGACCTGTTCGGTGGTCCATCGCCATCCTCTGCCGAGCTCACGGTGTGGCTGGATGCCACGAGCTCTGACGTCGTTCGCATGTACTTTGCCAACCGGGAGGGCACCCGCTATCTCGTTAGGACGATGCCCCTCTCGGCGCGGCTCGACGAGCTCGATCGCGAGGCGCTAGGACAGGTCGTCGAATGGTCCGTCATCGCGCTCTCGAGCGGAAGCGAAGGGATGACGCGGGAGGAAGCGGTGGCTCTTCTCGAAGCACCTCGCCCCGCGCCGCCGGCGGCTGTCGAGCCCACACCCGCACCGCCGCCTGCAACCTGGCGCGGACGCCGCTCGGGGTGGCTGGGCACCCTCGGCGCGAACTATCGACTCGCGGCGCATTCCGAAGAGATCCCCGTTGTCCACGGCCCGGTGCTCCGTGCCGGCGCGGACTGGATGAGGGGGCAGGTCCTGCTCGGCGCCGCCGGAAGCTTCCAGCTGCAGATCCCGGCGCGGCACCGCGCCGAGGGCATCGAGCTGGAGCTGCGAACGTCTGCCTTGCGCGTCGAGCTGCGCGCGCTCCGAACTCATGTTGCCCCAAACGTCGCGCTGGGCGTCGCTATTGGTGCCGGCCTCGATCTCGTCTCGCTCCACCCGAAGGCGACGCGGCAGGACACCTACGAAGTCGCAGCGGATCGCACAACGACGATTCCTCTAGCGACTTCGTGCGTCCTCGCGCAGTGGGAGCTGAGTCCGGCAGTGCGGCTCGATGTCGCCCTAGGGTTGGAGGCGGATCTGGGTATGGTCCACTACGACCTCGTCAGCCGCGCAGAGCAAGAGCGGTTCATCACGCGGTGGCCCTTTCGGCCGCTCGCTGCGGCGGGCGTCGAGTTCTTTTAGAGGAGCGAGGGTGATTCGTCCTGGGGGCCGGGATGACGATCCGGCCCTCCTTTGCCCCAGAGGGAAAGAGTTCCCGAACACTGTCGATTGGGCGTCGGCCGATCGACTGTGTGATGATCCTCGCCGTAGGCGCGGGTCAGCCCCAGAAAAGGAGACCTACGATGAAGTACCTGTGCCTGCTCTATGGAAACCAGGAGAAAGTGTCTGCGCTCTCGAAGGAGGAGTTCGCTAGCCTCGTCGAGTCCTGCAAAGCCTACGATGCCGAGCTTCAGCGGACGGGTGCCGTTCGCACGGTCGAGTCCCTCGAGTGGGACGTGACGACGGTGCGCGCGAGGGGTGGCAAGCCCACGGTCGTCGACGGACCATTCGTCGAGACGCGCGACGTTGTCGGGAGCTTCATGGTGATCGAGGCGCGTGACCTGAACGAAGCCATTCGGATCGCGTCGCTGCATCCTGCTGCGAACCTGGGCGAGGACCTCGGGTGGGGGATCGAGATCCGGCCGATCGCCGAGGGCTGCCACCAGTAGGGCCTGGCTCATGGATGGCGAGTTCGAACGCGAGATCCGCGCCCAGGTGGACGTCGTCTACCGCGCCGAGTCGCGGCGAGTATTCGCCACGCTCATCCGCCTCCTCGGGGACTTCGATCTCGCCGAGGAGGCCCTCCACGAGGCGTTCGCCGCTGCAGTCGAGCAGTGGCCCCGGCAAGGCGTCCCCCAGAACCCGCGGGCGTGGCTCGTCACGGTTGGGCGGCTTCGCGGCATCGATGCTCTGCGTCGCCGGCGGCGCTTCGTCCAGACCGCGGCCGACATGAGGGATGCCCGCACTCCAGCGTGGCCTCCGGGGCCAGGTCCGGAGCTCGAAGAGGTAGCCGACGATCGCCTCCGGCTGCTGTTCGCCTGCTGTCGCCCCGATCTTCCCCCCGATGCGCAGATCGCGCTGACCCTCCGCGAGCTATGCGGACTCACTACCGAGGAAATAGCGAGAGCGTACCTGACCCGCCCCCCAACGATTGCCCAGAGAATCGTGCGAGCGAAGCGGAGGATCCGGGAGCAGCGTATCCCCTACGAGGTGCCGGGCCTCGCGGAGCTCCCGGCGCGGCGCGCGCTCGTGATGCGGACCATCTACCTGGTGTTCAACGAGGGCTACTCCGCGTCGAGCGGCCCCGAGCGCATTCGCGTCGACCTGTGTCTCGAGGCCATCCGGCTGGCGCGGCTTCTGGCCGAACTGTCACCGGACCCGGAGTCCGACGGACTCCTCGCGTTGTTGCTCCTCCAGGACGCGCGTCGCGCCGCCCGCACGTCGGTATCCGGTGATATCGTGCCGTTGTCGGCGCAGGACCGCTCCCTGTGGGACAGCCAACGTATCGCCGAAGGCACAGCGCTCGTAGAGCGAGCTCTGAGGAACGGAGGCTCAGGCCCTTACGCTCTCCAGGCGGCCATCGCGGCGGTCTACGCGGAGAGTGTCGATGAGCAGTCCATCGACTGGGAGCAGATAGTGGCGCTCCACGATCTGCTCGGCCGCCTCGATCCGTCGCCGGTAGCACGACTCGCGCGCGCCATTGCGGTAGCGGGTCGGGACGGACCGGCAGCGGGGCTGTCGCTGGTCGAGGCGATCCTCAGCGGTGGAGAGCTGGGGGATTATCTGCCGGCGCACGCAGCGCGTGGAGATCTGTGTCGACGGCTGGGGCGCAGGGAAGATGCCCTCGTGTCCTATCACCGGGCGCTCCGAGTCGCGCAGCAGGAACCCGAACGTCGTTTTCTACGGCGTCGGATCGCGGACGTCGAGGAGGGGGGATAGCGCGTGGCCTCCCTTCGTTCCAGCGGCGCGCCGGGGCCTTGGCGACGTCAATAGGAGACGTTAGGGCCTGTCCCTGAATGCGTGCCCGTGCCCGTGCCCGGCGCATGGTGCTTGAGGCATGCTCCAGGGAGCGCAGCATGCTTCGACTTCAACTGAACGACGGTCAGTTGTCAAAGTTGGCTCTTGTGCTGGATGGCCAGCGCGGAGCGGGGCGCCGGCTCGTTGCACGAGCTCTTTCGCGCTGCCTGCTTGCCGACAAGGCGTATGACTCGGGAGCCTTCCAAGCAGCACTTGAGAGCCAGGGTTGTGTCGCGGTGATCCCGTCGAACGGCTCCCGTGCGCAGAAGGTGCCGTTTGACAAAGAGCTGTACAAGGCGCGGTCGGAAGTCGAGTGCACATTCAACCTTCTCAAGCAGGCGCGACGCTCATGATCCAGTTCCGTGCTCAGCTATCGGCCAGCGCTGGCCCCCGCGTTGCTAGCTTTTTCGGGCACGGGCACGGGCACGTTTACGGAAGAGCCAACCGCATTCAGGGACAGGCCCTAGTCGCAGTTCGGCGCGCGCTGGGCACCTTCTACAGGTCGACTGGCTCTCCGGTGCTGGCAGCCTGCTGTATCGCTTGGACGATGCGGACGTCGCGCAGTCCTTCTTCGCCGGGGACGAGCACGGCGCGCCCTTCGAGGATCGCGAGGGCGTCGTCGTCCATTTGTTTCGCTTGCTGATTCTCGATGCTCTGATTGAACAGGGTCCCGTCGCTCGCTTCGCCGCGGACCCCCGCGTAGGCGTGCATCGGCTGCAGCCGGTAATCGCCGGATTCACAGAGCACCTCCAGCGAGTCCAAGCCTGCGCCAAAACTCGTGCGACAGTAGGCGATGATCCCTGACGGGAACTCGAGCTCGAACTCGGTCCATTCGTCCACCTCAGTGAACAGGTCTGGCCGCTCCGTCCACTGGCGGGCATTGCTGACCCGAATTGGCTCTTCCCCGGTGGCGTACCGCGCGGCGTTGATAGCGTATACGCCCATGTCGTAGAGGGCGCCTCCTCCCGCCGCTCGCTTCAACCTCCAGACGTCCGCCTGCCCCGAACCGAAACCCATGAAGCCCGCGTCCGCATGGACCTCCTGGATGGCTCCAAAGGGCTTCGACGCTGCATATCCCATGATAGTCTGGGTGTTAGGCTCGTGCTGCAGGCGGTATCCGATGGACAGCTGAACCCCATTGTCACGGCACGCGTCGATGATGCTCTGGCATTCCACTAAGTTCATGGCCATCGGTTTCTCACACCAGACGTGTTTCTTCGCGCGAGCGGCAGCGATTGCGTACCGGGCGTGCACGTGATTCGGCGTGACCACGTACACGACATGGATGTCCGGGTTGTCGATCAGCGCCTCCATGTTCTCGTAGCTGTAGACGTTCTTCTCGTCGATGCCGTAGCGCTCGCGCCAGGTGGGCACCTTGGAGGGCGTCCCTGTCACGATGCCCACGAGACGACAGTGCTGCGTCAACTGTAAGGCGGGCGCGAGCCGCCCGCCGGCGTACGAACCCAATCCCAGGAGAGCCACTCCCAATGGCGAAGTTAGTGGCGGCGGCCCCTCATCGACGCTCTCCGCGCCGGAAGACCCTCCAGAGGCATCGGGCTCTGTCGTTCCGCCGTTTCCATCGGAAGCGGGGGTCCCCCCTGACGCGAGAGTCCCGCCCGACGCGTCCTCGGTGCCCCCGGCAGGGGCGGCTCCACCCGACGCCGTGGCTCCGCCCGACGCGGTGGCTCCGCCCGACGCGGTGGCTCCGCCCGAAGAGTTCCCGATCCCCCCAGAAGAATCCGGACCAACGGGTGTATTCGAAGCCGAGCCCCCACTGGCCCCGGTTTCCGAGGTTTCAGCTCGCAGCCGACAGCCGGAAGTTGCCGCCGCGGCTGCCGCTGCGATCGCCTGAAGGAACTGTCTCCGTCCTGTTCGGTGGGGCATCGACCTCTCTCCGTGAAGCGTAACCGTAGAGGACTCTCCAATGACTGGCGAGTCGCCCGCGCCGCGGCGAGCCACGGACCGTGTCGACGCGCCGCGTATCCACTGTTTTGTTGCCGAAGCCGGGTCCACCGCCGATCAGCGGGATCGCGGGCGGCGACGGGCGGGGCTCCGGCGCGCCGAGGACGAGCGGCTCGTAAGCGCCTCCACGAGCGCACGCTGATCCTCGGGAGCGGTCGGCGCGACGACGCCGCCGTGCGCGACCACCGAGGCCGCCACGCGAGGCGCGTCCGCGCCGCCCACGAGCCAGGGGACGCTGCTGCACGCCGCAGCGTACTCCGCGATCAGCGCTGACGCCTTTCCGCCCGAGGTCGTTGTCGAGAGCGCCACCAGCCCGGGGTCGAGCTCGAGGACGGCGGCGCGGAGCGCGTTGGACGGGGTGCGGGCTCCGAGCAGGACCGGATCGTATCCCCACGCCGCAAGCCGCAGGCCGAAGCCCTGGGCGGGCAACCCGTGCAGCTCATCGGCGAAGCAGGCCACCAGCACGCGCGCCCGGGGCTCTTGGTGGCGGAGGAGCGCGATCCAGGAGCGCAGCGCGCCGCTGACTTGTTCGGCGAGCAGGTGCTCGTGCGCCACCGTCAGCCTGCCGTCGTGCCAGGCCTCGCCCACCTCGATCAGGGCGGGGCGGATGACCTCGTCGAAGGCCAGCAGTGGATCCCCCATGGCCGAGAGCAGGGCGAGGATCCGATCCATCTCGCGCCCGTCGAGCCGCGCGGTCGCGGCGAGGAGGCGGTCGACGACGCTGCCCGTCTCTGGAGCTCGCACTGTCGTCCCTGCAGCGGGCACGTGGCCGTCCGGAGCCGCGCCCGGAGGCTCGCGCTGCACCAGTGCCGCCGCCTCGGAAGCGGAGAGCCCCGTCGCTCGCAGATCGCGCATACTCTCAACGATTGCCACGTCCGCCTCAGAGTAGAGCCGATACGCGGAGTCGGTACGGGTGGGGCGGGGGATGCCGTAGCGTCGCTCCCAGGCCCGCAGGACCGCCGTCGGTACCCCGGTGCGGCGAGCGACCGTTTGGATCCGATAGGCGCCGGCTTGGGGGAGCTCGGGCTTAGCTCTTCGCGGTCCCTGAGGCACGCTCGCAGCATAGGGCAGTGATCAATGTTTGTCCATGCTGATTTTGCCCGGAACCCGCCGTCTATTGCTGCCGATTCCGGAAAAAGGTTGAACGAACACTAGACAAACCTGGAGCGCGCTCCAGGTTGCTGGAGTCGGTCGGGCAACCCCGACCCCACAACCCGAGGAGACATCCCATGACACAAGCTTTTCATCGATTTGGCAGCGCCCTGGGCATTGCCACCACCCTGGCTCTTGTCGCCTGCGGCTCGAGCGACGATGACTCCCCCGCGGCGGGCTCGGAGGCTGGCGCGAGCGGCTCGGGCAGCGGCGGTAGCAGCAGCGGTAATCTTGGAGGCGCGGCGGGCGCCGACACCGGGAGTGGCGGGAGCGGAGGCGACGCCACCACGGCGGCCGATGTTGTCGATACAGCGACAGCGGCGGGAGATTTCACGGCGCTGGTGGGGGCTCTCGAGGCCACATCACTGACGGAGGCCTTGCGGGGCGAGGGACCCTTTACTGTCTTCGCACCGACCGACGATGCCTTCGAGGACTTCGAGGAGGAGAACCCGGGCGTGATTGCGTCGCTCTCCACCGAAGAGCTGGCGGCGGTGCTCACTTACCACGTGGTGCCCGGGGCGGTGGCGGCCAGCGATCTCGTCGATGGTAGTCTCGTCGAGACCCTCAACGGTGCACGCGCCGCTGTGGAGCTCTCCGACGGTGCGTCGGTGGCCGGGGCAAGCGTCACCGAGACGGACATCGTCGCCGCCAACGGGATCATTCACGTGATCGACAGGCTGATGCTACCGCCGAGCCGCGATATTGTGGAGACCGCCGTGGCGGCCGGCAGCTTCACGACCCTGGCCACGGCGCTCGTCGCGACGGGCCTCGACGAGGTGCTCCAGGGTGATGGACCTTATACTGTCTTCGCACCCACGGACGAGGCCTTTGCGGCCTTCGAGGCGGCCAATCCTGGAGTACTCGCTAGCCTGTCCACCGAGGCGCTCACCGACGTGCTCCTCTATCACGTCGTCGGCGGCTGGGCTGGCCCTGCCGATCTGGAGGACGGCATGGCTCTTCCCACCGAGCTATCCGGCGCAAGCCTTACCGTCTCTCTCGACGGAGGCGTGCAGATCGACGATGCCAACGTGACAGCGGCGAACATTGTCGCGACAAACGGCGTCATCCACGTGATCGACGCGGTGATGCTGCCCGCCAGCGATTGAAAGGCGCTCCCACCGAGCCGGAGCCGGGGAGCCGCGGGGAGCGGGGGACCGGCTCTCGGTCGCTTGCGACGCGCCCCGTCTCCCGCAAGCCGGCGCCCGATGCTTGCGACGCGCCCCGTCTCCCGCAAGCCGGCGCCCGATGGATGGGACCGCTGAGCGCTCTCCACATCAGAAATGCTGTCCTCACGGGAACCGAGAGCGGGGCGGGTTCGTCCAAGGGGGGGTGAGCACTGGGCTACGGGCCCTGTGCCTCTCGCGACCCTTTGACCGACACGCTGTTTGACCAATATCCCGGAGGATTAGAATGCGAACCTCGTTCCTTGTGGCCATCACCGAGGGTGCCCTCGTCGTCGCGCTTTCCGCATGCGGCTCGGATTCCACGGACGGTGTCCACGGCGGCAACGCCGGAAATTCGAGCTCATGGGCAGGGGACGCTGGCTCGACGGGGGCGGACGATTCCCCTTCCTCTGACGAATCGAAAGGCGGAAACGCTGGAGGAGGCACCTCCGACTCCAACGCGGGCACCGCATCCGCGGGATCGCAGGGGGAAAGCCGCTCCGATGGAGGCTCGCGAGCGGCTGCCGGAGCGGGTGGCGCCGGAGCGTCCAGTGCTGGCACGGCGCCGACCGAGCCGGCCTCGGCGGGTGGAGAGGCAGGAGTCTCGCTCGGCATGGCTGGTGATGTCTCACGCGGGGATGCCGGGAGCGCTGCCACGGATGCTGTCGCTGGCGCCGGGACGGGAGGCTCAACGGATCCAGGTGAGGGTGCGGCGGGAGGTGCGGAGCCCACCGTCGGAGGCGGAGGTCCTGTCTCGGGGGATGGCGGGCGTTCCGCAGCAGGCGACCACGCAGGGCAGGGGGAAGGAGGCAGCCCAATGCCGCAGGGCGGGGAAGCTCCAGGCCCGGGGCACGCGGGTGCTGCTGGTGCGAGCCCGCCAGCTGGCGGCCGCCCCGGGGCCATGGGTGGGCGGGGCGGAGAGGCAGGGGTGAGCGAGCCCGGAGGCCGTGGGAGCCAGCACGGGACCGCTGGAGGCGCGGGAACCTCTCCCTTGGAGAGCTGTCCCGAAGCGCCACCCGAGATGGGCACGGAATGCGACCTTCCCCGGTTCCAACTGTGCGAATACGACCGAGCCACGTGCAGCTGCACGGGCAGCGGAGTGTGGCGCTGCGAAGAACCGTGAGCGTCTTCGAGTCGGCGACGGACCGCGGCTCCTTGAGCTAGGCTCTCCTCATGACGGCAACGGTTTCGCAAGTCCCCGAGGACCTGACTTTCATCGAGGCAGTCAGCTGGTTCGACCGCCTCCCTCGCGAGCTGTCGCCACGGGAGACGCTCAGTCGGTACGAGGCTTGATGGCGCTTCTGCGGCGTCCTCTGCGAGCCCACGGAACAAGAGTGGGCGTGGATTCGCTAACGCCGCCTGCGTCTCGCGACGAGGCCGAGTCGGCGAGAGCCGCCGAGTACTTCCGCGCAAAGCGCTTGCACGTCGCCCCACTACGGGAGTAGACTCGGCCGGCGAATCGAGGAGGAGTCGAATGGCGGAATCGAGGAGGGGCCCCTGGGTTTGCGGGAGCAGGCGCGACAGGCGCCGTGACGCACGACGACGGCTCGAGCACGCTCGGTCCAGGGAGGGCTGAGGTGTTCTGGCGGGGTCGCATCAGGTTGAGCACGCTGCGGACGGAGTTCGAGCTGACGGACGCGTCGCCTCGTGAACCGCCTCCGGGGCGGCGCCGGGCGACGAAAGAGGAGGCGCAACGCGCCTGGTTCTTCTTGCAGGTGCGCTTCGAGGTGGAGGAGCCGGAGGAGCTGGAGGACTTCTGGCGCTGGTACGAAGAGATCGAGGGAGAGCACCCTTTCGAGATGTTCACCCGCGAGGCGGCGA
>JAEWRL010000198.1 GCA_023398955.1 Pseudomonadota bacterium
GCAGGATGCTCGCCAGCTTCATGCAGAAGCTGACGCCTGACGGCTGACACCTGATAGCCTGCCCTCCGGTTGCATTTGGCGTTGCCAGTTCCCCTGTTTGGTTCCGGCTCCGCCGGGTTAGGGGATGCCGGCGAAGAAGGCACGAAGGCGGGTCATGAAGGCGTTGACATTGCCTGCCCGGAGGTCCTGGATGAAGCCGACGATGTGTGCCCCACAGCCCTCCCTCTCGATCCCTGTGTAGTGGGGGAGGAGGAAGTGGAGGAAGCCGTGGCGTACCTCTTCGTTCGGATAGCCGAGGGTGTAGACGCCCAGCTCCTGATCGTAGTCGCGAATCGTCAGATAACCGCTCTGATAGATGACGGGCAGTGGTCGATTCGGGTCGGCGCGGTAGTTCGCGAAGTCATCCGGGGACAGCGTGACACCATCGAGGTCTCGCACGTCGGTGTCGCAGCGCTTGAGGAGCTCGACGAGGAAGGTCGGGGTGCCGGTTTGGAACCAGAAATCCTGAAACTTGTAGGAATGAAGGAGGTTCAGGGTACTGAAGGGATTGTAGACTCGCGGTGCGTTCTCTTCGAATCTGTACCCGTCGTACCTACGCCGGACCCGCTCGATGCAGTCGGCGTCGCTGACGCCATTGCGGCGGGCGAGCTCAGCGAGCTCCGGGGCGAAGGTCTGGAGGAGCTCGGGCTCGGTGATGCCGCAGAGGGCGCCGTAGTCCGGATGGAGGGAGAGGTCGAGGAGCTGGTTGAGGTCGCTGAAGACGCTGACCTGGCCGAACTTGGTGACGCCGGTGAGCATGGCGAAGCGGAGCTAAGCGTCGGCGCTCTTGAGCACGCCGTAGAAGGCCTTCAGCTCGAGCTTGTAGTCCTCGGTGAGCGCGGAGTTGCCGATGGCGCTGAGGAGGGGCTTGTCGTACTCGTCGATGAGGACGACGACGCGGCGCCCTGTTTGCTCATAGGCGCGCTCGATGACGGTGAGGAATCGCTCCGAGGGGGAGCGCTCGGGCTTGGCTTCTGGGAACCTGGCTTCCCAGCGCTCGAGGTGACGGTTGAGGATGGCGCGCAGGGAGTCGATGGAGTCGTAGCGCTCGGCGTTGAGGTCGAGCCGCAGCACGGGATACTCCAGCCACTCGGACTCGAGTTCGGCGATGGCGAGCCCGTCGAAGAGCTCGCGGCGCCCCTCGAAGTAGGCGCCCAAGGTGGAGAGCAGCAGGCTTTTCCCGAAGCGCCGCGGCCGCGAAAGGAAGTAGACGCGTCCCAAGGTGGCAAGCCGATGCACAAGCGCCGTCTTGTCGACGTAGAGGTACCCATCCATCCTGAGCGACGGGAAGTCTTGGATGCCGATGGGCAGCTTGCGGGGGCCAGGACCTGCCATGGCAGGCAGGATAGCGGGTCGGGTCAGAGCGCGCTACTCACTCAATGCCTGTGCAGCAACGGAAGCCGGCGTAGAGGGCCGTCCAATTGGCGTTGAACTCACAGCTCACCCGAGTGCTCGCGCCAGCGCAGTTGAAGGCGCCTCCGCGCACCTCGTAGCCGCGCGGGTCGGTGGCGGAGGGCACGATCTCCCAGACATTGCCGTTCATGTCGAAGGTTCCATAGTCGTTCGTGCAGCTCGGGAAGGTGCCCGTGGCGACCTCGTGGAAGCAGCCGTAGGAATAGCCGCAGTCGCTCTCGGTGGAGCAGCTAGCAAGGCCTTGTTCCTCACAAAAATCGTCACAGAAGGTGTCGACGCAGTTGCAGGCTTCGCGGTCGAAGGTCGCTCCGTACACGTAGGGGGTGCTACCTGGGCCAGCGCAAGCTGCGAACCACTCGTCTTTCGTGCAGAGGTGCTTGCCTGCGGCGGCGCACGCAGCTTCGAACTCACCGAGGTGGGCGCTCGTCATCGGGTTGACCATCCAAGGCAGCACGTTCGCGCGGCTGAAGGCCTGCCCGGTCTCGGTGCCCTGGCTGGTCGCGGTGGCGTCGGGGCGCGACGCTTCGTACCGGTCGATGCAGTAGGCTGTCCCCACGGCCACCATCTCGGGCGGGCAGCTGGGGGCGCAGACATCCCCTTCGTCCACGAGGCCGTCGCAGTCGTCGTCCGCGCCGTTACAGGTCTCCTCACCCGTGACCGTGCACGCATACTCGCAGCCATTCGCGGCTCGTCCGTCGAGGTCCAGGTAGCCGTCCTCGCAGCTCACGAGCTCGCACTGGCCCTCCGAGCACATGGCCTGTCCGTGCGCATAGATGCACGGGACGCAGTAGGGGCCGCAGGCCTCTACTGTGTTCTTGTTGAATCCCTCGTCGACGCCGGTATCTCCTGGCCCGCAGGTTATCCCGTCACCATTTGTGTCCCCAGGACAATCACAATCATCGTCCCGCCCATTGCAGACCTCCGTCGTCGGTATGCACTCGGCGGCTTCACACCCGTTGTCCGCGTCGCCGTCGCTGTCGTAGAAGCCTGGCTCGCACCGGTAGAGGCACTGGCCGTTGCCGCACACGGCGATCGCATGCGGACCGGCGTTGCAGACGCGCCCGCAGGTTCCACAGTTTGCGGGGTCCTTCTCGAGCGCGAAATCCTCGTCGATGCTCCCGTCACAATCGTCGTCGATGCCGTTGCAGCGCTCCTCGCCACCGTTGGTGGGGGTGCACTCGCAGCCGTCCTCGGCGATGCCGTTGGCGTCGAAGGTGCCCTCTTCGCAGTGGAACTCACACCCGTTGTCGAGGTCGCCGTCGCGGTCATAGTAGCCAGGGTGGCAAGCCACGAGCCGACAGTCCCCGTGGATACAGCTCTGCTCGGCGTGCGGGAAGGAGCAGGCGGTGCAGGCGGCGGCGCGCTCGCAGTGCCCGGCGCTGCAGATGAACTCAACGCCAAAGGTCGCATCGCAGTCGCTGTCGACGGAGCACTCGAAGAGGCAGCGCCCACTTGCCGTGCAAACAGTGCTCCCGCTGCAGTCTTCGTCGCCGTAGCACCGCTCGGCAACGAGGCAGCTAGGTGCCAGGAGACACAGCGACGGGACGACGAGGGCGCCGACGACGAGCGGGCGCAGCCACGCTCTGCGCACTCCGCGGCCCACTTCGAGGCCCACTCCGAGGCCCACTCCGAGGCGGACTTTTGCCATGTTCCGTCAGGCTAGTGTGTCGACGCACGACCCGCAACTAGAATCCCTTAGCGCTCTATCCCGTCTCGCGCCTGAACACCCCTCTCGTAGTAGTGCTTTCGAGCCACCATTTCGGTGACGAGGTCGGCTGCCTCGAGGAGCTCGGGCGGGGCGCCGCGCCCGGTGCACACCAGCTCGAGCGTTCGCGGCCTGCATGCGAGGAGCTCGAGCACGCTTTCTAGGTCCACCAGACCGAGGTCCAGAGCCACGTTCACTTCATCAAGGACGAGGACGTGGGGGGGCGTCTTGGTCAGCAGTTCGCGAACGAAGGAGAGCCCGCGGAATGCAGCGGCCCTATCCTCGGGTTCTGGCGTGCTCCTGATGAAGCAGCCGCGACCAAACTGGTGGACAAGGATGCCGAGCTCCCTCAGCGCCCCGAGCTCATGATACTCCATGCTCTTGATGAACTGAACGATGCACACTGACAAGCCGGCGCCGCGTGCCCGAACCGCGAGGCCAAAGGCTGCGGTGCTCTTGCCCTTGCCGTCGCCCGTATAGACCTGAACGTAGCCTCGATCCATCGTTGATCCTTCGTGATCGCCATACGACTCGGGGTGCGGTCGGGCAACCGTCGCTCTTGGGCGAGCTCACGCGGGACCGCTGCGGAAGGGCGCTCCAAGCGCTGGGGCCCGCGCGGGGTCGGGTCGCAGGAGCGCGACTCTCGAAGCGCACTGAGTCCTCATCTCGCGACCATGGCGAAGCCCAGGAGCTTTGGCGTAGGCGGTCCGCGGTTGGTTTCCTGGCTCGATTGGCCGCGAGCCACGGCGGGCGTCGTTCTGGCCCAGCTTTTGCTCCTGGCGCCGCCGGAGTCCACCCCAATGAAGGCAGCCCTGACGATCTGGGACGGTCGCATCTCTCCAGTCTTCGACGTGAGCCGCGAAGCCCTCGTGCTCACCATCGAAGGCGGGGTCGTGCTGGAGCGACGACGCGAACTGATCGTCGCTCCCAGCGCGACGGGGAGAGTCCAGCACTTGAGCGAGCTGGGCGTCCAGTTGCTCGTCTGCGGCGCTATCTCCGAGCCTATCCAGCAAGAGCTCGTCGACCGAGGTATCCGGGTGATCGGATTCACGGCAGGTACCGTCGACGAGGTTCTCGTGAGTCTCCTGGCGGGGCGGTTGCCCAGCCCATCTCTTGCTATGCCGGGGTGTTCAGCTGGGGACTCTGTCCCTCTATCCCCCGCGAAGGTGTGAGTCATCGATGCTGAACGAGAAGACGTGCCGCAACGGCGGCGATACTGCCCGCTTCATCGAACCGGAGGTCGCGCAGAGCGAGCTCGGAAGGACAGCAGCCTCCCGTGTCGCCAAGGCTCCGTCGCCCTGGCTCCTCGGTGCATTCGCCCTTTTCACGTTGATAGGAATGGCGGCCTCCGTGGAGCTGACCCGCATCCACGTCTTCGTCCATACGGATCCAGACTACCACTCGGTCTGCGCGATGAGCGAAGGGGTCAACTGCGAAACGGTGGCCCTCTCGCCCTATTCCGTCTTCGCCGGGATCCCCGTCTCCGTCTGGGGAATCGCTGGCTACGTCGTCATGGCGCTGCTCGCCCTGTGGGGCGGGTTCGAGAGGCGTCCCCACAGCGCCTGGCCCCTTGGGCTGCTGATGCTCCTCGCTTGCTTCTCCGTCGTCACGTCGGGGATTCTAGCCTTCATCTCCGTGACGAGCATCGACTCCGTCTGCCTCTTCTGCACGGTCACCTACGCGGTCAATGCTGCCCTCCTCGCACTGACGATGCTGGCGTGGAGGCAGGCCCGTCTACCCCTCTCCAAGCTCCTTGGCGCTGATGCGCGAGCACTGCGCGCCAGGCCGCGCATGCTAGCCGCCCTCGTACTCGCTGCTGGCGCCGTGGTCCTGTGTCTACATGGGCTGATCCCCAAGTATTGGCAGGTGCCCGGTTGGGCGGATCTGCCAAGGCTCCCTTCCGGGCTCGACGCCGACGGGCACCATTGGATTGGCGCACGGGACCCGAGGCTGACCATCGTCGAATTCTCCGACTACCAATGCCCGCATTGTCGAGCTGCTCATCGGGAGATCCGCGCCCTGGCCGCCAAGCATCCAGACCAGGTTCGGCTCATCCATCGGCATCTGCCCCTCGACATGGCATGCCATCCGGTCCTGCGCCGACCCTTCCACACCCATGCCTGTCTCTTCGCCGAGGCGGCTGAGTGTGCAGGTCGACAGGACCGCTTCTGGGAAATGAACGACGCCCTTTTCTCGATTCAGGACTCCGTGAAGGCTGCCGAGGTGGACCCTGTCGAGCTCGCAGTCCGTCTGGGCCTGAACAGAGTGGAATTCAAACGGTGTCTGCAAAGCCACGCCACCGCCGAGCGGATCGAGGCGGACCTGAAGGCCGCCATGGACCGGCAGCTCCGCGGCACACCGACCTTCCTCGTCGGTGACGAGGTGCATCTAGGAAAGCTCCGGGAGGTCGAGCTCGAAAGGCTCATCGAGGAAGCCCCGCGATGACCATCGCCGTTCCCGTGCGATGGACTGGGACTGCGCTGGACACGCGCGTACCGCTTCAGGCGACCCTGGACGCCGTCGGAGCCGCCGAGCACGGTAGCTGCTTCCTTTGCGGCTCCTCGAACCCGATGGGTATCAAGTTGGCCTTCGAGGCCGAGAGTGAGGGTTCGGTGGTCACACGGGTCTGCTTCTCGGAGCTCTACGCGGGGTACCCTGGCGTGCTGCACGGTGGTCTCGTCTCCGCACTCTTGGATGCCGCGATGACGAATGCCCTCTTCTCCAAGGGTGTCGTCGCGGTGACCGCTGAACTCACCGTGCGCTTCCTCGCCCCCGTGAGTCCGAGCCGCCACGCGCTCGTGCGCGGATCGGTGGTGAATCGGGAGCATCATCGGCTGTACGCGGTGAGCGCCGAGCTCGAGCAGGATGGTAAGTGTAGGGCTCGTGCCACGGCCAAGTTTCTGCCGCGGGCACGGGAGTAGGGGCGCGGGAGACGCTCGAGGGCAGCCGTGAGGAAAGAATCATGAACATCGTCATCGTGGGTGGCTCGGCAGCAGGAGCCAAGGTCGCGTCCAAGCTCCGGCGACTCGATGAGAGTGCCAAGATCACCATCATCCAGAAGAGTCGCTATCTCAGCATGGCGTCTTGCGGCTTCCCCTACTACGTGGGTGGCGTCTTCAATGACCGCAATATGCTGATCTCTGCCCCAGCCGGGGTTCAGCGCGATCCTTCCTTCTTTTCCAGCGTGAAGAACATCGATGCCCTGGTGGCGACCGCGGTGACGGCCATCGACCGGCGCGAGAAGTCTCTCACCGTCCGCTCGGTGGATGGTGGCGAGGTTTGGACGGTTCGGTACGACAAGCTCGTCATAGCGACGGGTGCAACACCGGTCGTTCCCAAGGTGCCCGGTGTGGAGCTCCAGAACGTCACGAGCCTCCAGAGCATGGAAGACGCCGAGTTCCTGAAGCAGGTCGTCGTTCGCAGAGAGGCGAGGCGCGCCGTCGTGATCGGTGGCGGCCTCATCGGCCTCGAAACTTGCGAGGCGTTGCAGCTCGCAGGGGTAAAGATTACCCTCATTGAAGCTGCCGACCAAGTCTTGCCCTTCCTCGACTGGGAGCTCGCGAAGCTCGTCGAGAACTACCTTCGCCATCAGGGCATTGCTCTGCACCTCGAGACGAGCCTGGCCGCCCTGGTAGGAGAACAGGGCAGGCTTACCGGCGCGCGGCTCTCTACGGGCGAGACCATTCCCTGCGATCTGGCCGTCCTCGCCGTTGGGGTGCGTCCCGACGGGATACTGGCCCGGGCTGCAGGGCTCGAGGTGGGCCAGCACGGTGGAATCCTCGTGAACCGATTCATGCAGACGAGTGATCCGGACATCTATGCAGCTGGTGACTGTGTGGAGACCACCAACCTCATCACGCACGCGCGCCAACCCTGGCCCATGGGCGATGCCGCCAATCTTCAGGGGCGGGTGGCAGCGCAGAACCTCCTGGGCGGCAACACCGAGGAATACGAGGGTTTCATCGGGACGGGGATCTGCAAGGTGTTGGGCTACTCTGCCGGAAGCACAGGGCTCTCGGAGAAGGCGGCACGGGCCGAAGGTTATTCGAACATCGTCACGGTCGTCCATGCGGCCCCCGACAAGCCTGGGTTCATGGGCGCCAAGCCGCTCATCATCAAGATGGTGGCAGACAAGACGACCGGACGCTTCCTCGGGATGCAGGCTGTGGGAACCAGTGACGTCTCGAAGCGAGTCGCGATGGCGGCAATGGCCCTCCATGCTCGTTTCACGGTGGCAGACATGGTGAGCCTGGACCTCCCGTATGCTCCCCCGTTCTCGCCGGCTATCGACAACTTCATTCAGGCCGTTCACGCCCTGGAGAACAAGTGGCGAGGCATGATGAATGGCATTTCTTGCGCCGAAGTCTACCGCCGTGCTGCCGCGGGGGAGCCGTTGTTCCTGCTCGATGTCCGATCGCCGCGGGAGTACGAGGCTGAGCGGCTCGCGATGGGGGAGACTCTCATTCCGCTGGCCCAGCTCCGTACAAGGTTGAGCGACCTTCCGAGCGATCGTGAGCGGGAGATCGTCACCTACTGCAAGATCTCACTGCGCGGCTACGAGGCTGCGTGCTTTCTGAGGGCGATGGGCTACCGCAACGTGAAGGTGATGGAGGGCGGACTCATGGCTTGGCCCTACGCACTGGAGAGTGTGTGACGCGGCGGAGCCGAAACCAAACAGGAGCTGCGCGTCCTGTCAGGCTCTCGTCGTCCAAGGGACGAGGGAGTGATCTCGGCTCCGCTCGAGGGCGTTGCTACTTGCAGAGGCGACCCGTCTTTCGCTCGTAAGCCTCGAGGAGGATGTCCACCACCTGCTCCGTATCCAGCGCGCCGTCGAACTTCCGGCCATCGACGTAGAGCGCAGGGGTCGCCTCGACGCCGTTCCTGACGCCCTCCTTCTTCATCTCGACAAGCTCAGCGCGCACGCTGGGATCGACGAGCAGCTGCTTCATGCGATCGGGGTCGAGGCCCTTCGACCCGGCGAGCTCGGGCAGCGTCTCCGAGTCATACTGATCGAAGCGCTCGTAGAGACCCAGCAGGAATGGCCATTGTTGTCCCAGCCGGGCGGCGCCGACGACGGCAAGGGCCCCAGGCACGGAGTTGGCATGGCTCCGAAGCGGGAACATCTTGGCCCCGAACTTCACCTTGCCTTTGAGGCGACCGCTGGTGGCCTCCCGATGGAGGGTAGGAACGAGCTTGGCGCAGAAGGGACAGCGGGGGCATACGTAGACGATAGCCGTGACGGGGCTGGAGCCGTCTCCCGCGAGCTCGACACCCTTCAGCCCAATCGTGTGCTGCTTCGCCGTCGGGAGCGCCAGGGCGCCGCGGCGGTTGAGAGCACGCTCGATGGTAGCCTTGTCTTCGCCCTTCGCAACGCGGCTGCATACGTCGTTGGCAAGCCGTTTCACGAGCGAGCATGGCTTCTTCTGTAGGCACGCTGCTATCGATCGGTCGCAGCACTCGTAAGGATGGAGCGAGCCCAGAAGGGCCATCGCCTGCGTCCGTTTGGGAGCGGGAAGCTTCCTGCATGCCTCGGGTTCGGCGCTCGAGGTTGCGAAGGCCAGGCCGACCCCGAGCAGGATCGCGACGAGCGATAGGGCTTGCCAAGCTGTCCACCGTGGATTCATGTCACTCCTCCTTGATGCTGCCGGATTCGGCGTTTTCCTCGCAGGGCGTCGAGTCCCAGGGGGGAACGATCGAAGCACGCGACGTAGAGGGCGAGAGCGAGCCAGCCTGCGTCTCTTAGCATGGTCAGGCCGCTGATGGGGTCCTCACTCGTGGCGCCTTGAGAGGCGAAGCAACCGCAGGTCATGTCGAGGCCCAAGTACAGCGCCCATGCCAAGGCTGCCATGAATGAGACCATCAGACCACTCACGATCCAAGCTGCCCCCGCCACCCAGAGCCCGAGGACCAGCAGCGCACCGATGAGGACCTCGAGAGGTGGCACCACGATTGCAAAGAGGTTTACGAGCTCCAGGGGCAGGAGCTGGTAGGTCGCGACGTCGAGGGCGAAGCCCCGAGGCTCGGCCACCTTGTGTAAGGCTGCCAAGAAGAAGAGCTGCCCCAAGTACAGGCGCGCCGCCAACGCGAGCCAGCGGTGCCCGCGCCAAGCTAGGAACACTGAGCCGTTCATGGCTTCCCTCCTCGAGAGGCCTTCAAGGCCGGGGCCCCGCCTTCCACATAGAAGACGTTCTTCAGCTTGGCGCCCGAGATGAGCCGCGCCCACTCCCTGCCCGTATCCGGGTCGTCGCCGTCTCCGTAGACGACCACGCGCCGCGCGCCGCTCTCGGCGACGCGCTCGGCTGTGCGCTTCACCTCTTCATCTACCGGGGGCCCGAGCCAGTCGAACTCCACGAGCACCGCGCCGGACAGATGCCAGGCCGCGAAGTCCGATCGCGTGCGCGCGTCGATGACCAGCGAGCGCGGATGGTGGATGAGGGGGTCTGCAGGCTTCAACGGTTCTGCCTCACCCATCTGCTCGGGGCAGGGAACCAGGATCGTGTAGGGCTCGGGAGCCACCCAAGGCAAAGGGTTCCGGCGCACGGCGTTCGTCGAGAGGCCGATGACGATGCCAGCGGCCGAAATGGCTGCTGCCTGCCGCGCGCCGCGACGAAGCTGAGCCTTGAAGGCCATCAAGCCACTCAGTGAGGTGCTCGGGGCCTGAGGGGCCTCTGGGCTGGCTAATTCAGACATGAGGATCCTCTCTGAACCGACTCGTCCTGGCGTAGCAGCTCTCGGACGTCGGGTCCCGCGGAGGTGTCCGCGGAGCTCCGTTCAGACCAGCCAAGGGTCGCGTGCTCCCCACTTCTGACGTTGCGCCGCGTCAGGGTGAGCCAATCGGCTGTCCAGGTCACACGCCCGAGACCTCGCCACTCGCGGAAGTCGTAGGCGTCGGCCGTGCTGTTGCGGTGATTGTGGCCCGCCTCCAATGCCGCGAAGAGGCCCTTGCCGACCCGCCACCAAACCCCTGTGCTCACGTGGGTCGACAGTTCCTGACGCTCTCTGCCTTCCGCGCTCGGGAAGTACCCTTCGGAGCTCGGGAATACCTCTCCAGAGAGGCTGGACTGGACCCGAAGCTGGCAAGCGGGTGCCAGCTCCACGTAGAGGCTGGCAATCAACGTCGCCCCCACCTGATCGTAGGCGCGGTGCCTGGCGAAGTAGGTGCGCCCCGAAGCGCCAAGCGCCCCCTGAACGTCGTTGCCGATGGCCCGCGTCCAGATCAATCCCTCCTCCACTTCGGTGCGCGTTCGTACCCTCTCCCGGAAGGTGCGGTGCCCCGCGCTGGCGTAAGCCATGTAGCTTGGCCCGAGCGTCAGCTCGAGCTCTCCCCCGTGGCTCTCCGTGTACCACAGGGGCCCGTCTTCGTAGCGATCACTCCCTCTCAGCAGGAGTCCTTCGCCGCGGTAGCCGAGCCGCAGGCGCGGCGCGAACCTTCCCAGAAAGAGCCCGGGTCGCAGGGTGAGCTTCTCATAGCTGAGCTCACGAGCGCTCTCTGCGCTGAGCTCGTGGGCATGCAGGCCGAGCCCCACCGTGGGACGCACCACGCCGCCCCCGTCGTGAGTCCAGTCGGCGTCGAGCCGAAGCTCTCCGATCCCGGAGTGTGCGGTTCCCGTCGCCTCCGCCTCGACGGGGGTGCCGCTGAGCCCGTTCGAGGTCCAACCCGCCGCGAGACTGAGGCGCCAGCTCAGCGGCGGGAGCCAACCAGGATCGTAGCGGGACTGAAGCTGGTTCAGGAGCACCTCATCCTCATCGTAGAAGGCAGTCCGCTCGCGAGCCGCGTGGAGCTCACGCCGGACTCCTGCAGCGTCTCCGCGGGCCTCGCTGATCTTCGCCAAGAGCAGGTGCCGTCGGGCCTCGAGTTCCGGTACGGTTCCAGCGCAGGCATGCCCTTCGAGGAGGTCAGTGGCTTCATCGAGCTCGGCCTGGCGATAACGGAGCCATGCCTCGAGGGTCTGAGCGGCACAGGCAGGTGGCCGGCGAAGTCGATAGTCACCGAGCACCCTGAGCGCCCACATTCCGTTGTCGAGGCGGTGGTAGGCCATGGCCAAGGCGACGTGCAGTGCTTCGTCGTCTGGCCAGCGCTCGGTGGCGTCCTTCAGCTGCTCCAGGACCTCGTCGAGGGCCGCCTCGCTCCGAGCCTGCTCGAGCTGGGCCAGGAGCGTATGGTGAAGGCGTTGAGGAGCGGTCGCGGCCGCTTCGGAGCTGGAAGCCATTGCCGCCTCGTCGTGGTCGTGGCTCGTGGGAGCGTTCTCTGCCATGGCGAGGGCACTGCTGCCATTGCCGAGGCCTGAGTGAAGAAGGGCGAAGAGGCATGCGGCCAGCGTGACTCCGCTGCGGACCCTTCCTCTGCTCGAGGAGCCAGGGGCGGCGGCAAGTCGTGGTCGACGCATCGTCTGGGAAAAACCCACGAGAGAGACTTTGATGTGCATATGCACATTAAGCAAGTGGATTCCACGGCGGCACGGGCTATTGGCCTTGTGGGCCAATACACGTATCATTCTGGGGTGTTGCACATCTATCAGAGGCTGTTCAGGGACACGAGGCGCTTCAAACTAGCCGGTCGGGCCTCGCAGGTCGAGCATCCCGAGCTGGCAATGCCTCGACTCTGTGGTGATTCGCTCGCCACGATTGCCGTGGCTGCTGCTCTCTTCTCACCAGCAGCCTGCGCGACCTCTGCGGCGGGGCAAGACGTGAGCGAGCCCTCGAGCGCGGGCAGCGCTGAATACTCTGGTGCGACCCCTTCCGCGGGTGGGCCCGGCGGCGGTATTGTCGCGGGGAACGGCGGCATGGGACAGGGCGGAGCCAGGGCAGCCGCGCCGGGCGGCGCCGTGGCCCTCAGCGGGGTGATCAACGTGCGGCAGGTGGGCGGGCTCCTGGGAAGTGGCGGACGGCGCGTGCGCCAGAACGTCCTCCTTCGCTCTGGGGAGCTCAGTGCCCTCGGTGCAGAGGGCTGCCAACAGTTCAGCGAGCTGGGGCTCCGCACCGTCGTCGACCTGCGCGCCGCCAGCGATGCTGCTGCGACCCCCAACGCCGAGTGCACCCAGAGCAGTGCCAGCTACCGTTGCATGGACGTCCCAAAGATCCTGCCGCCCAGTCCGGAGAACTACCTTGCCACCCTGGATGCCCTGGAGCCAAAGCTCCCTGAGGTCTTTGAGCAGCTGGTAGGCGGCCAGGAGGGAGGCCTGCCCGCGCTCATCCACTGCGTCATCGGTCGCGATCGCGCCAGCTTGACGATGGCCCTGGTGCTGATGGCCCTTGGTGTGGCGCCGGAGGACGCCCTGCGCGACTTCGTGGAGAACCAGGACGTTGCCGTCGAAGCGAGCTGGATCGATGGCGTCTTCGCGCGCATCGATCACGCTGGCGGGATCGACGCTTACCTGGACGGGCAGGGGGTGCCAGCGAGCGTCCGAGAGTCGCTCCGCGCCGCGGCGCTCGAATAGTCCCTTACCGGGCAGATTGATGGCGGGGTTGGCAAGACTTGGATGGCTGTTGCCGACTGGTGCAGGCAATCAGCTTTCAGTTCTCAGCCGTCAGCATCTGCGGGAGCACCATTGTGCGGATG
>JAEWRL010000228.1 GCA_023398955.1 Pseudomonadota bacterium
CATTTCTCGCGAGCATACCCGGGTCATTTCTCCCGAGCGCTGAAGATCCTAGATCGGACGATCGATCGACAGCTCCGGCGGGTAGCCGCTACTTCACCTCATGGATGAAGCCACGCGCGCCAGACCGAATCCGCATGGTAAACCCAGGTTGAACCGACTGACTCCAGCGAGGGTTTCGACCCGACAAACAGCGAGGACCCAGACCGATGCGCTCTACCCTTTCAGTGCACTCCGCGCCGTCCTTTCTCTTGCTTGGCCTCGCGTTGAGCATCGGGTGCGGGAGCGGCAGTAGCGGAGGTGAAGGCACTGACGGCCAGGACGCCGGTGCGAGCGGCAGCGGGCCCCTTAACGGCGTGGGGGGACTCGTCGGGAGCGGAGCGGGTGGGGCAAGCGGCGTCGGTGTCGGGGGAACGGCTGCTGGCGGCGTGCCGTCTGGACCCGGCGCTGCCTCGGGCGGCGTGCAGCTCGGCTCGGGCGGCGTGTCGAGGGGCGGCACGAGCCCGGTGGCGGGCGCGCCGCAGGGCGGTGCCTTTCAGGACGCGGGGGGCAGTGGTTCGGGTAGGGGGGGCCACGTGGACGGCTCGGGAGGCTCGCCCGTTTCTTCCGGGGGTTCCCTCGGCGATGCGGGGGCTACGGCGGCAGGCGGTGAGCCCAGCTCTGGCGGGAGCCCTGCGGGGGTCGGTGGGGCGGGAGGCAGCGGCGGGAGCGGCGGGAGCGGCGGGAGCGGCGGGAGCGGCGGGAGCGGCGGCGCGCCAGTGAGCGGCGATTGCGATCCGGGAACTCGCGGAACCGCTTTCGTGGGCGATTGCCCGACCACTCCCGTCGCTTGCACTCCCGGGACGTGGGTGGCGGCGGGTGCGGAGACGGGCGCTCCCTTGCGAGGCGAGTCCGAGCATTTTGCCGTCTACTACCCGGATGGCACGGACCTGTCCTCAGAGGACGTCGAGCTCGCCCTCGACACCCTGGAGGGGATCTGGGCCGAGTTCTTCGGACAACCCGTGCTCTTCCCCGAGCCCTACTGCAACGAGGTCGCAAAGTACAAAGCCAGCGTCCACTTCGACAATGACTTCCCCCTCTGGGGAGGCGCTTGGGGCAACGGCTACATGGGGATGTGGATCGGACCGGGTGCTGCGCGGGATCGCTGGGGGCTCGCGCACGAGTTCACCCACGGCGTCCAGTCCATTAGCGGGGGCCTCGAGTGCGGCGGGCCGCAGACCAGCAACACCTGCGGGTGGATCTACGAGAGCCACGCCAACTACATGCCGCATCAGCTCGCAGGGTTCGAGAGTGACGTGCATTGCTCGGAGATGCTCGCCAATGCCCCGCACCTCTACCTAGGCTCCACCCGCGACCGCTACTGCAACTGGCAGTTCATGGAGTATCTCGAGGATACCGAGTGTCCTCAGGCAGTGAGCGACATTTGGACGCGTAGGCCGTCGAGCAGCGATCCATTCTTGGCGATCCGCGATGGGCGTGGCTGGAGCCAAGCCGAGCTGAACGACTTCATCGGCGACTGGGCCATGCACAACGTTACCTGGGATTACCAGGAGTCCGGCGAGGCCTTCCGCGAAACCTACGGCGCCATCACCGATGCCTCGCGTCCCGAACGCCGCAACCGCCTCACGCGCCTCATTCCCCTCGACGACGGCTCTGCCGGCAGTCGCCGCTTCCAGTCACCCTACTACGCTGCGCCCCAGCGCTTCGGGTACAACGTCGTGCGCCTCTTCCCGGAAGACGGGGCGAGCGACGTCACTGTGCGCTTTCGCGGGGTCGTCCAAGCCGAAGCGGCCTCTGACTGGCGGTGGGGTCTCATTGCGACGAATGAGGCGCTCACCAGCGCGCGCTATAGCGCCCTGCAGCGTGGCGACGACGGCGAGCTACGCTTCTGCCTGGAAGAGGGTGAGCTCGTGTGGCTCGTCGTGGCTGCGACGCCCAGCGAGCACCAGTCGATCTATTGGGATCAGCCCTATGCCTCCATCTACCGCTACCCGTACCTCGTCGAGCTAGTTGGCGCTTGGCCCCAGGGCTACCGCGATGGCGCCAAGGAACCGTGTCCAGAAGGTACCGCGGTCCACGCGAACGGCGGCGGCTGTGCGACTGGGAGCGTGCCGGAATCCGTCTACGTCGGTCCCCATGCCATGGTCCTCGGGGGCACCGTCTCCGGGAGCGCGCGTATCGAGGATCAAGCGATAATCCTCGGTGGCGCGACGGTCACCGGCGGCGTCGTGGGCGGACTGACGGTCCTAAACCGCTTCTTTGTATCGGATTCGGCGACGGTGCGCGCCACCTTCTACCCCCCTGGTTTCTTCGAGAGCGGCCAGGGTGTCTCGGGGACGGCGATACTTCTCGGCGACCTCGAGTACCGCGGCGCAGGCTTGAACCTCTCGTCGGGTAGCTACAGTGGGTTCGTGGATGCGCAAACAGCTAGCATGTCCGTCGAGGAGGTGACTGTCGCGCCCCCGTATGCTTGGAGGCCGTGAACGTTCCTCGGGGCGGACGACATCTGTTCCGGGATTTGGCTCACGTCAGTCACCGATTGACACGCTCCCGGTCCGGTGGTCTGCTGTCATGATGAAACTGCCTCGCTCGGGCCCGTTGTTGGCTCTTCTGCTTTGGGGGCCAGCGATCGGCGCATGCAGCTCCGGCAATGGGTCGGGGCAGGAGCGGGTCTGCGAGCCTGGACGGACGGACCTCTGCTTTGGGTCGGGGCGCTGCGAGGGCGTTCAGAGTTGTGCCGATGACGGCATGGCATGGGGACCCTGCGAGTGCGAGGACACGGTGACCGGCCAGGCATCAGGGGCCGGCAATACGGCGAGCGGAGGCCGCCGCAACGACGGCGACAGCCCCGGTGGCAATGGGGGTAGTGCTGGCGTGCTTGAAGGGGAGACCGGAGGCGCTCCGGCGACTCCTGCCGGCGGGGTTCCCGGCGTTGGCAGCGAAGGGGGCGCCCCGAGCCACTCGGGCGGCTCGCTCGCTGCTGCTGGCGGCGACTCCCCCGCGAGTGAGGCGGGCGGTGCTCCCGTTTTGGGAGGTGCTGGGAGCCTGGGTGTGGCGGGGTCGGGCCCGGGAGGGGCGGCTGGCTCCGCCAGTGGCGTGTACTCGCCAGAGTGCAGCGATCTGAAGACGAATGCCGAGGGTGCAGTTCTCATCGCGGCCACGCCCGAGCACAACTACGGGATAAGCTTCGAGGCTCGAGTGACGGTGACCCCCGTGGATCCCACGGCGAACATCCTGTTCTCGTGGGGCGACGCCACGGCGGACGTTCGCGGTCTTCCGCTGGATCCGGTGCAGGACGTGGAGTTGCTCTGGTACGTTCTGTGGGGAATCCCGCTCGAGGAGTTCGAGTACAAGATGAGCCATGGGGACCTTGAGCAAAGGGATACTCAAACCATTGCCTTGCTGTCTCCGCAGAACGGATCAACGGAGGCGAGTTTCTTCGATTTCACCGCGCCGGGGGGGACGGCGCCTCTGCCGCAGGATGTCTTTTTGGACTATTTGAATCCAGGATTACATCCACCGGATTCGCATACGCACACGGTGATGTTGTGTGATCAAGCCGTCGTCAACATGGGTGCAGTTCGGCAGGTCCAAGCCTTCGTCCCTGATCCCTCCTCGACGAACTCCACAGTCGTCATCGACTCATCCTCCGCGGAGCTTCGGTCCACCGTCGACCTCCGTCGCCTCGAGCCGACGCTCGTGCCCAAGGCGGCGGCTTCCCTCTTGGTAGACTGGTCCAGTCTCGTCGTCGGTGCCAGCGGCGCTCAGATCATCCCAGCCATGATACACCAGGTCGTCGTGGCGCAGTACTCCCAGACATTGGCGGAGCTCGAGGCTCGATTCCCCGAGCTAGAGACCCTTGCATCCGAGACTTGGATGGTTGACGTGAGCGGCGGAACTAGCCAATCACTCGATGCCGCGACGACGGAGGACGGGCTCCCGTTCCCGGGTATCGACTCGAGCCACACGTGGATCCTTGCGCTGTACGGCACGGAGTCTATGAATTCGGCCCCCTGGTACCTGACGGTGCTGGAGCCTTGTGACGGATGAGGCGCCGAGGTGGGGACCGTTCCCTCTCTCAGCCTACTCCTTCACGAGATAGAACATCTGGTCATCAATGCTGCCCACGATCTCGGTGCCCGACTCGTTCCCGCGAGCGTCTAGCCGGGTGAGGCGGCCCGGTCCGCTCCACAGCGCGTGTCATGGATGCCGAGTGTTGTCTCGGTGCTGGGAGTCGCGTTTGCTCGTCCGCCCTTGTCAAGGGTCAGGGGTCCAGAGTATGGAGCAGTTTCGCTCATGGCTGAGCGGGGCTTGGATGTGTCGCCTCTCCCGAGGCGCTGCTCATCGAGGTCCGTTTGCGCATTTCCTTGTTCGACCGACTTAAGGAGCGCCAAGGTGCACCGTTGAAGGTTCATCACCAGGAGATGTAGGATGAGTATACTGAATAGGTCGCTGTTGTGGATGAGCGCATTCTCAGTCGTCACTGGGGCCGTAGGGCTCGCAGCGGCAGCGCCTCGCACCCACGACGGCTTCTACCTCGATTTGGAAGCAGGGGTGGGCTACCTGAGCAGCTCGGCTGATGACGGGGTCAACGAGATCGGGTATTCGGGGGCCACCTACGGGAGCGCCTTGTTCCTAGGGGGCACGATTGGTCCTGTAGTGATCGGTGGCGGACTTACGTATGACAATGCGTTCTCGCCCTCGGCGGAAATAGGCGGTAACGAGTATGAGCTCGATGGTCTCGAATTGCACCTGATCGGGTTCGGAGCGTTCGTCGATGTCTATCCGGATCCGACCGAGGGTCTCCACTTCATGGGTATGCTGGGCTGGGGAGGCCTGGAGGCATCGCTCGACGGGGATGTGAGCGGCAGCGATCCGACTGGGATGCTTCTCGGGGTCGGCGGCGGCTACGATTTCTGGGTTGCGGACGAGTGGAGTATTGGGCCGCTCGCGCGATTGATCTACGCGCCTCTTTCGATGGACGACGTCGACTACGGGACGACGCAGTTCACGGTGGCCGCCTCCTTCAAGTATCACTGACAGCCGAGCGGATACCAAAGGGCTGAGCGCGGTTCTCTGTCGCTTCTTTGCTAGCCCTCGACGGGGCAAGGGCTGGCAAAGAAGCTCGAACGGACAGCGCGGCGAACGGCGTCAGGGGGCGCCGCTCGCCGCATGAGGTCCCACTGCTGCAGCGGCTCCCTCTATTCGCAGACTCCAGCGGCCACCGTTTCGAAGGGATGGGGCTCTTCGGTCGTCGTCTCGGCTGGGACCACGCACATCCCAGCGGAGACTGTGACGGGCTCGCTCGCGGAGGACGCTGCCAGCGTGAGCGTGCCGCTCTCGACCTCGAGCTGAGCGTCGCCCACGGGGTCTCCGTACTCGTCGCAGGAGGGGCGCCGGATCAGAATGCTCGGCTTGGCGTCTCCTCCCAGGGTCACGTCGAAGACCTCGTCGAAGAGCCAGTCCGGCATGTCCACCCGCAGAGACTCCGAGAGCGTGTTGAGGGCCGTCGCGACGCGAAGATCCAGCTCGGGCTCGAAGGTCACCAGGATGCCTTCGGCCGTGTCCTTGAAGCGGATGTCGAGGGTGCGCCCGCTGTTCTGGTTCAGGTCGACGGCGACGAGCCGCTCGTCGTCGAGGGCTACGTAGGAAGTGTCGTCGCCGAGACCATAGCCAGAGATGCCAAACCCGTCGCTCCCAGAGCTCATCTCGAGCTGGCTCGTCATCCCTGCGAGATGCATGCGGAACGTGCCCTGCTGCTCCTTGGCCCCGCAGTCTGAGTCGTCTCCACACACCAAGGAACCCGAGGCGGTGACGTCCACGGTGGCCAGGTTCTGGCGCCAGGTCATCGAGTTCGTGTTGGCATCGAGCCGGAGCTCGCTGGTCGGCGTGCTCGCGCCGATATTCACCGCCACCAACTCGCCTGGCTCATCCTCCACCTCCAGGTTGAGCGCTTCGAGCACGCTGAAAGCAATGCTGAAGTCCTGCTCGCCGTTCTTTGTGAGGCTGAGATCGATGACGCCCCGGAGGGTCTTGGGCAGGTCTTCGCGGTCCTCCGGCTCCATGAACAGAGAGACTGCGTCCATCAACTCCGAGAGATCCGCTGTCAGGCCTAGCTGCTCCGCGCTCAAACGGGCGCTCAGTGGGTCGTGTCGATCGTTCCCCACGAGCAGGCGCACGGCCAATGACTCGTCCTCCAGCACATTGACCGCGACCCGCAGCGGATTCTCGGTCAGCTCGCTCACGCACTCCGAGTCCCCCTCACAGGCGCTTGCTGGGTCGATGCGGTAGATCACGGTCGTTCCGTCGTCGGACTCGACGTACTCTTCCTTGAAGACGTGGTCGTCCGCGAACGCGCGGACCTCGCGCAGGGCTTCCTCGAGCCCGGTCAAGTCGAGCTCCTCAGGTTCTTCTGGCGCGTCCAGCTGCTCGCAGCCGCTCCCCGAGGCGAAGCTCGCGCTCTCCATGGCCAAGCTCATGCCGCCGTCACCCTCCATCTCGCCGAGCGCATCCGCGAGCCCATCCAGGAGGGTTGCGGTCCGGGTCTTCGCGAGCCCGGTCGTCTCGGCGGCATCGGTTGGCACTGGCTGTTGGCCGTCATCGCTCCCGCCTGAATCCGAGCCGCAGGCGGTCAGGCTGAAAGCAAGCAGCGAAGTCGCAGAAACTAGAAGATGTTTTCTCACATTTCCCTCCTAAGGGTTTCGAATACTTGGGACTGGTTGGACTGCCGGATCGGCAACCTCATTCAACGCCACGGACGCCGAGAACAATAACGCAAAGGGTGGGCGATCGGCGCTCCGAATGTCGGGTCCGGTTTCGGGCCGAGCCGTGGCTCGCCCTTGCGGCTTGGTGCCAGCTCGATGCCCTACCACCACATCCCTGGAACCGCGGTCGGCGCAGGCGCGCTCCGGGAGGCTTGAAGGCCGCCGGACCCGGAACGGGGTCCCCCGCCAGCCGCCACGGGCCGAAGCCCCGTGCCCTTGTAAAGCCGAGCGAGGGAGCGACGCCGCTGCCCGGGACTCATCACGACATTGTTGCCGGTTCTGCGCAGTCCCCTTACATTTGGTGCCTAGGGTCGCAGGGTCCCACTATTCCAGGAGGATCATCAATGAATCGGTTTCTCCGCGATGTGACGAGCTCCGCATTGATTGCGGCAAGCGTTTTGCTCAGCGCTTCCTGTTCTACGAGCGGCGATGGCACCTACGAAGGCGTCTCCGCGCAGGAAATGAAGCGTGCACGCGGCCCGAGGAAGCATGTGAGGGACTGGCGCCGGCCCGCGCAGAAGCCCCTGAACGTACAGCTGGGGCCGCGCCCCTACTACCTCGTGGACGACATGGATGAAGGCCCGCTGAAGGACAAGCTGGTATCTTGCTCGGACGGGCCATTCACGACGACTGACTTCTCCATCGGCCACCGCGGCGCTGCCCTGCAGTTTCCGGAGCACACCCTCGAATCCTCCAAGGCCGCTGCAAGGATGGGCGCTGGCATCGTTGAGTGTGACGTTACCTTCACCAAGGACCGCGAGCTCGTTTGCCGGCACTCCCAGTGCGACCTACATACGACGACGAACATCCTGCTCACTCCGCTGGCGGAGAAGTGCTCCAGGCCCTTCGTGCCGGCCGATCCTACTACGGGCGCGCCTGCCTCGGCGCAGTGCTGCACGACGGACATCAACCTGGACGAGTTCAAGACCCTCTGCGGAAAGATGGACGCCAGCAATCCCAATGCCCAGACCGTCGAAGAGTACGTCGGTGGCACTGCAGATTTCCGGACCGACCTCTACGCCACGTGCGGCACGCTAATGACGCACGCGGAGAGCATCGAGCTCATCGGTGACCTCGGGTTGAAGTTCACCCCCGAGCTGAAGACTCCGAGCGTTCCCATGCCCTATGAGGGCGACTACACGCAGGAGGACTTTGCCCAGCAGATGATCGACGAGTACAAGGCGGCCCACATCGATCCGAGGCGCGTGTTTGCTCAGTCCTTCCTCCTCGATGACGTCCTTTACTGGATCGAGCACACCCCCAGGTTCGGTCGTCAGGCGGTGTACCTGGATGGGCGCTACGATCTGCCGGGGTTCGACCATATGGATCCAAGCACTTGGTCACCGAACATGGCTGAGCTTCGTGCCGCGGGAGTCAACATCGTCGCGCCGCCCATGTGGATACTCCTCGCCGTTGAGGGTGATCGGATCGTCCCGTCCGAATACGCCCGTCGCGCAAAGAGGGCCGGTCTCGACCTCATCACCTGGACGCTCGAGCGCGATGGCCTTCTGAGCTCGGGAGGTGGATGGTATCACCAGAGCGTTTCGTCGCTGATCGACAACGAAGGAGACACCTTCGAGGTGCTCGATGTCTTGGCCAGAGATGTGGGCGTGCTGGGCGTCTTCTCCGATTGGCCAGCGACGGTGACGTACTACGCCAACTGCATGGGGCTGTAGGCTCTGCCGGCATCGGCTGGCAAACGGCTCCAGCCGGCGCTGGGGGCTCCCGGGTCTCGCCGCCCGCCCGACGCCCACGGAACCTTTATCGCATGGCGCGTGGAGAAGCAGTGATCGATGAGGGCGGTCTCCACATCATCCTCGGTACACACGAACTGCCATTCCATTCGGTACTTTGCTGACCGTCTGCGACCGCCGAGTCAGGCTGCGGCGAAGAAAGCATGTGCCCGCTCGTCCTTCCGCTCAGAATCCGACCTTCGCACCCACCTGAACCCAGCGTGGTGCGTTGGGGCGCGCGCCGAAGGGGCGGCGCGACACGACGTCAGCGCTGTCCAGCAGGTTCCTCACTGTCAAATAGAGCACGACCGGGTCGACGAGCTTCGCGTGCGCACTCACGTCGAACCAGAGCTGCCGATCGGTGGAGACGGTCTCGTCGAGGGGCTCGTCCCCTGCGTCCTCGCGCATGGCAGCGACATAGGTCATCGCGGCGGCGCAGCCGAGCCGTTCGAGTTCGAAGCCGATGGTGGCGTTTGCCTGGTGCCGCGGCACGTAAGGGAGCTCGTCTCCACGCCTCACGTTGCCCCAGATAGGGTCGCCCGACTCGAAGCTTCGCCGGAAGCGGGCTCGCGTGTAGGTATAGGCTCCACTCAAGGGCACGGTGACGGGCCCGGTTCGGAGCTGGTACTCGCCATAGCCCTCGACTCCATAGATGTGCGCCTCCCCTGCATCGAACTGTCGCTCGAGATCGTCCTGCAGGCAGCCGCTCGAGAAGGTGCAAACGTGGGTCAAGTTCGAGTAGTCGTTGAAGAACCCAACCGCCTCCAGCCGCAGGGGACGCGAGGTCCAGCGGGCGCCTGCCTCGTAGTTGAGGCTGCGTTCGGGCTCGACGTCTTCGGCGCTGCCAGGCGGGGGCGGGCTGAAGCCCCGGTAGACCCCTGCCAGCACGCCGAGGGCATCCGTCAGCCCGTAGTAGAGCCCCGCCCCGGGCATCAAGGCGTGCACGAGGTGGCCCTCCTTCGAGCCAGCGAGATCATCGCGGGACGTCGAGTACACAGCCTCGGCGCGCACTCCCAGGGTCACTGAGAGGTGCTGCCAGCTTGCTACGTCCAGGACGTGGAGCGCGAGGGCCGACGAGGCGTCGCGGTTCGCGGTCGTGACGAGCGTCGGTTCGCCCGCCGGGACGAGGTCGCCGTCGATCATCAGGAAGGCGTCCTCCGTGTGGTTTCGTTCGATCGAATCTCGATGCAGGCGCGTCCCCACCTCCAGTCGGTGCTGCACCGGTCCTGTCGTGCCCCTCCACTCGAGGAGGGTCTGGGCGCCCTGGCTCACGAAGGTGCGCGCGTTCGGGCCGACCAGGAGCGTGTGGCTCGCCGAGACGCTGTCGGCTTCACCAGTCAGGACCGCATAGAGCTCGGCGTTCGCGGGCTCCTCGGGGGCAGCGAGCACGGCGGCGACGGAAGCCCCCAGGAAGCCGTTCAGCTTGCGCCAGACGCGGTGGTAGTCATGACGGTAGAGGGACGTCGTCAGCAGCAAGGAGTCGCGCGGCGACTCGAACACGTGGCTGAGGACGACCGACGTGCGGTGACTGTCCATGCGGTCCAGGTTGCTGGCAGCATAGCGACGGTAGGGGTTCTCGCGGAAATCACGGTCCGTCAAGCCCAAGTAGGTTTCGTTCGACGCCTCGTCGGAGTACGTCAGCTTGAGGCGTAGCTCGTTGCGCTCTAGGGCCGTTGGGTCCACCACGTAAGAGCCCTTGACCATCCACTCGTTGCGCACGAAGCCCGTGTCCGCCCCACTGGGCAGTTCCTTGAAGCCATCGCTGTGCAGGTGCACCCCCTCCACGAGGAAGCCGAACCTCTCGGTGCTCGCGCCGAAATAGCCATGCCCCTTCAGGTAGCCGTACTCGCCGATTCCGAGATCGAAGGCGGCGCGCGTGTCCGCGGGAATGGGGCGGGTGATGAGATCGACGGCGCCCCCGATCGTTTGAGGCCCGAACGCGATGGCTGCGGGCCCCTTCACGACGCGCAACATCCCCATCCGCGTCAGCAGCGGAAAGTAGTAGGCGGCAGGGGCAGAGTACGGCGCCGGGCCGAACAGAATGCCATCCTCCATCAAGGTGAGCTTCTTGCTGCGATCCGGGTTTCCCCCGCGGACCCCGATGTTCGGACGCAGACCGACCCCGTCCTCCTGTCGCACGTAGACGCCCGGCACCTGCTGCAGCACGGCGTGGGGATCATCGTACTCGAAGCGCTCCAGCTGACGGCGTCCGATGACGTGGACCGACCCGGGCGTCTCGGGGACCCGGCTGCCAACGACGACGATCTCCGCGGGTTCGGGCTCCTGCTCGGGCTCCTGCTCGGGCTCGTGAGCGGGAGGCTCGGCGGTGGCGAACCGTGCCAGAGTCCCGGTAAGGGCAGCCGCCAAAACGGCCAGGGCGTAGCTATGCCGCGACGTTTGCATCAGCGCTCGTTGAGGTCGAACAGGAAAGGGAGGTCGGTGTGGGTCATCGGTGGGAGAGGTCAGGGACACCGCAGTGGGCGAGTGCCGCACCGGGGAAGCAGGGCTGCTCATGCGGCTCAAAGCACGGGTCGAGTCTGCGGTGGGGATTCGGCGGGTCCGGGGAGCACCCACTCGGCGCGGCCCAGGCCGTCCGTGATGGCGCCCAGATCGATTGAGGGATCGATGAGGCGCGCACTGCGGCGGCCGTTCAGGGAGGCATGGGATTCGGCGCGCACCACGACCCTTCCGAGGCCGCGTCGTGCCATGTCGTCGCGGATGTGGGAGGCGAGCTGAAGGATGAGATCGGGCTGACTTGACATCTCGCTCTGCTGCATGCCCGTCAAGTAGAGCCCTGGATTGACGTGCCAGGAGCGTCCCGTGCTGGGCTGCTCCACGACGAAGGTAGTGCTGCCCCCCTTTGCGCGCACCATGACGCGCCAGGAGAAGCGCATCCCTTGCTCATGCCAAAGGACGTTGCCGCCGTAGCCGAGGAAGCGCAATGGAAGGGCGACCTGGGCGATACAATAGGTCGCCGCCAGTGTGAGCCCCAGGGGGGAGAGCCTCGACCCGCGCCGCGGCGCAGTAGCCGGCGCGTTCGTGGGCGTCCGCTGGCCGCTCTCCCCGACGAGGCGCGATCCCCGGGCGCCCCAACGTGCGCGGAGCGCGCGCGCCCTCAGGAGCAGCTGTCTCGGCCAATCCGGGTCGAAGAAAACGAGCGCAGACAGCGCCATGATGATGGGGAACATGCCGATGGGGAACAGCAGGCGGGTCATCACGTGAAAGAGGATCACTATCGCGTAGGCCCAAGGACGGGTCTTCGGGAGCAGCAGCCAGACGACGATCGTCGTATCGAACAGGAACCCGCACCAGCTCATCAGCAGGGGAACCCCCTCCAAGGTCAGGAGCGGTCCTATCACGGGCAGATCCGTCTTTGCTCCGAGCCAGATGCCGAGGGGTTGCCCGTGGAGCAGCCAATCGCTCTGCGCCTTCGCCAGTCCGGCGAACAGGTAGACGACACCCACCTGGAACCGAAAGAGGTAGAGCCAGGCGGCGGGCAGGGTTGGCGCGGGAGCAAGCGGTCCGACGGCGCTCCGCGAGCTGCCGTGCGGGCCCCCTCGACGGCGTCGGACAAACCAGGCGTCGAGCGAGTTCGCATGGTTCGCCGGAGAAGCAGCGAGAAGCCACGCGAGCAGGGCCGCGAGGTAGTAGTGGTTCAAGTACGTGCTGACGTCGATGAGCTGCACGTAGGTGAGCCCCGCTGCGAAGCCGACGGCTGCTACGCGGAAGAGTGCACCGGCTGCCACCGCGAGGGCAAGCCCCGCCAGGACCCAGAAGAGGATGTGCATGTGTGGCCCTGGCAGCGCCTCTACCCACTCAAATCCCCAGTACTTGAAGTGGAAGCGAGGTGTGACGAAGAAGCGGTCGACCCACCCATAGGCGATGAAGCGCAGCATGGACACCGCCATCGCGACGCCGTACACGACGCGAAAGGCGACCAGCCACGAGGCGTCGACCGGAGCGGCGAGGGCGCGAAGAAGGCGAGGGGAGAGACGCATGGGGCAATCCGAGCGGCTAGTCCGTGTCGCCCTCGACGGTGGCCGGGAGCTTGAGATTGAGGGGGCTTCCCGCGCCGAGGAGCTCGTTCTTGAGCAGGTCCGTCAGCGCCTTGATCGCGGTGTAGGACTCTTCCAGTTCGGCTTTGCTGGCCTCGTGCAAGGGTGGTAACGACGCGAGAGCTCGACGAGCCGAGCCGGTCGCGGCGACGATGTCCGAAGCCAGCGCGCCGTGGCCTGCCGCCTCGAGCCAATCGTCGAACCCGAGGCCCTGCCCGTCGGCGCCGCAGCCCTGGAAGAGATCCTGGAAGCCTCGCAGATTGGCCTCGAGATTCTCCGTACCCGTGCCCGCGAAGGGCGTCTCGGGGCCGCTCACCGGAGCAGTCAGGGTATAGCCGGCCGGGATCCCGAGCTTCCAGTCCTTTATCTCCTTTTCGACGTACATCATGGCCCAAGCGAGGACGTTGAGCGCTTCCTGCTCACTCGGGTAGCCGTTGGCGCTGACGAAGGTGCTGGTGAAGTCTCCGCCGCTCGGCTGCCAGGCGGCGTGCAGCGACTCGCCGAGTTCTCGCAGGTCACGGCTCACCGCCACCGCGTAATCGATCCGGCGGGCACGGAGCTCCGCCTCGTCGAGGTCTGCCCAGAGCTCGGCGGTCCTGGAGCTCGTGGCACAGTCGGTGTCTTGTGTGGTGGCGAAGAGACCGTACTCGACAGCGAACAGACCCCTGCCGGAGACGAGTACACTGTCCATGCCGTGCTCGGCGTACCCCCTCTCGACGATCTGCTCCTCCACCCTGCAGCGGGCCGTCGCGGGCCATGCGTGGATCAAATTGCGTAGACCCTGCCCTTGGTAGATGTCCTTTCCTGCTCCCTCGGACGCGCTCGCGGCCGGTCCGAACTGGAACAGCTCGGCTTCGGACCAGGTCTCCATGGCCCGGCGCCACGCCCGGCGCGCCGTGGTCAGGTGCTCGGTGCTTGGATCATCCCGGTAGTGGCTGACGGCGCTCTCCAAGCCGCTCGCAGCGGCTGCGAACTCGCAGTAGTGCCAGGTGGCGCAGCTCGCAGCCGCGCGGCGCAGCGCCTCTCGGGAGAAGGCGCCGCTCGCCATTGTGAGAGGTGGCGGCCCGCACGGAGATTCGGCGGCGGAGCCCACGGCCCCGCCCTGCGCCATGGTCCCGGCAGAGCCGGCGACGATTCCGCCGACGCCGGGAGCCGGAGCCGTGCTGCCGCCCGCGCCAAGATCGGGAGACCCGGGGCCCGCTTTCGGCTGCCGCCTTCCAGCATGGTAGTTCTCTGCAGGACGTTCTGCCTCGCAGCCCGCCATGGCCGTCATGACGGCAAGGCACAGGGAAGCGAGGGCTGGGGCCAAGGCGCGTTCGGCGATCGTCAGGTGGCTACGCATAAACCGTTCGATATAAGGGACACTGGCCCGGCCTTCGCTTGGATGCGCGGCGCCGGCCGGGCAGCGTGCAAGGGAAGAGGACTACTCGAGCTCCACTCGAAGCACGGCGATTCTCACTCCCTCGTCATGGTTGTTGGTGGTAGCGGCGACGCGGGTGCCGTCCGGCGAGAGCGCGATGGCGTAGAAGTGGGAATCGATTGTGTCGTGGGGGAAGCGGAACACGCCACCGGCATCGGGGCCGACGGCTGCAAGCTCCCCGTCGGGGGTGGTCACGATGAGCGCGGCGTCTCCGCCGAACCTGCCGGCGTGGACGGCGTGGTCGTTAGGGAGCACGACGAGGGCCCGACCGCGGTCTTCCGTCGAGGCAAGCCCGTGTTCCTCGCTCTGCACGGCGAGGGTCCCCGTGCGACCGTAGGCGCTGTCGAGACCGGTAGACGTGACCCCGAATGAGACCAGGTCCACCCCATCGGTCGTGGCGTACCCATAGCTGGATGGCATGTCCGTCCCGGTGGCACGGCCGTAGCCCGTAGTAACGTAGCGCCCGCTCGATTGTTGCCCCACGTCATAGGCCTCTGTCATGCCCCCGTCGTCGAGGAAGGGGTTGAAGCGGGCTGTTCCGGGGAGCGGGATGCCGAAGCCGAACTCCTGGTCCAGGGTGCCATCGGGATTGAGGCGCACCAGCACGACGTGGTTGCCGAAGCCGTCGCCGAAGTTCGTGTACCCGGCGCTCACGATCGAGCCGTCGCGCTCGACAATACCGCGCCGCCCACCATCGGAGAACGTGCCGAGGGTGTTCAGCGCCAACGGCTCGCCCTCGTTGAACGAGGGATCGGGTTCCCCGGTGCTCGCCAGCACGCGGACGATGTAGCGATCATTGTCGAGCCGCTGGACGCCGTCATCGAGCTCGCCCACCTTGGCCGGCCCATACCCGAAGATGACGATCCTCTCCTCCTCGCCGCTGTTGTCCAGGGCGATCCCCCACGACTGATCATGGGGGTACCCAGGCCACGACCACTGGCTGTTACCGGACTCAGATGAATCGTAGGTGGGCGCTGGCCACTCGCCGTCACTGGCGCTAGGCCAGCCGAACTCGATGAGCGCTACCCCGTCCGTCCCGAAGCTCGTGACGAGCTGACCGTCGCTCGTGAAGCGCAGCAAGACCACGTTGGTTCCCCCGGGCCGCGCCATGTCGTCACCGCCAGCCTGGTCGGCAGTGTTCTCTCCACCGTTGCCGTCGGCCACGTTGGCCTGCACGATGAGCTCACCATCCGCCAGCTCGACGATCCCGAGGGATTGCTCCTGGCCTGCTGCGACGTCGAAGAGGACGATGCCGCCCTCGCCGAAATCCTCGTCGAGCGTCCCGTCCGCATCGAACCGGGCGAGCACGAGCTCGGGGTTCTCGGGATCCGCGCTCGAATGGCCAGACGCATAGATCTTCCCGTTGGCTGCGTAGGTGAGCCCGCGCAGGTCGTTGGCGGAGGTCACGACGTGGTCGGCGACCTCCAGGACGTCGAAGGTCGACGCGCCGCCACCGGCGCCGGCCGCGCCAGCGGCTCCCGCGCCGTCGTTGCCGGCCTGTGCGGCACCGTCCGCTCCGGCTTGGTTCCCCGTACCCGCGCTGCTGCTCGAGCCTGCCGCGCCGTTGTCAGGCGAGTTGGAGTCATCGCTGCAAGCGGTTGTCGCGCCCGCGGACAGCAGTCCAAGCGCCAACCCGGCCGCGAGAAGAGGTCGGGTTGAGCGAAAGCCGAGCCGCGTGTCTCGGGTGTTGTCGTCCAGGAAGGGGGAGGAAGCTGGTCTCATGAAGTCTTCGGTTCCTTTCACCGTGGTGGCGGCTCACGCTGCCGGGGTGCCCGCCGACGATGGCGAGCCGAGCGACCTCGCAACGCCTATCAGCTTTGGGGTAGCAAGTGAAACTCAATTTCATTAAGGCGTCGGTCCCCGCCAGCAAACGGCTGTAACTACGGGCGATTGTTCCTCTGTCAGGGCTCTGCGTTCATTATGTGACTCACGGGTCGCATCGTGGAGCGCTCACCCAGACAGGGCTCTGCGCGGCGCCGCCAGAGCGCGAACGATTCCTCGAGAGGTATGTAGGACCAGCCGATCCGCCTTGAGGGCGGGAGGGAGTCGTCCGGAGAGCGGCGCGTCCGTTGTCTCAGGTTAGAAGTGGAAATCCCAGTCCTGAAGACTCGTCGACGAGCAAGGGCCGCTGGCCAGGGAGACGTTGTGCTCATCTGTCTCGAGACAGAGGCCAGACCCGACTTGGACCGGGCCTGACAGGTAATAGCGGGCGTGCTCGGCGCCGATGCCGCACCCATTCCACAGGATTACGTCACACCCTGGCAATGGAAGGCCGCCACTAACCTGGAGGCAGAGTCCGTCCCGCCAGAGAAGGCGCCCTTCTCGGATCACGAAGCTTTGTCCATTCGTGACGGAGCCACATGGCGCGAGTACCGCGTGCGTCCCCAACTGACCCACGCCATTGGGGATTGTCGCGCAGAGGTCGGTGTTTGCAAGCCTAATCTGGCTGTCGGTCACGCCCCAGTGACTGAGTTCGGGCGCCGCATCCTCACACAGCGCAGTTCTGAGGAGTGAGCCTGATGCGGCGGCCCGCGCGATGACACAGAGCCCGCCAACTCCTCGGAGCTTCATGCCGCCGGTCCAGAAGCCTTGCGTTGCCGCCGTTGAATCGCAAGCTCCCGTGCCGACAAGACTGGGGGTGCTCGCAGCACCCAACTGAAGACAGAGGTCGGAAGAAAGCAGCGGTAAGGCGAACTGATCCACCTCGTCCTCGACGCTGGCGAACCGCCTGAGAATCCGGTCGCTGACGAATCCTTCGCAGATGCCAAGCATGGCAGCCCCGCCGATGGTGCCGTGCACGCAGTTCGCCCGGCCGGAGACGAGCGAGCCCAGTGGCTTGCGTCCATAGGCGCGTTGGGCACCGTAGACATCCCAGACTGATAGAGAGCGGATAGGCTCGATGCCACCACAATCGGGGGGAGCCATGATCGATTGATGGTTCGAACGCTGACCACAGAAGCCACTTGGAAGGCACTCGGGTCTGTAGGGGATGGAGCAGTCGGCGTCGTCCTCACAGGGGATGCACGGGCCAGGTAGACCATCCAGGTCATACTCATGACCGAAGCCGAGCGCTCGACCGAAATGGTAGAGGATCTCGGCGTCCGTGGCTCCGTGGTACAAAGAGACGCGACGGACTTCATACCATCCAGGGTAGCCAACCTCAATAATTGAGCTCCTATGTGAGCCAACGGTGAGATCAATGAAGCCATTCTCGCCATCGCACTCCATCGAGCCGCTCCTCTCGCGAGGAACTGATTCGAGGACGGGCAGGTGCACTGTTTTGGTGGTTCCCTCGGCATCGACGGTCACGATGATCTTGACTGTTTCCATCCCGTCGGCGCCGATGACGAGCTCGTGCTGGCCGCCATCCACCGGAAAGGGTACGCCGAGCAATGCCCTGTCCATTGGAGTTCCGTCCATCGTGATCCATGCCCCGCTTGGCAGGTGCCTTGCATCAGCATCGATGACGATCCTGGAGAGTCGAGGTGTCAGGGCATCCAGGCGCTTCTTCGCCAGGGCGACCCGAGCTTCGTCTCCCGCTCTGAGTGCGAGTGTGAAGGCGTCGTTGTACTTCACGTAAGCCGTGGCGAGTTGGCCGCGTTTCTCGTGACACAGCGCGAGGTTGAGAAGTGTACCGAGGCCAGGCTCGAGTTCGTAGCTCGTCTCAAACTTGGCGCAGGCCTCTGCAAAGTTGCCCTGAATCATGAGCTCACGCCCCTCGTCGAAGAGGCTCTGTGATGCGGGCTCATGGATCCCCGTAGCGCCGGAGCCGGTTGTAGTCATTAGTAGAGGAATGCTCACGAGCGTGGAGACGAAGAGTTTGCGGGACATGGTGGCGCGCGGTGCGGGTCATTTCCTTGTTTGCAGGGCATCTTCGAACAGGAGATCGTCTGTGGCACTCACATTCACGTCGGCGACGACGGGGACGACGCCAGCGGACGTGGTCGGTTCCCTTTCATCGTTCGAGTCACTGGCGGTTTGCTTCCCCGTGCGAGCGAGGTGCGGCCTGACGGTTCCAATCGCAGGGACCGAGTTCGGGCGGGGCGCTACCCCCTTCTGGAGGCCAGAACCCACCGCAAGAGGGGACGATTCCGAAGGGGGGGGGCGCCGGTAGTCGGGCTCTGCGAGCGTGGTGAGCGACTGCAGCAGCGAGGCTCTCCAGCTTCGCCCGGGGTTGACCCTCCGGGGGAGGCCATTGCGGTGGCACAGGGTCGACGCGATCGGTTGCGAACACGCCAGCGCCAAGGAGCAGTGCACTTGCAGCCACGGCGGCGAGCAGCCATGCTCGATTCCCGGGCCCGCCGCTACCGTGCCCAGGCCAGGGTGAGCGGCCATTCAACCTAGATTTCGCGCGCCCCCCGGCAGATGGACGCTGAATCCTGCGGAATTCTCGGCTGTTCATCCCGCGGTCTGGCGCGCGTGGCTTCATCCATGAGGTGAAGTAGCGGCCACCCGCCGGAGCTGTCGATCGATCGTCCGATCTAGGATCTTC
>JAEWRL010000075.1 GCA_023398955.1 Pseudomonadota bacterium
GAGCGCGTGGCCCGGATGTCCGTGGAACCCGTGATGTGGATGGTCGCTGGAAGCGAGCACGTAGCGTCAGCTCCGACGGCCAGCGACACTGTAGCGCCCCCCTCCGGGGCCACGCGCACGGGAGAAGTCCTGTTCACTCGACCGACTCGCGCAGAAGCTCTGGGACGAGCCCTGAGCGACGGAGACGGCCGCAATCCGTCCTCGACCCCAGCTCCCCACCGGACCCGCAAACCCACGGCTCAAGAACGGACTCGTCGCCCAGGAGCTCATGCCTGCCGTCAGGAGCCATGAGGACCGCTCCGCCCACTACGGGCTCGGATCCCGCTTCTACTTTGAGGGGCCATTTCGGTGCAAACGCAAGAACGTGGCACCCCACCTGCACTGCAAGTGCAGAGCTGTAGAATTCGACGCGTCCAAAAGCGTTGCTCGCGGGCGGCCCCTCGTCTGAGAGGAGAGCTCTGCTCCGGGCACTTCCCGAGCGGTCGCCGTGAAGAGTGCGCCAACTCGCGCCGTCGGCTGTGACCCACCACGGCCTGCCACCATCCCAAAGAAGATGGCGTTCGCTACGGTCCCGCGGTTCCATCCGTTGCCAACCTCCGGACCGTGCGCCCCAGAGCTCGATTCGATCTCGCTCGAGCTCGACAGCGAGCAGTTCGCCTCGCCGGCTAAGCGCGAAGCGATGGATCCGGCCATCTACGCGCAGCGTTCGCCGCGGGGACCGTCGGAGATCGCGCCATTCGAGCAGCTCCCCATCCTTCGTAACACAGTACACACCGTCTTCCGCGGAAGCTAGATGCTCGCAAGCGTCACTGCCTGGTAGACCCTGACTGCCCGCTGTTGTGATAGACCAGACGACGACCTGCTTGCTGTCCTGATCCCAGGCCACCAGATCGTTCGAGAACGCTGTTGCATACCACGACCTCAGCTTTCGGGTGCGGGCAAGGCGTACTGGCACCCCATGGTGACCATCTAGTACCCACGCGTCCTCGTCGGTCTCGACCATGAGCGCCTGTCCGGCAGGGGCGACCGCCAAGCTACGTACCGCTGCGGGGAACTGGAAGCAGCCCCCCATCCCGGTCACGGACAACCAACAGACTCTCGTGTCGGCGTGAAAAGCAAGAGCCGATCGGTCTAGGGCTACACGAAGAGTCGACCGCAAGGGAACGCCAACCATCCCCCAGCTTTGCACGATGCGGCGGTCGGCAAGGTCGACAGCAAAGGCTCCCTTTGGGCCGCCTACCACAACGGTTGCCCCGGAAGGCGAAACGACCGGAGGCGGCCAGAGGAGCAAGTCGTTTCCCCAAGCCCACGTCCTGAGTTGTTGCCCGGAGGGATAAGCTCGTTCCGTCCAGATCCACCCCGATGGGCGGCTTCTCCACTCGAGAATCTGTCCGTGATCGAGCAGGTCGATTCCACGCGGAGCGTCGCTATCCGGCAGCTCAAGCCTCTGCCAGCTGTCCGGGGCGCCCGTCCCTCCATGACTGGTGCGCCAGATGGTGGTCCGCATGGGGGTGGCCTCGGTCGCAAGCATCAGGGACTCCCCCGACTTGACGCTCAGCTTGCGAATCTGCCGAAGCTCGGTAGACGGCGGCAGAGCGATCTGGGCCTGAACCGCCAGGGGGTTGCCCACGAGCAACTGGACGTATCCTTCCGACGCTACCGCCAGCACATCGCCGTCACTGGCCGCGACGCCCGACGTTTCAATCTCAATCTGGTAGCTCTGTGTGCCGCCATGATCAATCTCACGTAGTCTTCGGTCAGTCAGGACGATGAGTCTATCGTCGTGTTCGACAAGGCCCCGCAACGGCTCATTCAGTTTTTCCCGTACACGCTTCACGGACGAGCCCCACTGGACGAGGTCCAGTCGCCCCGAACTCCCGCAGCCAATCCAGTCAGCGTCAGAGCCAACCACCAGGTGCTCACACCCGCCCTGTACCGAGCTGAAGTGAACCGGTTCTGGCGAGCCCAACTCAAAGACCCCAACGCCATCCTCGAACTGCAGCGCGACGTGCGAACCCCTCCGGGACCAGGCGGCGAGGCGAACTCCTCCCCACACAAGCTCTAAGCATGGCGGACAGCCAGCTGGCACCGGACTGTCTGCAACGAAGTACCGCGAGGTACACACGCACGCTGGCGGTCGCGGCATGACCGGACTACTCAAGGGTGGAGGCCAAGGAACCCGATCCGTGCACGTCGTGCGATACCCCACGCAGGCGCTCTCGCGGGACACGATGGGGCTAGACATACGCCTCGGGGGAACCGTTGGCCGTTCCGAGGCGCCAAGTGACGACCGATCGCAACCAGCGGCAGCCAATGCTCCAAGAAGCGGCAAAACGAAGCGCCAGTGACTGCTCATGAGCCAGCAATATGCATGAAACGCGTGGATAGCAGAGGATCTGGTGAAACCTCCACCGTCTGGTATGGGCCATTGGGGCCGGAAGGTAGTCGAGCAAGGCTCTCGACGGGGACACTCGGTTGAGCGCCCGAGTCCACGGCACCAAATGCCACGAACAGCGGGGTGCCGTGCACGGTAGGAGCTGCAGCGAACAGCGACTGCGCAGCTCTGAGTAGACCGTCCCCGTTTACGGCGAATTGGCAGATATGAAAGACTACGTGACTGTCCCGCGCAACGTGCTCGGCCTGCGGCTGCCGATTGGTTCGCCGCAGTTCCGAGGCTACGGACTCGATTGCCCATGGCGGCAACTCGTACCAACCCGTTCGAGTTGGTATCGCTGGGATTTCCTCGATGGGCCAGCGCTTCAACAGCCATACATTGCCGTCAGAGTGTCCAACGAGGTGAATCATTCCCCACGGTATACCAGTTGGTGCAGCCTCGCGTATCCACGCAATTGCCTCGCGGAGGTTCCGCACCTGGGGCGACTCCTCCACGTGCATCCAACGCCCTAGAACACTCTTAGCGTTCGCAAAATAGTGCTCGTCTGCCCTAGCATCCCGCCCATCCGTACCCGTCAGAACGGCCACGCTAGGCTGGCGGCGAACCACGACCCGCGCGATGTCCCAGGTTCGGCCAGGTGGGCCATTCCCAAGTATCTGCTCACCGTCGGCGACGTGCGCAGCCGCCATGGCTAATTCGATTCTGTCGTCGTCTGCGCGCGGCAAGAGCGCAGTCATCGCAAAGTACCCGGGATTGTGACCTGGAACGTCATCTCCTGATTGTCAGACTCAACCTTCTGCCTGGCTGGCGCGACCGTGACCGCCGAGATGTCAATAGGGCGGTCACGAACCCAGTTTCCTGGCTGCGCGTTCCAGCGTTCAGAAATAGGCCCAGGTCGGAAGAAAACCACGAGATTGGCATAGCTGGCGCGGTTCGGCAGGCGTTGAACCTTGTCGCTCATGTACTCGAGGCGTAGCGTGGCAGCAAAACTTGCACCCGCAGTCGTTTCATATCTTGGCAGCGTCATTGATCGTATCCTGGATAATCTGCTCGTCTACACGGAGTACGGGCTCGCTCGTCACGAGCTGGACGAACGGGGTCAACTCAATCCTTTGGCTGAAGGATAAGCGAGTGCCATGCTGCTAGATGCCTCGAAGCTCAAGAGCATAGGCCGTGGGAGATGGGAAAAGTTCGACTGACGACAGCTCAATCCCTGGCCTGTAGGCGCTCCGCATCCCCCCCAAATGCCGTCTCTGATACACCCCCGGTAAATACAACTCACTCTGCTCGGGCGCCATCTCTGCCAGCACAAGGTCCGGCTCTTCCCCTGCATCGAATGGGGTTGCCCCAACTCGCGCG